>JADKFU010000005.1:232500-539442 GCA_016717285.1 Chitinophagaceae bacterium
GGGGCGTGCCCGGAATGTTCTTGTCTATTCCATTGACAGCAATACTGAAAGTTATATTTGACCGTGTTGATTCGCTTAAAGCCTGGGGAATCTTATTAGGTGATAATATTCCTTCGCCGGGTAAACAGATATTTAAGTTTAAGCTTCCGAAAAAGAAAGCAGAAACTTCTTTACTGAAACAAAAGTAAGCTGACAGTGATCTCAGATGTTTTGATAAGAAGACAAATTTAATGCTGCTGCACTCTGTGATCTGAAAGCTGGACCTGAATGCTTTAATTCAAAAATGCAGTGCTTTTAACCTCCCCGGAACTACGAAGGTTTACAAACAATTATTATTTTAAAGCGATTGACAAAGCGTAGGATTTTTATTTCTTAGCTAAGCGGGATTTTGCATGTGGCAAATCCGCGTTAGCGGGTTTGTTTAACTTTTCTTCCTCAAGACCAATAGAAGATTTAAACCCGCTGAAGGTGAGATTCCAGGAATAATTGATAATGTTTCGTTCAGGATCACGTGTGTAGTCAATTTTTCCAACACGCAGCACATCATTCTTAGGATTCTCCTGAACCAAAATGATTTCGTTTGCAATAAAATTTTTCAACCCGTTAACAACTTCACTGCTGTTTTTATCTTCCAATGATTTCACTTCGAGATCTGAATAAACAAATGTCATTTGTCCGGTTCCTTTTACATTGTCAGCAGCGCACCACATCTGCATACGTTTCGCATTGCCTTTGCTAATTTCCATGGGAGCAAAATTCTTGATCATGGGATTGAGAATCTTCATGTCATAGCTTTCCATATTCATGGAAGTGAAAAATTTATTTTCTGCAAGAAGAAAGGAGACATGTGTTCCTACGGTCGCCTGATTCATCAACAATCCTGTACCCTCCACCTGCATCGTGTCACTTTTTTCCATTTCAACATTCGAAATTCCTGTTGCGGATCCTTTTATTTTGGAGATGTTTAATGAACCACTTTCAGTTGCTCCTTCTGCCAGCTCTTCGTAAGTGATATCTCCGTCAGCGAGGATAATTTCTCTTATGGTCAGCGGAAAAGACAAGTCAAGTAACATTTCGCGTGGCAAAGGTTTAACGCCGGGAGCACGCGCGATATTTTTATCCCGATAGTCATGAAGAATAAAAGAACCTATTTCAATCTGATCAAGCAAAACCGATCCAAGTAATATGATATCGGTAAAGGCGGCGGAATGAATTTTTAAATCAATCAACTTTAGTTGTACGCAATCTGACTGATGTCCAAGTTGTGTGGCAAATTTTTCTTTCTTAACCGATGGATGAAGTAAAATGGAATCGACAGTAAGTATGTTGTTTTTACCGGATAAGCGAAGTGCCGGGACCTGGAAAGCATAGAGTCCTTTGAGAAAATGACCCTGGATGCCGTTAATGGAAGCGTTCATTTCACCTGCATTAAACCTTTTTTCTGATCTGATAAGTGTGGAGTCGATAAGGATGTCATGGAGCTCATAATTCACATCACGAATCGTTAGCAGCAGATCGGTGGTATCCTTTGATGATACTTTTATTTCCCCGTGTTCAATCCTGAAAGTGCCAAGCTTAAAATCTGTCAGACCATTTTGATGTAGGGTTGTGTACAAATTAATCTCCTTGGTACTATCCTTCTTAACCTGTGTTGTATCAAAATTGGAAAGGTGGACGTACGGATGCTCAATGGTTACGTGGCTTGCGGATAAAGATTTATTGCTGAGGTATTTGAAAAAATTGATTCCGGAAAGTGTGATAGAAGCGGCACGAATGTTTATGTTGTTTGTTCCTGAATCACTTTTTGAATCAATTAATATATCTGTAGCGCAAACGGAAGCTGTCAGCAGATTTACATATAAGGCACCATACTCAATTTTATAGGGAAGAGAATCATTTTCTACGATTGCTTTGTCTATCGTTTTCCGCAGATAAACTCCTGAACCAATGCTAATGAAGGTTGCAATTAAAGCTAAAGCGGCTGAAACATATATAAATATATTTAATGCTTTGTAATTTGAGTATTTCATAGTTTAAGAGGGAAAATATAACTGCGGGAAGGAACATGTCAAACCTTAATCCTGTTCCTTTCCCACAGTGAAATGAAACTAGAATTTGAATTTAACCCCTGCATAAACTGCATAGGTCATCAAATGAGACCTGTCAAGTAAATAATACTGATCCGTGGTAATGGACTTGCTTTGATCGCTGACATCCACCAGACCAATTACGCCCCGATAACCTATGTCAATTGAAAAATTGGGGACAATGCTAAAATCAAGTCCCGCACCGTAAGCAATTCCAATGTCAGCGGGCTTTGCAGCAAAAACAGCTGTTATAGTATCGCCTTCCGCTGACCCTGTTGCGTCGAATGATGATCCTGCCAGTATGCCAAACTGAGGTCCTACAGCAAAGTTAAGATTGACTGGACTACTGCTATTGGTATTGAGTACAAGCAGCAAAGGAATATTCACGTAATTAAGCGTAATTCTCCTGTTCACATTCATGTTGTCGACGTAATCCTGGGCGAGCGGCGAATAAAGCAATTCTCCTTGCAATCCTACGTGATCTGTCAGATTAATCCCGAGCAGCCCTCCGAATCCATATCCGATAACCGCCTGTGTTTTATAAAGATCACCATTTGATTGCGAAACCTTAAAATCTGAAATCGTAGGCATGAACCTGGCGCCCAGGTAAAATTTACCCGGAACCTGTGCATTACTTTTGAAAAAGGTAAAACTCATGAGTATTACCAGTACACTTATTGTTATCCGTTTCATAGCTATTTATTTTGTGAACAAATATTGATTGGACATTCAGAAAAAATCATTCCTCAATTGCCTGTTGTTTCGTTTATGCAATAAATAATAGTGGAATGAGCATTGATATCTACACAATGGGAATAAGCATGCTCGAAAATTATTTTTATTTTGATAAACAAGATAATTTCCAAGCTTCTTTTAAATTAAAAATCCACTGCTGAACCAGGCCGGCAGTGGATTTTTTTGATTTTGTTCGTTATCTCTTTTTAAAAAGCATGCTCCCGAAAAGCAATGTTCCCAGAAACAAAACGATAAAGATAAAGAACAGAATTTTTGCAATGGAAGCAGCACCTGCTTCAATACCTGTGAATCCGAAGATGCCGGCAACAATTGCAATAACAAGAAAAATAGCGGCCCATTTTAGCATAGTAGTAAGTTTTGGAATTGATAAATAAAAATAATGCCACGGCTCAAACAGAGGGATGCAAGCTCCCTAACACGCAGTGGTATCAGCTTTTAAGTTTGATTTTTCCTTCAGGATCTTTCATGGCTCCCTCCGCCGGAATAATTTTTTTTCCATCCATCAGTTTGGATTGCCTGGTAAATTCTGCACCAAAGAAAAAAATCATGCAGGAGTAGGAAATCCATAACATGATCAGTATCACTGAACCTGCCGCGCCATACGTGCTTGTTGGATTGGCCTTCGCGAAATATAGACCAAGCGCTAATTTACCAATGGAAAAAAGTGCAGCGGTTAATATGGCGCCCCAAACAACTTCATTCCATTGAATCTTAGCGTCGGGTATGTATTTATAAATCAACGCAAATAATAAACTGATGATGGCAAATGAAATCAAAAAATTTAATGCCTGCAGTATCACAATGGTTAAGTCCGGCAATTGTTGTTGCAACCATTGGCCAAGAGCAGAAATTATTGCTGTTATTACGAGTGAAATAATCAGTAGAAAGCCAATCGACAATATCATTCCGAAGGAGAGCAGACGCGTTCTTACAAATTGAAGAAAAGCCTTTTTCTTCGGCGCTGGTTTCACTTCCCAGATCATGTTGAGTGTTTTTTGCAACTGAACAAATACACCTGTTGCACCCGCGAGCAGTGTGATCACAGCTATTATGGTTGCCCATATTGATTTGTTGCCAATGGACGCGTTCGCAATCATTTCCTCTATCTGTTTTGCGGTGTCAGCTCCCATCATATCTCTAATCTGCCTCGACAATTGTCCGGTTACCGCTTCTTTTCCGAAAATAAATCCGGCAACAGCAACTACAATCACCAGCAACGCTGGAAGCGAGAAGATCGCATAATAGGCAATGATCGCGCTTTCACGGAATGGATCTCTTTCATTCCATGCTTTAAAAGTTTTTTTAAGAAGATCCCATGTGGAAGGTATATGATGAAAGAATTGGGATAAACGGTTTTTTTTCACCTTATTTTCTGTGTTAACTGGTGATTCGAGATTGCTGGCTGCTTCCATACTATAATTGTGTGAAATGGTTAATCTGCAAATCCAATGCTGATTGTTTAAGTCGTTTCAGATATTAAATTTTATCAAGTACGAGCACAGAAACGTAGAATTCATTACTCATATGTGTAGCACTTTTTACAATATCAACAAATTGAAACGGCTGTACCGCTTAACATCAGTTGGCATAATTTTTAAAACAGGCAGCAAATCTTTTAACCAAAAAAAATATACCATGGAAAAGAAAGAGATAAAAAAAAGTGCGCCTTCTGCGCTAAAGAAGAAAGCAGAAGATCAGGATGCCACAATGGATCAGCACACCGAATTGAAAGATTTTTTTACGGATGAATTGAAAGACATTTATTGGGCTGAAAAACACCTCGTTAAAACACTTCCTAAAATGCAAAAGGCAGCAACGACTGATGAATTGAAGCAGGCATTTGAAGACCATCTGGAAGTTACCCGTGGTCATGTCACTCGTTTGGAGCAGGTATTTGAAATGATTGGGGAAAAGGCACAGGCGAAAAAATGTGATGCTATGGAAGGACTAACAAAAGAGGGAGAAAGCATCATTGAAGACACTGATGCCGGAACAATGACGAGGGACGTAGGACTCATCATGGCAGCGCAAAAAGTAGAACACTATGAAATTGCCACGTATGGTGGTTTGGCGCAGTTAGCAAAAACGCTCGGACTTAACGAAGAAGCTTCTGTACTGGAAGAAACACTGAATGAAGAAAAGGAAGCGGATAAATTATTGACTGAAATTGCAGAAGAAGGCATAAATGTGGAAGCTGCGGAAGAATAAAGGATTGCAGCATGGCCGGATCTTTTTTCTCGGGAACGGGTTTTGAAAAAGTAATTGGCAAAAACCGGTGGTGAATTAAAGGACGCAGTTATTTTCAAATCCCGTTCTTGATTTATTGAAAAGCAGTGATAAAAACCTATTGATGAATCTAAAATCCGGCTATCCATTCTGGTTGATAAAAAGTGGCTTGCCTTTCAATTATCGTCAACTAAAAAAATCCATTTGTGCCGATATCGCAATTCTCGGAGGTGGCATATCCGGAGCACTGGTTGCATATGAGCTGGTGCAAAAAGGAATCGATTGCATTGTTGTCGATAAGTATACAATTTCCTCACCTGACCTTTGAACCTGAATTTAACTGGACAGGAACGTTTGGTGTTACGAGGGATGGCTTACCTTATGTGGGGGCCTGTCACAAGATGCCGAATGCTTATTTCTGCCTTGGGTTTGGTGGAAACGGTATTGTTTTCTCCCAAATTGGTGCGGAAATTATTGCTGATATCTTCCTGAAGAAACCCAATAAAAACGCGGATATTTTTTCGTTTAACAGGCATTAAATATTTCTTCGATGAAAAAGAAAGTAAAAAAGACCTCGAGATTCTTTGACCATCTTGCAACCACGATAACTAAAATAACAGGACGACCCGGTGCATTTCTTACAGCCGCCGGGCTGGCTATAGTATGGGGAATAACAGGTCCTTTTTTCGATTATTCCGACACGTGGCAGTTGGTGATCAACACCAGTACTACGATCATCACTTTTTTAATGGTTTTTATCATTCAGCAATCTCAGAATAAAGACACAATGGCCCTGCAACTTAAATTAAACGAAGTGATTGCTGCGAACGGGCATGCAAGCAATCGACTGATTGATGTGGAAGACCTGACAGAAGAAGAATTGCAGGTATTGAAAAAATATTACGTGAAATTATCGCGGTTGGCTGAAAATGAAATTAACCTGCATCAAACGCATTCAATGGATGAAGCGGAGAATAATCATGTACAAAAAAAAGCAAAACAATCCCCAAAACGACGCAGCTTCAATCAATAGCAGTACGATTTTCCAGAGGCAAACTGCTGATTTTTATACTTTGGTTTTATTGTGAAATATGCAAGAAACTATGGTTATATTGCCTTCAAAACCACCAAATGTCAAGTGCAACGAATTCTATCCATATTCTTTTCGCGGATGATGATAGTGATGACTATGAGTTTTTTAAAGAATCTATTATTGCGGCGGGAATTAAAGTTCAGCTCGACAATGTTGAAGATGGTGAAAAGTTAATGCAATACATTTTAAAAGTCGAGCAACCTCCACCACCTGATATTATATTCATGGATATTAATATGCCATTTAAAAACGGCAAACAATGTTTGCAAGAAATAAGAGAGAATAAGAGATTCGATCATGTACCCATCATTATGTTTTCAACTTCCGACAACCCTAAGGATATAGAAGATACTTTTTTGAAAGGTGCCAACTTATACATTTCAAAAATGATTTTCTTCGGTGCCGAACAGGAAGTGTTGCAATACCTGTTTGCAGAAAACTGGAAAGAAAAGCTGGTGAATATCCCGAAAGAAAGATTCGTGATAAAAAAGCCTTTTAAGTAGAAGACTATTTATTAAGAAACGGAGCCTATTGTTGTTGACCTATTTTTTTCTTTCCTGCACTCTCTTTGTAAATTCCGCAAACATACTTTAGTCTTTTATGTCCGCAGAAACTATATGTGAGCGTCTTTTCCGGTTGTGCCCTTGGATTGAACAGTGTATAGGAATTTGAGAAATAATCTTCCCGTTTCCCCATGTTCAAAAGCGATCTAAACGCGATTTCCGTTGATGCGCTGCATGGCACATTTTTATCTGTTGCCAGGGAAATAAAAAAACAGAACTATGGAAAAAGAGCAAAATTCAGAATCAAAAGATCTTGAAAAGTTCCGCGAATTGTTGAAGGACATTCATTCCTGCATGATGATTACTACTTCGGTGGAAGGGGAGCTGAATGGGCGACCCATGGCGGCCACGGAAGTTGAACAGGATGGTACGCTGTGGTTTTTTACCCAGGATAATTCGAAGAAGGTGAGGGAAATTTCAAGAAATCAGAAAGTGCTGCTTACTTATGCCAGTAATGCAAAGAATTCATACGTCGTGATAAACGGTACTGCCGAAATTTCAGAAGACAAAGAAAAGATCAGGGAGCTTTGGAATCCTTTGTTTAAAGTTTGGTTTCCCGACGGTGCAGAAGATCCCAACATTGCGCTGGTAAAGGTGAGGCCGGTAAAAGTGGAATATTGGGATGGTAATTCGAGTAAGATCATTCTGGCAATTAACTTCCTGAAATCAATCGTAACCGGTAAAAAGTTTGATGAAGGAGATCACAAATTGATAGTGCTCAACCAATAAAAATCATTAAAACAAAAGGCATCAGAAGTTTGATGCCTTTTGTTTTTACAACGTTACAAAGGAGTTGTTTCTTAAAGAATGTTTGCTTCTTTGTCAAGAGGCGAAGCAGATGAAGCGCCTTTGTATTCTTCATCCGATTCATCAGTTAATCTTGATCGCTTGCTGTTAACCAGGTAATAATAAGCTGAGCCTCTTCCGGACCCGGTTAAAAAAAATAAAATCAGCAACAGCAACACGATGATAGAAAATAATAATTCACCTGCGGAAATGAATCCCGTGTTTGAATTGACAAAAATAATCGCCACCAGCAACAATGGAATGTCGATCAGGCAACTGATCCTGGTCGCAAGACCGATAACGATTAAAAATCCGGTTACCAGGTGCAGGATTGCGATTGCATGCGCCCAGACAATACCATCTGCAATACCGAACAAATCATTTAATAGCCGAACAAGAGAGGAGGTATCTGCTATAAACATAAATCCTTTTACCAATAAGCAAAGTCCCAATACTACCCGCAATGCATCCATCCACGGAGAATGATGTCGGTCACTCCATTTTTCTAAACTTTCCAATGATTTCATATTTCTTTTTATTTGTTTAAATGAATCGTCTTCTCCGCACCATCTTAATTATTATTTTTTTTCCGCCTGTTTCAATTGTTGGTTGAAACGTTCATTTTCGTTTTCAGCATTTCTCAAAGGTTGGTTCCCGGTAGCTCCCTGTACTTCATTTTCATTTCTGTCTTCCGTACTTACATCGAATTCATTTTCCTGTGAAGTAGAATGCTCATTTTTTTCCTGTTCGTTCTTTTTGTGAGCAGCATCTCCGGTAGCATGTTCCTCTTTTGGATTCCTTTCTTTAACGTTTTTCATAGTTATGATTTATATAGTGTTTTCAATTTCAAAATGATGAGTAGGACTTACCACCGGATCAGACCTACATCGTTTTTTCATTCAATTTATTAAGCATGTCGTAGTGCTTGCGAACTGTCGGCAGTGCACCTTCTATCCACGCCTTAATTTCAGAATCTCTCACATCTTTTAAACCTTCTTCGAGTTTACTGATTGATGCTGTATGTTTCTCCAGCATCTTATCTGCCCATGCTTTATCAAAGTTCTCGGGTTTTGCATCATGCAGATCGTCAATAGCATTTTTTACTTCTGTTGAATCATCCATCGGAACACTGATAGTTTTGGATGCTGCAATAGATTTTAACTGGTTCACCATGCTTGTATGGTCGTCTACCATTTGTTTCGCCATGGATTTTACGTCAGCAGAACTGCTATGCATTCCTGCATATGATGCAAGATTAATCTCATAGTAGTTACCTGATATGACGTCCACTACGAACTGTGCGTCTTTTTCGCTGTCCTTTGTGTTGAACTTATCATCATTTTGTTCTTCAGCCGTTTTCTTTCCTTCATCCTCTGATTGGGTTGAATCCGAGCAGGAATAAAGCAGGACGGAACTGCAGAACAATAAATAGAACGACTTCTCAATGATCTTTGACATTGTTTTAGATTTTATAGTTTTTAAAATTAATGACCATCACATGGTGCTACTTCCAATGACCTGGAACCCATTGGTATCCACCTTTTACCTCGCGCCAGTGTCCGCGTACCCAAACTCCATCTGGTTTCACAACAAAATCCGGCGCAACATACACGTACTCCTTTTTAGTACGGTCCCAACTCCATTCAGGTCCTCGTAAAGCATAGGTTGGACCGGGAGAACTTTTTTCAATCACAACAGGAGCTTCCGGCTGCACTACAACTTTTTGTGGTGCACAGGAAGTAAAGCTCAGTGCTGTTGCGATAAGTAAACCCGGAATAATTGATTTGCTCGTGATGCTCATGATTTTCGGTTTATATGGAGCGAGCGATTAATATGCCAACCGGTTTTTTAGGCCAAAGGCCATTTGATTTAATTATTCGTCCTGCTTTATGTGGATTTAATTCCCCGCATTGATATAGAAATTCAACAGTAGCCTGCTATTAACTTAAAGCATTGTTCATTTTTCATTCTATCTGAAGATATTGTATGAATACGGAAGAATTGCAGGATGGCATTTCTTTGGTTAATACAACTTATTTCTGAACAAAATTTTTCAAAGATGAAAAAGCAATGTTTATTTATGCTGGTGATGGCTTTCGGCTTAACCGTAGCCTTAGCACAAACACCTGGAACAGTGATTTCCAGGTTCAAGACAGATTATCCTGCCGCGAACGCCGTAGAGTGGAAAGCAGATGCAGACCGTTATAAGGTTACTTTCACGGATCAACAAAATTTGCATCATATGTTGATTTACGATAAGGCAGGCAAAGTTTACGGCAGGGAGAGTGAGTTGGCGGAAGCAAACGTGCCTGCTTCAATCAATGAATATATTATAAAAAATTATCCAAAGGAAACAGGTGCAAGGGTTTGGTTGACCGAAAATGAAGCAGGTTTAAAATCTTACTATACACCCATTGATGATGCCGTTTTGTTCTTTGATAAAGATGGCAAATTTGTGAGAAGGGATGCGCGTACACCGGAGGTCATGCAACCCAATTAAGAATTCCGGATATAATAAATTTCAGAACATCCCGTAAAGTCAGAGAAGTTGCTGAATGCCCATCACTTCTCTGACTTTTTAATAAATTGAAAGTCTATTTCATTTCAATAACTTTCTTTTCAATTAGTACAGCATATTTTTTTGGTGTTATTTTTCCTCCGATAAGTTGCGTATAAACCTGAGTGAACTCAGCTCCAAAATAGAGAATGATGGCATTGTAGTAAACCCAAACTATAATAATCATGATGGATGCGGCAGCACCATAAATAGAAGCGATATTGCTTTTCGTGAGATAATATCCAATTACAAATTTTCCTATCATAAAAAGCCCGGTTGTCACAAGCGCACCTACAATTACAAAGCGCCATTTAATGACAGCATCAGGCAGTATTTTAAAAATAATGGTAAAGAGCGCTGTGATTGCCACCATTGTAAGCAGGTTGTTAAATGCGAACAGGAAATACAAAGTGATTCCCGGAAAATAATTACCGATAGCTGTGCTCAACAGATTCACCAATGCACTGATCATTAGCGTAACTGTTAGAATAAATCCGATGGTTACCAGCATGGAGAAGGAAAGCAGGCGATTGATCAGTAATTTCAGAAGTCCTCTTTTGGGTTTTGCTTTTATACCCCAAATGCTGTTGATAGAGTCCTGTATTTCTCCAAAAATCCCTGATGCAGCAATCAATAGTAAGGCTGCTCCGACAGCAGTTGCGAACAATGTATCCTGCGTGAGATTGATGTTTTTAATCATATCCTGTATTTGAAGCGCTGCCTGCATGCCCACTAAAGAATTGATTTGTCCATAAACTTCACCTTCTATGGCTTGCCGCCCGAAGAAAAAGCCAAGCAACGACATGATGATCAAAATTGCCGGCGCCATTGAAAAAATAGTGTAGTAGGCCAGGGCAGCACTGTACTTAATTGCATGGTCTTCAATGAATTCTTCAACTGTTTTTTTTAGCAGTTTATAGATAAAGGCGAGAAGATGCATGATTTTCATGGTATTGCGGTTTGACGAAGAGTAGATGTCTTGAAGCTAAAGCTATTGTATTCTAAAGTGAGTTAAGGATTTTTAGCAGCATTGAAAAATCGCAGGGAACTGCAAGCCGTGAAATTCCTGATAAGACAGAATGTTTTAAGGATGTTTTGAGTCTATTCAGTCAATTTGAAGTAAAGTTTTCTTTTTTAAGCGAAAACTCTATTTTTGCCGTCCCATTTACTCCTCTTTAGCTCAGTTGGTTAGAGCGGCTGACTGTTAATCAGTAGGTCCTAGGTTCAAGTCCTGGAGGGGAGCAAGAAGGCAGACAGAATTGTCTGCCTTCTTTTTTTTAGTACAAGAAATTTATTCTTTACAGATTAGTTAAAAACTGTTTGGTCCGGTACATCATGGATGCTGACTGCTACTTTTAATTTTAGGTACTGAATCTGACAATGCGTTGGCGCTGCAGTTTTATAGAACATTGAACTTTTTCCCTCAGGATTGTTTTACATTTATTCTTCAATTCTAAAAATTTAAGTCATCACTGTTAAAGTTTCATCTTGAACCTCCGATTCACCAATTATATTCCTCCTGCTGATGGCGGTGATCCGTTTAAACGGCTCCTCGACCTGTTTCTGCAACTATTGCAATACACCAAAGGAGATCCTTATGAAGCCCTTGAATGGATGAATGAACTGGACAAGGAATATAAAATGACCAGCGATGAGTATGGCATGGGAGATTTCATACAGGAACTGAAAGACAAAGGTTATATAGAAGAGAATCCCGCCAATGGAAATTTTTCTGTGACAGAAAAGGCAGGTCAGGTAATCCGTAAACGATCGCTGGAAGAGATATTCGGAAAACTGAAGAAATCACGTCCGGGAAGTCATAAGACTACGTATTCTGGTGAAGGTGAAGAGCTCACAACGGATTCAAGACCGTATTCTTTTGGCGATTCCATTGATCACATCAATATCACATCGTCTATCAGAAACGCCCAGATCAATCATGGGATGGATGAATTTAAGCTTACAGAAGATGACCTCGAGATCCAGGAACGGGAGATGAAAACGCAAACTTCCACCGCGCTGATGATTGATATTTCTCACAGCATGATTTTATATGGTGAAGACCGTATAACACCGGCCAAGAAAGTTGCGATGGCGCTTGCTGAATTGATCACCACACGTTTTCCAAAAGATACGCTCGACATCATTGTATTTGGCGATGATGCGTGGAAAGTGGAAATCAAAGACCTTCCATTTTTGCAGGTGGGCCCATTTCACACGAACACCTGCGCCGGTCTCGATCTTGCCATGGAATTGCTTCGCAGAAAGAAAGCCAATAACAAACAGATCTTCATGATTACAGATGGAAAACCATCCTGTTTGAAGGAGAATGGCAAGTATTACAAAAACAGTTTTGGTTTAGACCGGAAGATCGTAAACAAAACCCTGAACAAAGCCGCTCAATGTAAACGCATGAATATTCCCATCACTACATTTATGATTGCTGAAGATTCTTACCTGCAGCAATTTGTGCGTGAGTTTACAAAGATCAATAGTGGTAAAGCATTTTATGCTTCACCTGATAATGTCGGCACCTATTTATTTGAAGATTTTGTACGCAACCGCAGAAAGCATTTGCGCTGATTTATTATTCTACCACCCTAATTTTTATCTTAAAACCAAGCATGAACAGAGAGAAGATCAATACGCTCGGCCAATTAAAAGCGGCGGGCTATCAACCCAAACCCATTAAGGAAGAAATGCGCGATAACCTGATCGCCGCATTAAAAGAAAAAAGAAATGTGTTTGAAGGAATTCAGGGATATGATGAATCAGTGATTCCACAGTTACAGACTGCCATTCTCTCCCGTCACAATATAATCTTGCTGGGTTTACGAGGACAGGCAAAGACACGACTCGCACGTCTCATGGTGAACCTGCTCGACGAATACATTCCGGTGGTGAAGGATTCGGAAATGAATGATGATCCCTTACAGCCTATTTCACGTTTTGCGAAAGACCAGATCGCTGAATGGGGCGTGCAGACGCCTGTTGCATGGCTGCACCGTGATGAACGGTATGCGGAGAAGCTTGCAACTCCTGATGTATCTGTAGCAGATTTGATTGGTGATGTGGATCCGATAAAAGCGGCTTCCTTAAAACTGAATTATGCAGATGAAAGGGTGATCCATTATGGAATCATACCACGTTCACACCGCAGCATTTTTGTTATTAATGAGTTGCCGGATTTGCAGGCACGCATACAGGTTTCATTGTTTAATATTTTGCAGGAAGGAGATATTCAGATCCGTGGTTTCAAGATGCGGTTGCCATTGGATATTCAGTTTGTGTTCACAGCGAATCCTGAAGATTATACGAATCGCGGATCTATTGTCACTCCGTTGAAGGATCGTATCGACAGTCAGATTCTCACGCATTATCCGAAGAGCATTGAAACATCCCGTGCCATCACCGAACAGGAATCAGATATTACTGCATCACAGCGTGAATCAATTACGATTCCTTCCTTGTTGTACGATCTGATTGAACAAACAGCTTTTGAAGCCCGTGAAAGTGATTTTGTAGATAAGAAAAGCGGTGTATCGGCACGACTCACTATTTCAGCGTTGGAAAATCTCTACAGCACCGTTGAACGCAGAATGCTCATTAATAAAGAAGCTAAAGGCTACGCCCGCTTAGCAGATATCTATGGCATTCTTCCCTCTATTACTGGAAAAGTTGAATTGGTTTACGAAGGAGAAGTGGAAGGAATTGCGACTGTTGCCACCATGCTGATCGGAAAAGCATTGCGCAAACAATTCTCGAATATTTTTCCAAACCCGGAAAAAAATAAAAAGGCCAAAGTAAAAACGGTGAGTCCTTATGCAGAAGTGGTGAACTGGTTTAATGAAGGAAATAAAGTGGACATTCTGCAAAATGAACCGCAAGCTTCGTATGAAAAGTCTTTGCTTTTTGTAAAAGGATTGAATGAACTCGTGAAGGTTTATTTTCCACGCGCAACAAAGCAGGAACAATTATTCATGATGGAATTCGCGCTTCACGGACTTGCAGAATTCTCACAACTCAGCAAGCATCGGCTCGAAACAGGCATTCAGTTTAAAGACTTGTTGGGAAGTATGATGAATTTTGGGATTGGGGAAGAGGAGGAGGAGTTGAATTAGTGGTGAGTAATGAATAATAAAAGTCATTAGTCGTTAGTCCTGAGTCGTTAGTTGGGTCATTGGGCATTAAGTCATCATTCATTCAGTCATTAGTCATTTGTCATTGGCACATCGACACATTAAAACACCGGCACATTAAGTTTTCATACTTCCCTGAGCCTCCCAAGGGACTTGAACCCTCGACCTACTGATTACGAATCAATTGCTCTACCAACTGAGCTAAGGAGGCAAAAAAACAGATATTCTTGAAACGATTTGAACATCTGAATTTTCCCACTCACCGGCATGCTGTACCAACGAGTTAAGGATGAAAAATGTCGGGGTGAGAGGACTCGAACCTCCGACCTCCACGTCCCGAACGTGGCACGCTAGCCAACTGCGCTACACCCCGAAAAAAATGGGCACTCTTAAATTAACAGGAGTATTTTACTTACCGCACTGGCAAATTTACTTTAAAATCTAAATTGCAATCAGAATTGTTGAAGTGTATTATGCATTGAATGCTGCTGCAATGGGTCATTTAAATACTTTTACAAAAAAAAATATGCAGCAGGAAATACTTGAACAATTGCGCCAGGAATATTCAGGACGCACATTGGATGAAGCATCAGTGATTAAAAATCCGCTGCAACAATTTGAGCAATGGTTTCAGGAAGCTTCACAGGCCGGTTTACCGGAAGTAAATGCGATGACGTTAGCGACCTGCGGTATTGATTTTAAACCTTCAGCACGTATTGTTTTACTTAAAGGACTTGATGAAGGGAATTTTATTTTTTATACGAATTACAACAGCAGAAAGGGAAAAGAACTATTGTGGAATCCATATGCAGCGCTGCTCTTTTTCTGGAATGAACTACACCGGCAGGTACGCATTGAAGGAAGAATTGAAAAATTATCAGGCGATGCTTCAGATGCGTATTTCAAAAGCAGACCTGAAGATAGCAGACTTGGTGCAATAGTTTCACCACAGAGTGAAGTAATTCCAGGTAGAAATGTGCTGGATGAAAACTTAGAAATTTTAAAAACGAAATTTTCAGGCAGCGAAATTCCACGTCCTTCTCATTGGGGTGGTTATCGTGTAATTCCTTACACTATTGAATTCTGGCAGGGACGCATGAGCCGGCTGCATGATAGGTTGTTATTTACACGTGTAGGTGCAGCATGGAAAATAGAGCGACTTGCTCCATAAAAAAATGTCCCGATTTTTTTATCGGGACAGCATGAATAGGCAATCGCAGGTAACTTACTTTTCTTTTTTCTTGGTCACTCTTTTTTTGGTTTCCTCTTTTGGAGCTGCTGTTGCTGCCGGAGGAGGAGTTGCTACCGGTTTTACGATTGCTTTAGTAGCTGTTCGCGCCTTTCTGCTATTGCCGAAAGAGCCAATGGTAATCTTACCACGTTTGGTTCTTTTATCACCTCTGCCCATGAATTATTGTTTTTATTGGTTAAAAATCAGGATTCGCAAAGGTGAGTAAAAATCTGTGAATAATGGTGGTGTTTTTTCAGACCATATATAAGTCGCATTTATAAAAGCGCATTCCGTGGGTGGAATGCGTTGCGTAAATTATTGAAGGACTTAATGCTATTATTTTACTTTGGCGGCGAATTCTTTTCCGGCTTTGAATTTTGCCACTTTGCGCGCCGGAATATTGATGGATTTTCCTGTTTGTGGATTTCTGCCTTTCCTTGCCGAGCGCTTTGACACACTGAATGTTCCAAAACCAACTAAGGTCACTTTATCTCCCTTTTTTAAGGTGCTCATCGTGGTGTGAATAAATGAATCCAATGCAGCACCTGCCTGTGCTTTTGAAACTTTGGAATCAGCAGCCATTTTTGCAATGAGTTGACCTTTGTTCATAAGAGGGAAATTTTTTTCGTGAAATAATTTTTTGATTTCTTTAGCGCATCAAAAATATGTGCTTTTGAGAATATTCCAAATCATTTGCAGCGTTTTTTTGCTGAAATGCTTGCGGCAGTAAGATTCAGAAGCATTATAATTTTTTATATGCTGTATCAGGCAGCCAGGAATCGATCAATCAAAACAGAAAAAATCCTTAAAATGAAAAAGCTCACCCTGCCTGTTCAGTTCTGAAACCATTGACAGGAAAAGGTTTCAGAATGATTCTCCTGTCTTCATGCAATGCATTAAGCTCTTAACCGAAGCACGATAAACGTTTTTGCCTTTGAATAAATAGCCACCATCAGAAAGATATTTTTTTCAGAGCATTATCAATTAATTTTACTGCACAATGAAAAAAATCCTTTTTGCACTCGCTATTTATATACTGCTTTCAGCCTGCAACCGTGCAGAATGTCCTGCATATATGAATGGTGAAGCAACAGGCGCTTCGGGCGCAAAGGGGAAAAAGCAGGAGTTGTTTCCTCCGGGAATGAAAAAGAAATGAGGTGAAGTATGAAATATGATGGGCCAATGACCCAATGACTAATGATTCAATGACTAATGACTAAGGACCAATGACCAATGAATGAATGTCTAATAACTAACGCCTGCTGTAACAACATAGATTGGTTATTAAGAAATCCGGCTCCATCTTTTTTCTTTCTTGTTCTGTGTTGACAGATAATTTTTAAGTACTGCATTTTGTTCTGCTTGCAATAACGGATCTGCTTCCAACAATTTTTCCGCTTCTTCCCTTGCCAAAGCGAGTATTTTCTGATCACGCGCAAGATCTGCTATGTGAAACGGAACAAGACCTGATTGCTGTGTGCCTTCGAGATCTCCGGGACCGCGCAAGCGCAAATCTTCTTCAGCAATACGGAAACCGTCATTTGTTTGTGTCAGAATATTCATGCGGGCACGTGCTTCTGATGAAAGCTTATCACCCGTGAGCAGAATACAATAGGAATCTTCAGCACCACGACCCACACGGCCACGAAGCTGATGCAGTTGAGATAATCCAAAACGTTCGGCGCTTTCAATCACCATCACACTTGCATTCGGAACATCTACTCCAACTTCAATCACGGTAGTGGCCACCATGATTTGTGTTTCATTCCGGATGAACCTTTGCATTTCCAGATCGCGCGCATCTGATTTCATTTTACCATGAACAATGCTTATCGCAAATTCGGGCAATGGAAAAGCACGTGCGATACTTTCATAACCATCCATCAGAAATTTATAATCCTGTTTTTCCGATTCATCAATCAATGGATACACGATATAAATCTGTCGGCCTGCTTTGATTTGTTCTTTCATGAATCCAAATACACGTAGCCTGGAGGAATCAAAACGGTGAACAGTAGTGATGGGTTTTCTTCCCGGAGGTAATTCATCAATCGTTGAAACATCAAGGTCGCCGTATAATGTCATGGCCAGTGTTCTTGGAATAGGTGTGGCCGTCATTACGAGTACATGTGGTGGCAAATGATTTTTTGTCCAGAGACTGGCACGTTGTTCCACGCCAAAGCGATGTTGTTCATCAATCACAATCAGTCCGAGGTTGTTGAACACTACTTTGTCTTCAATCAAAGCATGTGTTCCGATTAACAGGTGAATCTCGCCATCTTGTAAGGCCGCCAGCATCTTCTTTCGTTCACTGCCTTTTACTGATGCTGTTAATAATGCAACACGCAATCCAAGTCCCTCTGTCAGAAGTGTGAGGTTGCGGTAATGTTGCAATGCCAGTAATTCAGTAGGCACCATCATGGCTGATTGAAAACTGTTATCAATCGCCATCAGCATCACGAGTAAGGAAACAATTGTTTTTCCACTGCCTACATCACCTTGTAACAACCTGTTCATTTGCTTGCCTGAAACCAGGTCCATTCGTATTTCCCTGATCACTCTTTTTTGCGCGGCCGTGAGTTGAAAGGGTAATTTTTCATGGTAAAAACGATTGAAGGAAGGATCGAGTTTCGTAAAGATGAAACCTGCTGATGCCCTTTTCCTCCCCAGCTTCAATTGCAATATTCTCAGTTGACTGAAAAATAATTCTTCGAACTTCAGACGGTTTCTTGTTTTTTCCAGCATCGCTTCATTTTCCGGAAAGTGAATTTGATTGAATGCTTCAAAGCGCGGAATAAAATGGAATCGCTTCAGCAAAGTATCCGGAAGATTTTCGTTCAGATCATGTACCGTAATTAATGCTAAAAGCGTGGTCACTAATTTCTCGATGCCTTTTGAATGCAAACCTCTACCCTTTAATTTTTCAGTAGAAGAATACATCGGTTGTAAACGACCATCGGGTTTTTCCACTGCTTCTTCAAATGAAGTAATGTCAGGATGAACGATGGAATATTCGCCTTTGAAAATGCCGGGCTTTCCAAACACCACATATTTTTTTCCGATCTCCACAAATTTTTCTGCATACCGGATTCCCTGGAACCAAACCAGTTCCATTTCACCGGTGCCATCCGTGAAGTAGGCCACAAATCTTTTTCCCCTGTTCTCACCTACCAGGTTTTTCTCCACTACTTTGCCGATGATCTGAACGTATTGTGTGTGAGGAGTGAGTTGGTTGATTTTAAAGAAGGAAGTGCGGTCGATATAACGGAATGGAAAGTGATGGAGCAGATCGCCAAAGGTGAAGATGTTCAGTTCTTTTTTTAAAATGTCGGCGCGTTGTGGCCCAACGCCTTTCAGGTATTCAATAGGAGAAGCAAGCAGTTGATAGATTTGTGCCATGGCTGTACAAAAATAGGATACGGGTGCCGGAATTTTCCGGATACGAAAAGTGAAAATAATAAATGGCAGGTAAAAGACCGGATTAACTTTTAGCTGGATAATTTTGCCATCAAATAGATGCGTTCAAATTTGTAGTTTGCTGATTCAATCTTAAAAAATGTCGGCTTTCTCCACTCCCGAAAAAAGAAAATCAAAGATCAATTCCTTTGGCAACGGCTATCAGCGTTTGAGCGAGATGCTGCATACGATTCCTGAAGATGTAATGTCGTATCGTGCACATCGTGATGTGTGGAACATCAATGAAATGGTGATTCATCTTGCAGACCTGGAAGCAGCGGCGTATGTAAATTTCAGAAGGGCGGTGGCGGAGCCAACAGAAGATATTATTGCTTTTGATAAAGACCTTTGGGCGGAATCATTAACATATTATAATCAGCCCATTGATGCATCTTTAAAACTTTTTCGATTGTTGCGAACAAGTAATTATTTATTGCTGAAGAACATTTCGCATGATGGATGGTTGAACACGGTAAATTATCCGGAGAACGGACAGATAACGCTGGAAGATTTACTTGATTTGTATGAAAATCATTTCGAAACAGTAATCAAAGAGATACAGCGTAATGTGGATGATCGGATGAAGGAAGAGAAAAGATAAAAGTGAACGCATCAATCAGTTGCAGAATTTAACCAGCATTTCAATAATTACTTTTGCGCAAATGAACCACGTATGAAAAATCACATCATCTTTCTATTCCTTTTTTGTACTGCTACAGTTTCAGCTCAGGTAGATGATTCTACCGCTTCCATGATGCCACCGCAAATGGCCGGCGTATTGAATTTCCCAAAGCAATTTTTCTTTTTTGACTTCATCAACAGCGGCTGGTTAAATGCACCTGAAAATATTAAATCGAAACTGATTTCGGGCGGATTGAATATTAACCTCTTCTACGAATTCAATATTGTGAAAGCTAAAGTAGGCATTGCACCCGGCATCAGTTACTCTGTATCAGGTGTGAAAAGCAATTCAATTTATAAGTATGATTATAGTACCGCCGGATCCGAAATGGTGTATACGGATCTGGAGCCCTATTCAGATTCACTCTTTATAAAAAGTAAGCTTTCAGTATCCTATCTTGAAATACCCGTGGAAGTTCACATACATCTGAAACCTAACAGTAAAAAACTTGGATTTTTGATTGCTCCGGGATTCAGAGCAGGAATGCTGGTGGGTGACTTTTGGAAATTAAATTATCATCAATCCATAGTTGGTGCCGATAAACTGAAGGTTTATGGCATAGAAAATATTTCTCCTTTCCGTTATGGCGTGTCACTGAGATTAATGTATTATAAGTTTGGATTGTTTGGATATTATCAGTTGAATCATTTATTCGAAGAAAATAAGGGCGCTGCAGTTACGCCTTATTCAGTTGGTATATCTGTATCACCTTTTTAGCTGTACTACAGGTCAGAAAGCCGTTTGTCCATTTCAACTTATCTTCGTCCTGTAAACTAATTTCTCAATCAACTATCTAAAAATAAAATTTCATCTACTATGAAGAAAATCTTTCTCCTCCTATTTTCCTGTCTTTCTTTTTTCCAGGCTTCATCACAGGGAACACAGCAGGATTCCGGATTACGTTTCGGATTGACGTTATCACCACAGCTCAGTTGGCTTTCTGCAAATGATAAAGGCCTGGAAGGAAATGGTTCTTATGCCGGATTTAGTTATGGTTTACTGATGGATGTGCTTATTCCAACAAACTATGCATTTGCAACAGGTGTGCTTATTTCCTATGAGGGCGGAAAGCTGACCTACACCGATTCAACAAAGTTCAATAGTTTTCCTGACAGGATTTATCCGGCCGGAACTAGTGTGGACTATACTATTCAATACATAGAAATTCCATTGAGCATGAAGCTTCGCACCAATCAGATTGGTTACATTACTTACTTTGGACAGTTCGGTTTGCAAGGTGGTATTGCGATACGTTCGAGAGCAAATATTGCAACCTTGAACGGAAGTATGGAGGAAGCAAAGGTGGACTTTGGAAAAGATGTGACGCCCGGAAATCTGGGTCTGCTGCTTGGCGGTGGTATAGAATATCAGGTAAGTGGTAAGACAGCGCTGTTGGCGGGCCTTCAGTTTCACAATGGTTTTATTGATGCCACCGATAATCCAAAGGACTATAAAACGGTTTCAACGCTCGCACACTTTCGCTTGCAACTTGGAATTTATTTTTAGCAGCGACGCAATGCATTGCGTCACTACTGTATTTCCTGCATGGAAGTTTTACATTTGAGCCATCTGAAACAGAATCTATGAAGATTGCAATGGCACAACAGAATTACCTGATAGGTGATTTTGAAGGAAACAGAAAGAAGATTACCGATGCGATACGCCGTGCAAAAGAAATGGGAGCTGACCTTGTTATGTTCTCTGAACTGAGTGTCTGCGGATATCCTCCCCGCGACTTCCTGGAGTTCCGTGATTTTATTGATCAATGCGATGAATCAGTTCAGTTGATAGCAAAGGAAGCTGTTGGTATTGCGGTATTGATTGGAGCGCCTACCGTGAATCCAAAACCGGAAGGAAAAGACCTTTATAATTCTGCTTATTTTTTATATGACGGGACCATAAAACAAGTCATCAACAAATCATTATTACCCAATTACGATGTGTTTGATGAGTATAGATACTTCGAACCTAACCATGAATTCGGTGCCTTTGATTTTATGGGTAAGCGAATTGGATTTACAGTGTGCGAAGACCTTTGGAATGCAGGCATTAATCCATTGTACGTAACAACACCCATAGAAAAGATTGCTGCTTTTAAACCTGATTACCTGCTTAATATTTCCGCATCGCCATTTGATTATGAACATTCCCGCGACCGGATTGATTTGCTGAAACAAACTGCAAAGAACTACCGGCTTCCTGTATTTTATTGCAATTGCGTAGGTGCGCAAACGGAATTGATATTCGATGGTGGATCTGTGGTGATTACACCAAACGGAGAAGTGTTTGATGAGATGATGTATTACCAAGAGCAGGTTAAGTTATATGATCTTGATGAAGTAATGCATGCGCATGATTTGGAAAACCGTGAGCAACCCAAGGAAAAAATCCCGTTGATTTATCAGACACTCGTAGTTGGTATTCGCGAATATTTCAACAAGTTGAATTTTAAAAAAGCGATTCTTGGACTGAGCGGCGGTATTGATTCCGCTGTGGTGGCTTGTCTTGCAGTGGAAGCGCTTGGGAAAGAAAATGTAAAAGTGTTGCTGATGCCGTCACAATTTTCAACAGGACACTCCGTAAGCGATGCTCTTGAACTTTCAGGCAATCTGGATATTGCTTATGAAACCCTTCCGGTTAAAGATGTTTATGATGCAGCCTTGAATGTTTTGAATCCGTTTTTTGAAGGCAAACCGTTTGATGTGACGGAAGAAAACCTTCAGGCAAGGATTCGTGCTTTGTATCTGATGGCTTTCGCAA
Source organism: Chitinophagaceae bacterium (assembly GCA_016717285.1). Taxonomy (NCBI): domain Bacteria; kingdom Pseudomonadati; phylum Bacteroidota; class Chitinophagia; order Chitinophagales; family Chitinophagaceae; species Chitinophagaceae bacterium. The sequence continues at coordinate 254,837 of JADKFU010000005.1, forward strand.
ATAAGCATCATTTCATTGTGCTCAATACTTCTAATAAAAGTGAGATGGCGGTTGGTTACGGTACTTTGTATGGTGATATGTGCGGCGGACTGGCAGTGCTCGGAGATGTGTATAAGACGGAAGTGTACGAAATCGTGAAATATATTAACCGTGATAAAGAAATAATTCCGGCACATATCATTTCGAAACCACCATCTGCCGAATTACGACATGACCAGAAAGATGCCGACTCTTTGCCGGAGTATGCAATACTTGATAAAATATTGTTTCAATACATTGAGAAACGAAAAGGTCCTAAAGAGCTGGTGGCGCTTGGCTTTGAAAAATCATTGGTTGATCGTGTGCTGAAAATGGTGAACATCAGCGAACACAAACGCCATCAATCGCCTCCCGTGTTGCGGGTTTCTGCTAAAGCATTCGGATCGGGCCGCAGATTGCCGATTGTTGCGAAGTATTTATCGTAGCCAATAAATTGAGTTGCTCATCTGCTGATTTTTTCAATGCACTTTAAACGGACGATAAAAAACTGCCTGAAAAAAACCAGCAATGTTCCTCGACATTTATGTCAAGCTATTTCCCGAGTTAAAAGTCGGGAACACAAACTTCTGATTGCCTAAGCATATTATTTTATATAATATAAACGACTGAATCCAGATGCATTCAGTCATTTTTTCCTTTCATCAACTCAAACCATCCGTTCACAAAATAGATTTGAATTCCGGTTACGTGCAGTAATATGTTTGGCGAAAATTAATTCATCAACAAAAAAAACGGACATGAAAAAAACTGCTTTGCTCCTTGTTATCTTCATAGTTACAGGAGGTCTCACTCAATTATTCGCACAGAATACCTTTCCTTCATCAGGTGCGGCGGGTATTGGAACTGCCACGCCGGCTGGTGCTTCATTACTGGAAATTAAATCCACTACAAAAGGTGTCTTGCTTCCACGCATGACCAAAACACAGCGGGATGCAATTGCCGGTCCGACGGAAGGTTTACTCATTTATCAAACCAATAACCAACCTGGTTTCTACTATTTTGATGGCAGCATCTGGAAATCGGTGTTGCAGCTAAAGAAAGATCTGTCGAACCTGAATCCTACATCAATCAATGAATCATTGGTTCCAAATGCGTCAGGCACTATAGATCTTGGCAGCAGCACTTTTAAATGGAGAGATGCTTATGTAACCAATATCAAATTTGCAGATGGCACTACACAATCTACGGCAGGCGGTGGTGGTGGTGCAGAAACAGATCCGCAGGTTGGCACCAATACAACGAACTATATTCCGAAATGGAATGGCAGTGCATTGATAACAGGAATACTGCAGGACAATAGCACCAACCTCTGGACTGGTGCACCGGCATTTGCCGGCACACGTGGCAAACTGGATTTGTACAACACTACCACTTCTAAAGGTCTGAATGTGGAAACGGCCATGAGTTCTACCGGCCAAACAGAAGGCATCCATAGTTGGGTGACTACTGCAAGCACCGGAATCAAGTATGGATTTTACAACCAGGTTTGGCAAACAACCAATGGAACGGGAAGTGTGAACGGTATCTTTAACGATATTCAGAATTATGGAACCGGTATTGGCTATGGCAACCGCACGACCATGGATCTCCTGGGTTCTGCCACTAACTATGGAAATTATACTTCGATCACTTCTGGCGGGACTGGTACTTTGTATGGCGATTACAAAACCATGAGCGGTTTAGGTACATTGTATGGTCAGTATATTTCAATTCCTGCAACTTCAGGCAGCAATGCTAAAACAGGTGTGTATGTAAATATTCCAAGCAGCACAGGAAGTAACTACGGACTTTTTTCAGTAGTTGACGAAAACAACAGCGGTAGCTATGCAGCTTTTCTTTATGGCAAAGTGTATTGTACCGGCAATGTAGGCATAGGTACCACCAACCCACAGGCGCAGCTTCAGGTTGACTTTGGCGAAGATGCAGAACCTACCGGTGGTGGATTTATCGTGAGTGGCAGCATGACTTCCACCAACATTGCAATTGATAACAATGAAATCATGGCGCGTAACAATGGTGCTGTGTCAAAATTATTTCTGAACAACGATGGCGGTGATGTTTCAATGTGTTACGCCGGCGGAAGTGTGATGATCGGCGCATCTGTTCCTGCAACCGGTTATTTACTAAGCGTGGATGGAAAAGTGATGTGCGAAGAATTGAAAGTGCAGCTATCTGAATCATGGCCTGATTATGTTTTTGATGAAAACTATTCTATGCCTTCCATAAGTGAGCTGAAGAAGTTTGTTACCACGAACAAACACCTTCCCGGAATTCCGGCAGCGGACGTAATGAAAGAGCACGGGTTATCAGTAGGAGAGATGCAAACCAAAATGATGCAGAAGGTGGAAGAACTTTCTCTCTACATCATTCAGTTGCAGGATCAGATTGATGCCTTAAAGCAACAACAGTAACAGTGTTTCATTTCATATCAACAAAAAACAAAATCATGAAAAGGACACTTCTAACTTCTTGCTTCATCATATTACTGATGGCGCAATGGATACAAGCGCAGCAACTGCAGCGCATAGATTTACTTACTAAAAAATTCAGCATCTACCTTCATCCCGACAGCAAGCCCGGATGGATTGAATTCAGAAATGATGCGCCTTATACAGCGGCACATCTCTTCGAAGAGCAACCTGATCTTATAGGATTACGCGGCAACCTCGATGAAATGCGCATACTTAACGTGAAAACAGATCCTGCAGGAAATTCACACTTTCGTTATGGACAATTCTATAAAGGTGTAAGAGTGGAAATGATCGAACAACTTGTGCATGAGAAAAAAGGCAGGGCCTATTTAGCCAACGGTGATTTTATCGCGGATCTTGATCTTAATGTGAATGCAACCATCGTTCCTTCCGCTGCTGTAGAAGCTGCATTGAAAGTGGTTCCTGCTGAAAAATATCTTTGGGAAAACGCAACACGCGAAGCAGATTTTAAGAAGGCGAAGAATGATGCCCATGCTACTTTAAAACCTCATGCGGAATTATTGATTATTAAAAAGGATGCAAAGGGTGTAAAGGAACCATCAAACTATGAGCTTGCCTATCGTGTAGCAGTGTTTGCTGAAAAACCATGGGCTGCAAAGTATGTTTACATTGATGCACAAACAGGAAATGTAATTCGCTCCCGTTCGCTCGATGTATTCTGTTCTTCAGGCACAGCACAAACTACGTTCAATGGTACGCAAACTGTACAAACTAAATTCACCACCACTGCATGCGACTTTGACGGTGATATTGAAACGTCCTATTTCTCTTGGGATGATTGCAATCCCGATACGGAAATCAAAAGCTGGTATGCTGATTCTTTTTCCGGTGACGATTATTACAAATGCGATGGGAATAACGACTGGACTACAACAGGCAGCAGCAGAATGACGATTACATCATTGTGGTCAGCCAAGAAAGCATACAACTATTTTTTAAATACGCATGGTCATGAAAGTTTTGATGGTGATGATGGTTTGATTGATCTATTCAGCAATCGCAAATACACGACTGATGGTGGCGCTGAATACTGTAGTAATGCGAATTATACCAACATCATTGACAATCTCAATTTTGGAGCTGGCTCGGATTGCACATCCGGTACCACCGATGATTTCAACACGCTCGATATTGTAGGACATGAATACACGCACGGTATAATAGAATATGCGCATTTCGATGCATTAGATTATTCTGATGAGTCAGGTGCACTGAATGAATCCTTTGCTGACATCTTTGGTGAAATGGTGGAGAACAATGTTGAAGGATCCATTGACTGGATGGTGGGCGGCGATAAATCAGATGGCGAACTAAGATCTTTTTCCGATCCAAAATCTGATGGACAGCCTGACACTTATTTGGGAACCAATTGGGAAAGCGGAGATGATGACAATGGTGGTGTACATACCAATAGTGGTGTGCAGAATTTTGTATTCTTCCTCTTAGCGAATGGAGGAAGCGGTACCAACGACCTTGGCTGGGAATATAATGTAACCAGTATCGGATGGGAAAGTGCAAGGGACATTGCCTGGCAGGCAATGATGAATTACCTCGATGGTGACGACGGTTACATTACCGCACGTAATGCATGGATTCAATCAGCTAAAGATTTATTTGGCAGTTGTTCGCAGGAAGTGATTTCCGTTGGGGAAGCATTTATGGCGGTGGGCGTTACACATTACACGCCTTATAATCTTGCATCGTTGTGTGGAACGTATGCTACTGTTACTTCAATTGACGCTGCTGAAGAAGTGCGTAATGCGACTGTTTTCTTCAATAATTTTTTAACTGATTGCAACACTACCATTAATTCAGGGGCTATCGTAACTGTTGAGAGTGGAAATCTCATCACATTTCACCCGGGATTTACGTCACTCAGTGGAAGTTTATTTACTGCTTTTATTGACAAGTGTGAGATGAGTGATTATAATTCCGGTGATCTCAAAAATGAAACGGTGAGTGAAGGTCAATTGCAGGCATCATCATCTCATGATTTAACCATCAGCATCTATCCGAATCCTGCTGGCCCGTTTACGACTATTGAATTCGACTGGAAAAATGATACGCCTGTCGAACTGTATATAATGGATGTAACTGGCAGAGTTGTACAATCTGTTTTAAAGAATGAAGTGCTTGATGATCCTCATTATCGTACAGAAATAAATACAACCGGTTTTTCAAATGGACTGTTTGTATGCGTGATGAAATCCGGCAACGAATCGCACATTCAAAAATTCCTGGTGCAGCATTAGCCCCACATTTTTTGTAGAAAAAAAAGCCCTCTTCAGCGGATCATTTTCTGAAGAGGGTTTTTGCCAGTGGAACATACAATTTCGCCATTGTTCCGCTGATTGATGCTCCTTTCTCATGTGCTTGAACAAATGAAAACATTGCGATACAGAATTTTCGCCTTGGAAAATACATCATCAAAAAGCACAACCAATGCATACTGAAAACTGTCATCGACGATGAAAGCACGAGCATAATTCACCAGACTTTGGGTGAATAGCAATAACATGAAAGCACCTGTGCATCCTGTTAGCTAATGCCAATTTGGTATCCACTTATTTTGGTTTTTTTTCAGCCATAAAATCGAATTTTAAGAGTATTTTACAGCTACAATTTTGTAATTATCAAATTAAAGTTCATGAGAAAATTTACGTTCATTATTTTTCTATTTGCCAGCGCATTTGGATATGCACAATCATTACCGATTGACTTTGAGTCGGCCATCACAACTGCCGACTTTATCAATTTTGATGGCGGCACCGCTACCGTCATCGCGAATCCTCAATCTTCAGGAAATAACACCAGTGGAAAAGTGGCACAGATTGTTCGCAATGGAGGCCAGGTTTGGGGAGGCAGCAAACTAATCATGGCCAATAACCTTGATTTTTCGACCGCAGGCATTATATCTATGAAAGTATACACAGCCGCTCCGGCTGGCACCATCGTAAAAATTAAATTAGAAAACGGAACCGGTTCCGCAGAAGCTGATGTACCTACAACGGTTTCTAATCAATGGGAAACCATGTCGTGGAATTTCTCCGGCCAACCTTCAGTTTATAACAACCTGGTTTTCATGTTTGATTTTGGTAATGTAGGCAACGGTTCAGCCAGTTCCACTTTTCTCTTCGATGATATTCAGCAAGTATATACCGGAGCGCAAATTGATTTGCCTGTTGATTTTGAAGGAACCAGCACCAACTACAGCACCACGGATTTTGGCGGTAATGTATCCTCACTGGTTGTTGATCCAACTAACGCTGGCAACATGGTGATAAAGGTGATCAAAACAGCAGGTGCTGCCACCTGGGCGGGTACTACCATTGGAACACCCTCAGGTTTCGCCACCAATATTCCATTGACACTTACCGATAGCAAAATGACTGTTCGTGTGTGGTCGCCGGCTGCCGGCACTCCCATTCGACTGAAAGTGGAGGATTCAAATGATCCGACACACACCTGTGAAACGGAATTAAATACCACGCTCACGGCCAATTGGGAAAGCCTTGTTTTTGATTTTATTAACCAGGCGCCTGGAACAGAATTGCTGAGTGTAGGCCTGAGCATGGGCTGGCACTATAACATGGCTTCCCTCTTTTTTAATTTCGGCACAGATGGCGCAACCGCCGGTGAGAAAACTTATTATTTTGACGATGTAGCATTCGGCGAAGTGGTGCTTGGTATCAACGATCCTGCAGTTGAAGTGCTGAACGCCTATCCAAATCCTTCCAACAGTCAGTGGACCATCACCTCAAAAGAAAAAATTTCCACGATTGAAATTTTCGATGCCGTCGGCAAATAGGTGTACAATTTAAATCCTGACAGTCGCGAAGTAACCGTTGATGCTTCAGCTTTTGCAGCAGGTATATACTTGTCAAGAATGACAACAACATCCGGTTCAGTCAATATCAAGCTGATAAAAAAATAATTAGCAACAACACAATAAGAAGCCGGGCATTAAGCTGCCCGGCTTTTTATTTTACGCCACATGAGTTGGATGTATCCATTAAAATATTTTTCGCCTGTTTCCGTATTGGCTTCTTGAATATTTTCCAATGGCAATTCATCACACTTTATACGGAATCGTGCTTACTTTAGAAAGAAATCATGCCCGTTTTTAGTGGAGGAGTTTTCACCGATGTAGGCTGTGAATTTTCCTGCCTCAGCACCCCAGCTCATATCTTCACGATAGAAGCATAACATCTCGTTGCTTATTTTGAATGAAACAGTTTTTATTTCTCCCGCTTTTAAAAATATTTTTTGAAAACCTTTCAACTCCTTCACTGGCCTCGTGGTGCTGCCTACCCAATCACGGATATAAAGCTGCACCACTTCTTCGCCATCACGGCTTCCGGTATTGCTCACTTGTACGGAAGCAGTTACAGTTCCATCCTCATTGATTTCTGTTTTATCTAAAACCACAACATCATACTTAAAAGTAGTATAGCTCAATCCGTATCCAAAAGGAAATAAAGGAGAGTTTTCAGTATCGCGGTATTTCGATCGATAGACACGTTCCGTGGAAGGTTCATTATAGTTGCCCGTATAGAGTCGTCCCGTCTGTTTGGAATTATAATAAATGGGCACCTGGCCAACGGTGCGTGGAAATGAAATGGGTAACCTTCCCGAAGGGTTATAATCACCAAACAATACTTCGGCAACGGCATGTCCTGTTTCAGTACCAAGTGTCCAGCAGGCCAGTACAGCAGGTGTCTGATCTTCCAGGAAACTCAGGTCAATCGGACGGCCATGAAACATGCATACTATCACCGGTTTTCCTGTTGCCATCATTGCCTTTACCAATTGTTGCTGCGCACCAGGCAAGCGAATATCTGAACGGCTGCCGGCTTCACCATTCATTACTGCAGACTCACCCACTGCAAGAATAACTACATCTGATTGCTGCGCAATTTTTTTTGCTTCGCTGAATCCACTGGTATCGTTTGTATAAAAGTCGCAGCCCTTAGCGATCATGACTTTACAATTTGCACCCACTTTTTCTTTGATGCCTTCTGCTACGGATACTACATCTTTTGCTTCACCAAAAAATGCCCAGCAACCATTTTGTTCGGTTTTATCTTCTGCCAAAGGACCAATCAGTGCTATACTTTTAATTGATTTGTTCAATGGCAAAATATTCGATGTGTTTTGTAATAGCACGATGGACTTTTTTGAAATGTCAAATGCGGCAGCACGACTTTCCTTAGATAAAATTTCCGTAGCTTCTTTTTTTTCATCACCATATTGATAGGGATTATCAAATAGACCCAGGTCATATTTTAATGCCAGTGTTCTACGAACGGCTTCATCCACATACTTAATAGCTACGCGGCCATTCTTCACCATTTCCGGTAATTCTTTTATGTAGATATCAGCCATCATGTCCATATCCACACCTGATTTAATTGCCAATGCACCTGCTTCGTTCCGATCAGTCACATTACCATGTGAAATCATTTCTTCAATAGATTGCCAGTCGGAAACAACTAAACCTTTGAAGAGCCATTCTTTGCGTAAAACTTCATCCAATAAGAAAGGGTTACCTGTTGCAGGTACGCCATCTAATTCGTTGAAAGAGGTCATGATGGTTGCAGCTCCTGCATTCAATCCTGCTTTATATGGCGGAAAATAGGTTTCACGTAACCTGCGTTCCGACATGTCGACTGTATTGTAATCACGCCCTCCATCAGGGGCGCCATAAGCGGCAAAATGTTTGATGCAGGCAGCTATTGTATTTGCATCTTTTAAATTGTTGCCTTGAAAACCTGTTACACGGGCCACAGCAATAAGACTTCCCAGATAAGGATCTTCACCTGCGCCTTCAGCCACACGGCCCCAGCGCGCATCACGACAGATATCAACCATGGGTGCAAAAGTCCAGTTGATACCGGATGCACTTGATTCTCTCGCAGCAACCCGCGCTGATTTTTCTATCGCAGCCAGATCCCAACTTGCTGCCTCGCCTAAGGGAATAGGAGTGATCGTTTTGTAACCATGAATGATATCGGCTCCAATCAGTAATGGAATTCCCAATCGTGATTCCTTCACTGCAACCTCTTGCAGGTGACGGATATTTTTTGCGCCATTTGTGTTGAAGATGCCAGTTATCCTGCCTTTTCGGATGGCTTCATCATAATTGGAAACTTTAACTTCAGCGGTAGCAGCCGGTCCTGTTAATATGCTACCTACCACAAAATTCAACTGGCCGCATTTTTCTTCCAGTGTCATTTTTGCAAGCAACGTTTCAATCAATTCATCCTTTGGCGATAATGGAACTGTTCGTGTTTCCGGCATTTCTTTTTGTCCTGAACATACAGCAAAGATGAGGAGTAGTCCGATAAAGTGAAAATTGTATTTTTTAATATTCATGGGTAAAGATTTTTTTTAAACAAACCTATGGCTGCACGCATCAAAAAGCGTGTGCTTAATCTTCAGAAATTTCCGGTGCTGATAAGATCCGATTGATATTTTCCTGAAAAAATATCAGCTATTCATCTTACAATTTTTCAAAAACACGGATGTAATCCACCAGCATCTGCTGTGGGAAAACGGTGGTAGCATCCGGATAGCCGGGCCAATTGCCACCGACTGCTACATTAAAAATGACAAAGAATGGTTCGTTGAATGGATAGATGGCGCCAACCTGCGCTTGCGTAACCTGAAAGTAAGAAATGTCATCTACCAAAATCTGAATACTACCTTGCGACCAGATAAGGGAAAACACATGGTATTTATCAGAAAAATCACCGGAGGTTAAAGCCTGAGTAGCAGTAAGTGAAGTGCTTTGCGTTGCGCCCTGTGGTCCATAATGAATAGTTCCATTTACCACATTCGGAATGCTTCCGATAACTTCCATGATATCAATCTCTCCGCAATTAGGCCAGCCTGTCTGATCAATCTTTGAACCCAGCATCCACAATGCAGGCCATATACCTTGTCCTTTTGGCAACACGGCACGAATATCAACCCTACCAAAAGTGAAGTCCTTTTTATTTTTTGTTAAGAGTCTTGCTGAAGTATATTCGCTGCCACCATAATTTTCTTTCTTGGCCACAATCACCAGATTACCGTTGGAAACATAAGAATTGCCTGAACTGTTGGTGTAATATTGAGATTCATTATTTCCCCACCCGCTGTTACCAATATCATATCCCCATATTGTATTGTCAATTGAAGTGCCGTTGAATTCATCTTTCCAGAGAGTATTGTATCCTGCATAACTTTCCGGTGTGATGTAACCATCAAGTGGCACATATATGTAAGTGTCATCATTGCGAATGGTTCCTGTTCCCTCGTTAGTAGCCAATGTGGCATTCACAGGATTTGACAACACCACTTCAAATTGCTTATCTGTTTGCTTAACAGTGTCACCAATCACTGTTACATTGATAGCTGCCTCATTGCTGTTCGCAGGAATGGTGAGCGTTCCACTTTGCATTTCATAGTCATTACCAGCCAGCGCTGTATTATCCTTTGTTGTGAAATTCACGGTCACTTCTTTATCTGTTGGCTTACTTAAATTTACCTTGAATGGAAAGTTTGAAGCACCATCACCTTCAAAAAGTGTAACGCTGTTGATGGACAAGGATGGAAGAGCAGGTGCAGGCGTCTCTGTATTTTTATCATTACAGGAGGTACAGATAATTAAAGCAATTAAAAACATGTTTTTCATTTTCGGGTTAATTTTTTTGCTTCTTGAGATGTAACCGAAGTTAAGCTATCAAAAAATAGAAATCTTACTTAGGAACAAAAGTAAATTGCCAAAAACCTGGTCCAAAATTGATGAGCACAATCAGTTTATCTTCTGTCAGTTCTTTTATCTGATAGGTAATGTTGCTCTGTGGCGTAACTACTTCCATTCCGTTTGCAACTTTGTAGAGTCCCAAAAATACCCCTGATCCATTGAGTGTTATTTCAGTTTCATTCACTGTGAAACTATTGATGTTAGAGTTCCAGTCGTTGTATTGCGGAGGCCATGCAGTGGAGGGTTGACAACCTGGAGCACATCCCATATCAGCAGGTGTAACATTGCCGGAATTATCAGTGTCTGCCCAAAAATCACCTTTGTTATCATACTGAAAGGTGCCGTCAATACTGAAGCTATATTCATCATTGAACATGCAACTGCGCACAGCAACATCTGCTTCACCGGTTTGGTACCAAACGGTAGTGAAGTCAGCATCAGGCCCCACTTTCAATGCGCCTGCGGCAGGTTCCAGCACCCATGTTTTGGTACTGCATGATGTAAGCAATTTGATATTGCCGAAGCAAGCGTCAGGATCATCCTGCCCAATCGTAACTTCTTTAGTGGCAGTGCCAAAACCACCGGCATTGAATGATTGTAGTGTTACAGTGTAAGTTCCCGCGTAAGGATAGTAAGCTTCCACCACGGAAGAATCCGCTTTTGCACCATTGCCCAAATCCCATTTGTGAAGGAAGGTTCCAGGCGTTTGATCAACCAGTAATAAATAATTAGGACTGCTTGTTGTTTGCACATCAAATGATACCGTTGGCGGAGCAGGCAGGTCAGTAATATTATCTTGCTGGCATGCCTGGATATTGAAAAAAATCACCAGCATGCATCCGAGTTCTTTTAGTTTTTTCATGTTCAAATACATATTAAATTTTTAACAAAAGATTAGAATTTTACAACTGAAATCCTGATTGAATTTTTTTTTAGTACCCCTGATTTTGAACCATGGCACCTTGCGAAATGTCGATTTCCTGTTGTGGAATCGGCAGGTATTCATTCTTGTTTGGTTGATAGCCGAGAGCCCCTAAAACGGTAGTTGCTTTATTCGTGCGGATCAGGTCCCAGAATCGTGCTCCTTCTGTTGCAAGTTCCAAACGGCGTTCGGTGGCAATGTCGTCGAGCAAGGTTGTTCCACTTGAAACTCTGTCAGGCAAGCCAACACGGCTTCGCACCTGGTTGAGATATAGTTTGGCTTTTCCTTCATCACCTGATCTGGCAAATGCCTCGGCGGCCATCAGCATCACATCAGCCAACCTTATCTCTTTAATGTTATAGCCCCAGTTTAATGCCGGCTCACCGGAAGTGGCTTTAAAATCCTGTAGCGGCGCGTACTTGTTGATAAAGTAATCAGTATTCTGATAACTGACGGTATAAGAGGCGCCCGCATTTTTGAGTGCTTTTCCATCAATAATGGTCGCTGCAAAACGCGGATCATTTTTCATGAAATCAACCAGATCTTCTGTGATAGGACAAAAGCTCCAGCCATTTGCATAGTCAGGTCCTACAAAATCGCGTATGCCGAAAAACTGAACATTGTAATTGCCTTCAGTGAAGTTGATAAAATTTTCATAACCGCCATGTTGATTGCTTGAGTGAACAATTTCATAAACAGACTCTACACCAAATTTATTATCAGGTTTAAATATGTCGGCGTAGTTTGTTTCTAATGCATAAATACCTGAGGTGATCACATCCTCAAGTAAAGATGCTGCTTCCGCCATTCTTGCATTATCGTTTTCAAACAAAATAACTTTTCCAAGTAGTGCTTTAGCAGCTCCTTTTGTAATGCGTCCGAGTTCATCCGGTGTAACCGTTTCAGGTAACTGCGATTCACCAACCGCTGCCTGGAGGTCCGATTCGATCTGAGCATAAATAGCTGCCGGAGTAGTTTGTGTTTGCGTATAAATTTCTTCCGGTCCGAGTGTTTTTGTGATGAGTGGAATATTTCCAAACATTCTTACCTGGTCGAAATAAAAATAGGCGCGTAAAAATTTTACTTCCGCGATATAACGTGCCTTTTTTTCCGGCGTCATATCTTTTATATCCGGATTTTCCATTTTTTCAAGGATCAGGTTGGCACGATAGATTCCAGTATAGTTTTTATTCCATAAACCTCTTTGAGGGCCAAGAAAAGGATCAAGCGTAAAGTTATCCCAGGCCACCCAGTTAGGCTGATCGGATGCATCACTGCCTCCGGCATAACAATCATCTGAAGCCGCGTTGAGCAAACCAAGTTTCATTGTCCATCCGTTGGTACCGCCCCATTGTGTTACATCATACACCGCAACCACGCCTTCAAAAATTTCTTCGTCGGTCTGGTAGAAATTTGATTCCAGTTGCGTACCAATCGGTTCAAGTTCTAAAAAGCTTTTGCCGCAAGACATCATTGACATCATTGCGATGGAGAAGAATAGGATTTTACGATTGAGATATTTCATTTTCTATCTTTTTTAAGATGTGATTTCAGATGTTAAAAACTTAAAAAGTGATATTGCCTCCAATGAGAAAGGACATGGCCTGCGGGTAAACGCCTCTGTCAACTCCAAAACTGCTGCCGCCAATTTCAGGATCGAAGCCATGGTATTTGGTGATGGTTCCGATATTATTTCCTGAAACATACACCCGTATTTTTTTAATGCCTGCTTTGGAAGTGATCTCGAGCGGCAAAGTATAACCGAGTTGCAATGTCCGGATACGAAAGAAGGACGCATTCTCCACATAAAAATCAGAGGAGCTGCTGAAATTTTTATTGGGATCATTCATCACCAAATGCGGATATGAATCGGATGTTCCTTCACCGGTCCAACGGTCGAGAGCATCGGTAGTCATATTTGCCATTTGCAAATCAAATCGGCGGGTAGCATTAAATACCTGTGCACCGGCAATACCTTGCCCGAACAAAATAATATCAAATCCTTTCCAACTCGCTGAAAGGGTGAATCCATAAATCAAATCCGGAACCGGATCGCCAATTTTTGTCCGGTCATCGGCATCAATGATTCCATCACCATTGATATCAACAAATCTGAAATCACCCGGTGTTGCATCGGGTTGAATCAGTTGTCCGTCAATTCCGGTGTAACTGTTTACTTCTTCCTGATTCTGGAAAATGCCATCCGTTTTGTAACCAAAGAAATAACCAAACGGCTCACCCACTGAAGAGCGTGTGATTTCAAGACCTTGCGGGCTGAAGGTCTGTCCAACGATATATTCTTTATCAGGTCCTAAATCAGTAACGGTATTTTTAAAATGTGAAAGATTGCCGCTGAAATCAAGGGTTACTGTTCCTATCGTTTTGGTATATCCTAATTCCAATTCTATTCCTTTATTTTCCATGGAAGCAATATTCCCGACAGGACCAGCATTACCGACGTAACCCGGAACAGCAATATCAAGCAACATTCCGCTGGTTTTTTTTATGAACCAGTCAAACGTGACCGTGAAATTTTTGAATACCCTTGCATCCAATCCAAAGTTGGTTTGTTTTGTTTCTTCCCAACGGAGGTCAGGATTAGCAAGTGCATTTGGCGTAGAACCATTGATGAGTGATTCATCAACACCAAAAGTATAATTGCGGAACCCGCCGATAGTAGAAACAAAACGGAAGTCACCGATCTTGTCATTTCCATTGATGCCCCATGATCCTCTGATCTTTAAGAAATTAACGTAGGCATTGTTTTTAAAGAAATCTTCCTCTGTAACCACCCAGCCTGCGGATACAGAAGGAAAAGTTCCATAACGGTAATTCTCACCGAACTTAGGTGATCCGTCGACTCTGAAAAGTGCTGAAAAAAGATATTTACCGGAAAAATCATACGTAACACGACCTAAATAAGAAACCAAAGCACCTTCATATTCATAACCACCGAAACCCTGGTTCTCCGGAGCAACAGCAAAGAGGAGTGAGGCATTTGATATATCAGTTGCTGGAATGTCCTGTACTGATCCAGTCAAACCTTCTCCCTGGTTATGTTCTGCCACCATGCCGGCCAGAAAATTAAAGTTATGTTTTTCAGCAAATGTTTTCTGATATGAAATCGTGTTGTCCCAATTCCAGTAGATGCCACGGTTTTGCGAACGTGCATAGCGGTTGATGTCCAATCTGTTTGCGGCATTCAGATAATAAACCGGTGAAAAACTTTCTGCACCCCAATACGCAAAATCAACTCCGTATGCGCTGCGGTATTTGAATCCTTTGAAAGGCATCAGTTCCAAAAACACATTGCCGGCAATTTTATCGCCCCAACCGTTGCTTTGATTTACTTTAATGGCTGCTACAGGATTCAGTATTTCCGATGTTACATAAGGCGAAATGCCATAAGGTTGTCCGTTATCATCCAATACTACCGCGAAGTTTTGAAAGATATCACTGTTCAGTACATCCGGACGAGTTTCAATCAACGGAGTTATCGGATCAAGATTGATTGCACGACCGAGCGGCGAACCATATTCGGTATTGTCCGGAACACCTTGTCCGTTGTTGCGGGTGTAACCTAAAGTATGACCTACCGTGATGTATTTGTTGATATTGTGGGTTGCATTGAAACGGATTGTATACCGTTGAAAGCTGGATTGGCTAGACGATACAATACCTGTCTGATCGAAATAGCTAAAGGAACCATAGTACATTGATTTACCGGAGCCGGCGGAAATACTGAGATCATGATTATGAACCGGCGCATTTTTTTCAAAAACGGCAGCCTGCCAGTCTGTTCCTTCACCCAGTGAATCAGGGTTAGAAAATAAAACATTACCACCTGATGCTACCGATGATTCATTCATGAGAATAGCATATTGCGTGGCATTTAAAAGTGAAAGTTGACGGGTTGGATTTTGTATTCCATAATAACTGTTCAACGACACTTCCAACATATCTTTCTTCCCTTTTTTCGTGGTAACTAATATTACACCATTTGCTGACCGCGCACCGTATATTGCTGCTGAAGCAGCATCTTTTAAAACCTCTATACTCTCAATATCGCCCTGATTTAAGTAGTCTATACCACCGGAAATAGGAACACCATCCACTACGTACAGCGGATCGGAGTTATTGATGGAAGTGGTGCCACGAACCCTGACAGTTGCGGCCGCGCCTGGTGAACCGGAATTGGAAGTAACCCAAACACCGGAGGTTCTGCCTTGCAGTGATTGTTCAATACGCATTACCGGCATACTTTCCAGATCATCGCCGCGTACTTTTGAAATTGCTCCGGTAGTAACACTTTTCTTCTGTGTTCCATAGCCGACTACCACTATTTCATTGAGCAAATCATCATTCTCCAGTGCTACATTAACAGTTGACTGATTGCCTACTGCTGCTTCCTGACTTTTATGTCCTACATAAGAAAATACGAGGATGGCGGACTTTCCGGCTACGTTAATCGAGAAATTACCGTTCTCATCGGCTACAACACCGTTTTGTGTGCCTTTTTCCAGCACAATTGCGCCGATCAATGGTCCACCGGCATCTGTAACAGTGCCATTGACGGTTAAAGTGCCTTGCGCATAGATCACGGAACAGTTTAAACAGAGGAGCAGTATGATTCCGTACTTCATGAATTTTATCATATGGAGTGGTCTTTCTTTATCAGGCCTGATCTGAGGGGGAACCAGGTTCCCCCTCAGCAAGCTGAGCAATTATGAAAAAACTTACGGTAATGATTAATGACGAACTATTACTTTTTGAGTCTGTATCACGTTTCCCGTGCGGATGGAAATTAAATACAATCCTGAAGGCAAATCAATGGTTGAAATTCCAGACAATTGGTTATTCACGGTTTGGTTATATACCTCTTTACCAAGCATATTTGAAACGGTTAGTGTTACCGGTTCTCCGGATGGTGCATGATTCAATGCAACATTTATAGTGGCATCAGCCAATGTTGGATACGTTTTAAAAAGATTGCTGACCGATTGAATGTCCTGAATGCCGGTCGACAATTTATGGAAGTAAACATTATCTACATAAACAGTGCTTCCGCCGGCAACATAAATCAATTGTGCCATGTGTGCCATGGAAGTCAATCCTGTAAATTGAGAAAGTGGAATATCGAAACTGATCCAGCTTCCGGTAACTATAGCTGGTGAAGTGGTTGCGTTATAATCCAGTTGTTGTTCGGTGTCATCTCCTCCTCCAAAAGCACCGTCGGCGCCAAAATCTACCAGCTTCATACCAAATGTGGAAGCATCAGGTGTCCAGATATCAGTATGGAAATAGGTCATGTTAGTAGCATCGATTGTCTGCGAGGTAAATTCAATGCCACAGAAAACCAGGCTGCTATATTTCTTCACTGAATCACCGGTTCCTATTACATAATTGCTGAGGTCGGCGGCATCCCATGAAGCGGACCAGGTATCAACCGGTACATTGTTATATGCATTGCTGAACAAGGAAATGACATCGGTTTGCAAGGGAGTAGGTAAAGGAGCAGAAGTGGTTGGTTCGGTAACTGTAGTTCCTCCGTTGTAGAAATAAATATTGTCAACAAATGCAGTATTGCTTGCTGAAACATACAGCAATTGTGCAATATGCTGCTTGGAAGTCATGTTAGTGAAATTCGCAATAGGAATATCAAAACTGATCCAGGTATTCGTAACTATCGCAGGCGAAGTGGTTGCATTAAAGGCCAGTTCCTGTTCGGTATCATCACCACCTCCGTATGCTCCATCTGCTCCAAAATCCACGAGCTTAATACTAAATGTTGCAGCATCCGGTGTCCACAAATCCGTATGGAAATAGGTCATGTTGGTTGCATCAATCGTTTGCGAGGTAAACTCTATTCCGCAGTATGCGAGGTTGCTGTATTTCTTTACTGAATCGCTGGTGCCAATTACATAATTGCTAAGATCAGCGACATCCCAAACTGCTGACCAGGTGTCAACCGTTACATTGGAATAGGCATTACTGAAAAGTGAAATCACATTGGCTGCCGCTTGCGTTGGCGCAGGGGCGGAAGTAGTTGGGTCGCTTGCAACAGCGAGCTTCAGTGAAAAGCTACTGAGGCAACAAAGGAAAATGAAAATTTTTGTAGTGATGTTCTTCATGTTTTAAGGTTTAGTTGAAGTGAACAAAAAAGAAATGGAAAGGTTGAAAGAAACATGGGCGAATGTAATCTGTGCGATAACTGATATCCTAATATACCTGCCAGACAAATGCTGGACACCCATTAATAGTTTTATAAACAGGTAATTTACGTATTAAAATGCAGTCAAAAAGAAGCCTTTTGTGCATTATCAGATTATTCTTAAATAAGCAGCTAAGTCATCTTCAACGGTCAGACCCAGATGTTTTTTTAAGCGATACCGGCTTTTTTCTACTCCCTGCACAGAGATATTCAGTAAAGCAGCCATTTCTTTATTGCTCATATTGAGTCGGGTTAATGCACACATGCGCAAATCGTTTTGAGTTAGGGAAGGGTGCTTCTTCAAAAGTTCAGTAATGAAGTTCTGGTTCACCTGGTCGAAATAGGTGGTGAACTGCTCCCAGCTTTTTTCCCCTTCTATTTCTGTACTCAGCGTAGATTTCAGACTTCTGATTAACCTGCCGGCTTTTTCTTTGTCAGCAGCACTATTGATTTCCTCCAATTGCTCTTTTACACCAATCAGGATTTCATTTTTATGAGCAGTCTGTACTGCATTGGCCATCAGTTCGGCGCTCTTTGATTTAATTTCTACTTCAAGTTTTTCATTTTGCAGGTGTAAAATTGTTTGCTCGGAAGTCAGATTCTCATTGGTAAGTGTAAGAATGGAGCGTTCTGATTCCAGCACTTTTTGTTTCAAAGCCATTTCACGTCTGGTAGTATATATGCGCAATGCCAGCCAAATAAGGGCGGCCACAAAAATCAACACCAGTAATTTAAACCACCAGGTTTCCCAGAACGGAGGAGCTATAATAACCTTCATTGATTTTTCATCACTCCAGACACCATTGCTGTTGGTTCCTTTTACCGTGAAAGTATAGGTGCCGGGGTCAAGATTCGTGTAAGTAACCAGGCGTTGGTCAGCTTTTGTGTTTCGCCAGCCATTGTCAAAGCCATCCATTTTATAGGCATAGTCACTCTTAAAAGGTTCTGTATAATCCAGCACTGCAAACTCAAATGAGAAAGCATTGTCGTAATAAGAAAGATGTATTTCTGATGCTTCCTGAAGACTTTGGTTTAATATCGTGCGCCCGTCTGGCAACATTCCAACCGGCACCGATTTATTAAAAATTCTGAAGTCGGTAAACACAATGGCAGGTTTGGTTTCATAAATACGCACTTTTTCAGGACGGATAAATGTTAAACCATTAATGCCGCCAAAGTAAAGGGTGCCTTCACCATCAGCTAATATAGCGCCCTGATTAAATTGATTGGAAGTAGTATAAGGATTATGATGAAAATCGAAATTCAAAAATTTTTTAGTTTCCGGATCAAAACGTATGATGCCATTGAATGTGCTGAGCCACAAATAACCACTGCTATCTTCCGCAATTCCCATGATGGCATTAGAGATTAAACCATTTTCGGTGGTGAAGTGCTGAAATTCATTTTTGCCCAGCCAAAGATTTAATCCACCACTTTCCGTTCCAATCCATAGCCTGTCTTTTGTATCCTGAAAAATACACCTGATGTCATTTGCCGAAATACTTTTCGCATTTCCTTGCTCTCGTTTAAAGTGTGTAAAATGACCCGTGCTTTTTTCAAACAGGTCAAGGCCGCCGGAGGCTGTGCCGATCCAAACCTGTTGATGCTTATCTATAAATACGGTCATCACATCATCACTGGCAATACTGAAAGGATCATCAGGTTGATGGCTGAAGCGTTTGAAATGTCCGGTTGCAGGATCAAAAAGATTTACGCCACCACCTATAATACCGATCCATAAAACTCCTTTTTCGCCTTCAGCGATAGACCATACGTTATTTCCGCTTAAGCTCATGGAGTCATGGGCAACTGAACGGTAATGAGTGAAAGTGCCATTCCTGCGATCGAAGAAACTTAATCCATCATTGAAATAGCCGAGCCAAAGACGTTTTTGACTGTCTTCAAATATTGTTTTTACCACATTCCCGTAACCGGCAGGATCGTTGTGAATAATGGAAAAGGTGCTGGTCACTTTATCAAAAATATCCAGTCCGCCACCGTCAGTCCCCACGAAAATGGAACCGTCGGTGGTCTTACACAAACTCAGCACAGACCTTTGACTTAATTCGCCAGGCTTATTACCGGAATGGACCAATGTTTCAAACCAGGTCTTATGGACTTTAAGCACATTTACACCACCGTTGTAGGTTCCTACCCATGCATTTTCATCGCGGTCAATACATACATTAAATAAAGCATTTGTGTTAAGTGATTTTTGTTCCTGATTGTATTGATACACCGAAAAAGACTGTTTTTCAGGATGATAAATATTTAAGCCGCCGCCATCTGTAGCTAATAATAACTCACCATTCTTATTTTCTGCAATGCCCATAATATTGTTGGATGCCAATCCATTTTGCAGAGTAAAACGTTGAAGCTGTTTGGTATCTATCTTAAGCTGATATAAGCCTGACCCTTCCGTGCCAATCCATAAATTGCCTTTGCTGTCAGTGAATAGTGTTTTTCTGAAACTATCGAAATCTGTATCGCCATGAATAGTGGAATGAATTTTCTGGAAGTCCTTACTCTTTTCATCATAATAATAGATACCCGTACCACTTGTTGCTACCCAGATAGTTCCCTTTCCATCTTCAATAATTTTTGAAACAGCATTGTCTGTTAAATGACAATTCTTATTATCGAAATGTTTAGCAGCATGCGTCTTTGGATTATAAATCAATAACCCTTCATTAATGGTACCGATCCAGATACGGCCGGTTTGATCTTCGCACAAAGTATTGATCCAGCTTTCTGAAATGGTTTTTAACGCCGGTTCCTTTTTCAGGTTGGTGAAAGTGCCAGTTTTGCTATCGCGAAAATTGATGCCATTACCCTGTGTCCCTACCCATAAGTTTCCTTCTTTGTCTTCGAGCAGACAATGAATACTCTTTCCCTGAAAGCCCGTCGTGTCCGACTCCTGGTATTTAAACACATGGCATTCATATCCATCATATCGTACCAGTCCATCCTGCGTACCAAACCACATAAGACCATTCCTGTCTTGCATGATGCAAAAAACGGTGTTATGCGGCAGGCCCTCAGAAATGGTAATGTATTCGAAATGAAGATTTTCGGATTGGGCAAAAAGTAGTTGTGAGCAGGAGCTAAGCCAGAAGAAAAAAATGCATGAAAATATTTGTTTCATCAGCTCCATCAGATTTCTCAAGTGTTGAATTTAGGCTATTAGATCGGGATATTATTTTTTCCAAGTCGCTGCTGTTTGCAGTTACAATAATTTACAAGATGCAAACTTCAGATTTTATTAAGTTGAATGTGGTTATTCTCATTATTTTATGCGGCCACATCCACTTAACAATATATTATCAAAAAGGTTATCAATTATAACAGCAACGAAGCAGCTATCCAAAAACATTGCAATGTTGATTAATGAATGTTTATTTATCTTTCCCTGACGGTACTCACAAAAATCATAAAAAATGAAATCAATCTTTACACTGCTCCTGCTATTTAGTTTAGAGTCTGCATTTTCTCAGTCATTTACCTGGGACGCTGCTAAAAATATCAGTTGCTGTTCATCTGTCAACGGATTTGCTTTTGATAAGGCAGGCAACATGTATGTAGCAGGTACTTTTTACGGTGATGATTATGTGGGTGCTTATTATATCACCTCCACCACACCATTCAAATACAATAGTTTTATAGCAAAAACGAATAAGAACGGTGTAGTACAATGGGTGAAAATTATTGGCAGCAATGAGAGTTCTACTGTGCAACGCATTGCAACAGACGCAATCGGAAACATTTTTTTAACCGGTTTTTACCAGGTAGATCTGGTTTATGATGGAAGCAGTTTGCCCTGCACCGGGCAGAATGATGCTTTTATAATGAAGATCAACAGTGCAGGCACACTTCAATGGTGGGACCATACGATTGGAACAGGTTCGGAATTCTTTTATGATGTGGCAGTAAATCCTGCCGGTGATGCTTACGTAACCGGAAAATTTGCCGGCAGCATGAATGTGCAGGGCTCCTACTATTTTGCTTCGCCAGGATCAGTGTATGATATGTGTGTGATTAAATACAATGGTATCACAGGCGCATTTGCCTGGGCACGTCAAACAAACAGTCAGTTTGGAGGCAATTCATCAGGCAGCCGGATAACTGTGGATGGCCTGGGGAATACCTATGTGCTTGGAAATTTTGGTGAAGGTTATACCACATTCGGCGACTACACCATTTTCGGATCGTTCAATGATTACTTCGTTTCAAGGTTTGATGAGGCAAGTAATTTTATTTATACCAGCGATGTAGGCGATATTCCCAATGGTTACATCTGCAATATTGATGCTGATGCAGCGGGCAATATTTACCTGGCGGGAAATTTCGGCGGGTTTTCACCCTATACAGCAACCATAAGCGGAACGACGATTACATCACCCGGAAATTCAGAAATATTTATTGCCAAATACAATGCAGATTATGTAATGCAATGGCTGCACACCGGAGGTGGAGCTACAACGGGAGATTTTGCGAATGATCTCGCAGTAGCCAATGACGGTGATACTTATGTGGCATTCACTTCAGGTGCAACGGTAACTTTTGGATCAGTATCCGCCACTGCTGCTAATCCGGGTGCTAATGAAATTGCTGTGGTGAAATACAACGGCAGCGGAACTGCACAGTGGGCCAGTATTTCCGGCGGAAAAAATTATGATGCAGTAAGTTGTCTTGATATCAGTCAAAACAAAAAGTGGGTCGGCATTTCCGGTATCGGAGGCGCGCAAATGTATTTTGGTGCGAAGAAAGTTGCGAAATCAAATTTGTATGTTGCCAGGCTTTCAGATACACAATTACGCGTGGTGAATGAAGAGCAGCAGGAGATGACGGTTTCCATCTATCCCAACCCTGCCACCGATCACATTACGATCAGCGGCATTGCTGAAAATAACCTGGTGGAAATTTTTGATCTGCATGCGAAAAAAATACGCAGCCAACATTCGGTTTCAGGATCACTTGAAATCAAAACTGCAGATTTGCCTGCCGGAGTTTATCTTGTTGCTATAACCGGAAATGGTGAAAGACTGGTGAGGAAACTTATCATTCAATAATCTGAAAATTCAGGTTGGAACATTTTACTTGCAGATTTATAATTCAGTTTAATACTTCATAGGCAACTACAACGTGGGCTTTATTCTTGAGATTAACAGGACCGATTTTTCTACAATTGAAAGATTGTTTCACTTTTTCAAAGCAGGCATCGTTAATTAAAATCTGTCCGACACCAGCCGCCGATTGCAGCCGTTGTGCTGTATTCACAGTGTCTCCTATAACGGTATAGTCCAGCCTTTTTATAGTAGCGGAACCGATATTGCCGGAAATCATTTCACCGCTGTTGATGCCAATGGAAACCTTGGGTGAAAAATTAACTCCTGCTGCGGGCAATGCCTCAATTTTATCCCTGATGGAAAGACAGGCATCAATAGCGCGATCAAGATGGTATGGACCTTTAAATACTGACATTACACAATCACCGATAAATTTGTCTATGAACCCATTCTGTGCTATGATTTCTTTTGCGATCAGATCAAAATAGCGGTTTAGCAATGTAACCACTACATCAGGTGTCTCGTTTTCGCTGATGGCAGTGAAGCTGCAGATATCAATAAATGCTACCGATGCTTCAATGGTTTCATTGGCCATGATGGATGCTTCGAATTCACGGCTACCCATGAATTTCAACACATTCTCATCCACATACATTTTAAGGATGTTGTTTTCCTTAATGGCTTTCAATGTTTGCCGGATTTGATTTACATGCTGAATGGTTTTTTCCATCGTGAGCTCGAGGTCTTCAAAATTCACGGGCTTGGTTACAAAATCAAAAGCTCCGCGGTTCATAGCAATGCGGATATTGTCCATGTCGCCGTATGCTGAAACCATCACTGCTTTCACCAACGGACATTCTTCATTGAGCCTGGTCAATAGCGTAAGTCCATCCATTTCAGGCATGTTAATGTCGCACAATAAGATGGCTATATCAGGATTTTGATGCATCTTAATCAAAGCCTCTTTGCCATTGATAGCAAACATAAACTCATATTTCTGCTCCCTGATTTTCTGGCGGAACTTCTGCTTGATGAGTACTTCCAGGTCCGCTTCATCATCGGCTACCAAAATTTTTGTCATAAGATCCTGGTTTTTAATTTTTCTTTTAACGCAACAAAATCAATGGGTTTGGTGAGAAAATCATCTGCGCCTAATTTCATGGCCATGTTGTAATTCTCCTGGTCACCATAGGCAGTTACCATCATCACAACCGGTGGAGGCGGTGTCGAATATTCTTCTTTGATGTGTTTCAGTAATTCAAGTCCACTCATGCCGGGCATGTTAATATCAGAAAGAATCAACACGGCTTCCTGGTGGTGCTGATGGAGATAGATCAATGCATCTTCACCTGAAAAAGCAAATGCAAATTCAATTTGGTGCTCACGTATTTCTATTCTGAACCGTTGTTCAAAAAGCAGTTGCATGTCATGTTCATCGTCGACTACTAATACTTTCATCAGTTGTATCTTGTTAAACCACTATGTGAATCAATAATGCTTCGTTCGTCGGTTCTCGTTCTAATGTTGCTGCTTTGTCAACGGGTTGAAACCCGTTGTTATACTATTTATTGAGGCTACGCCTCTTTTCGCCTATCTTCAATTCACTGGTAAGTAAATGGTAAATATTGTTCCTGTTCCTTTCCCGGAATTATCGGGATTTCCATCATCCACTTTCGTTTCCACCTTCAATTCTCCGCCATGTCCTTTGGTGATGATGTCGTAAGAAATGGAAAGTCCCAATCCTGTTCCTTGTCCTGTTGGCTTGGTGGTAAAGAAGGGTTGAAATATTCTTTCCATTGCATGTTGTGGAATGCCATTACCGTTGTCACTGATGGTGATCACAGCTTTACCGCCTGCTTTTTTTGTGGTTACTGAAACGGTAGGTTCGTATCCTGAATTTGCTGCACTCATTTTCTTCTTTTCGCTTACCGCATAAAATGCATTGGTCAGCAAATTCAGAATTACCCGTCCGATATCCTGGGGGATCACATTTATTTTTCCGAGGTCCGGATCAAAATCGGTTTTCAGCGAAGCATTAAATGATTTGTCTTTCGCGCGCAATCCGTGGTACGCGAGTCGTAAATATTCATCAGCCAATGCATTAATGTCCGTGGGTTCCTTTTTTCCGGTGCTTGCCCGTGAATGCTGTAGCATGCCTTTTACAATCCCATCGGCGCGTTTTCCATGGTGAATTATTTTTTCCAGGTTTTGTCTCACGTCATTGGCAATCAGCATAGCTTCATTTGTATGACCACTTTCCAGTTCTGTTTTCATTTCATTCAACAACTCATTGCTCACCTCAGAAAAATTGTTCACGAAGTTCAACGGGTTTTGAATTTCATGGGCAATGCCTGCTGTCAATTCTCCCAGCGAAGCCATTTTTTCAGAATGTATCAATTGTGTTTGGGTGCTGCGCAATTCAGTTAATGCACGTTGCAACTCTTCTTTTTGCCCCGTAAGTTCCGCCGTCCGCTCTGCCACCAATCCTTCCAGTTCTACTTTTCGAATCGCTATCGCCTTGTTCAATTCATCTTCCTGGTGTCTTTTGATGCGTTCTTTTTCCTGCGCTTTTTGCTGCCTGTTCTGACTGAATAAAATGGCCGCCATCCAGATCAGCATCAACGATTTTACATTGTCGAAATAGTTTGCGTATTCATTATAAAAATTCTCATTTATTAATTCCGTCAGGTGGCTTGCCAGCATCACAATTACAACCGGAATAAAAGCCCAAAAAAACATTCGCAACGGGCGAAGTTCTTTTTGACTGAGGGAAAAGACGATGATGGTGATTATTAATACATCCCATGCCCATCGGAAAATGGGAGAATCGTGTGCAAGAAACTGTACCAGAAACAGAAATGATGAGAAATAGATATTGATATTAAATACCAGTTCCCATCTCTTTTTATTGTTAAGGATGGCATGCTTCCGCAGGCGTTGTGAAAGAAGCAAACTGATAATAAGCGGTACGAGAAAAGGAGCCATTATTTCGCGGTTAATGAACTTTAAAATTACATGGTTCTGCTAAAGTGAGTAAACTCTTTTTCTTTTGTTTCGATCTTAAAACTATTTTTTTCTTGAACTGAAAAATTTTGATTTAGCATTTAAAGATAGGTTGTATGGACAAATCCGGAATTCAATTCCGGATTTGTGTAATTCTTATTTTTATCAACCGATAGCCGGCAGCAGGATTATAAACGTTGTTCCTTCACCATTCTCCAGACTATCGGGATTTCTTTCGCCCGCTTTCGTTTCAACTTTCAATTCTCCACCATGTCCTTTGGTAATAATATCATAGCTCAGCGATAAACCCAAACCTGTTCCTTGTCCGGTCGGTTTGGTGGTGAAGAAGGGTTGGAAAATTTTATCCAACACTTTTGAAGGAATGCCGTTGCCATTGTCACTGATGCTGATCTTTACTTTATCGCCTGTCTTTTTTGTGCTTATTGAAACTGTTGGTTCGTAACCTGCCTTTGTTAAAGCACCGTCAGGAAAATCTTCATGGTGCTTTTTGACTTTTTCATTCACCGCATAAAATGCATTGGTGAGCAAATTCAGTATCACTCTTCCAATATCCTGTGGTACGATGCTTATTTTTCCAATCGCCGCATCAAAATCAGTTTTCATTATTGCATTAAATGATTTATCCTTTGCCCGAAGTCCATGATAGGTGAGCCGTAAATATTCATCACATAAAACATTGATATCAGTTGGCTCTTTTACTCCACTGCTACTTCTTGAATGTTGCAGCATGCCTTTTACAATCGCATCCGCTCGTTTTCCATGGGTGTTAATTTTTTCTTCATTGCCAATCACATCATTGGCAATTGCTTTTACCTCCTCCATATTTCCTTTGTCCAATTCATCTTTCATTTCGGTCAATAATTCTTTATTCAATTCAGAAAAATTATTGACAAAGTTTAACGGGTTTTGAATTTCGTGGGCAATACCGGCAGTGAGTTCACCGAGGCTTGCCATTTTTTCGGACTGTATCAATTGTTTTTGTGTCGCTTTCAACTCCGTTAGTGCATCTTCTGCTCTTTTCTTTTCTGTTTGCAGTTTGATGAGATCTTCTTCGGCTTTTATTGCATGTGCTTCTGCAAGTTTCAGATCATTGAAACGGGTAAATGCGAGATTGAATACGGCGGCAAATCTTTCCAGTAAAAACATCGTTTCATCAGACTGATCAACCGGCGATGCTATTCCAATAAACCCCTTTCCAAAATAAGCGATATGCTGCAACTTTCTTTTTTGTGTGAGCCCACCTTTGAATGGAACATGAATGCTTTCGAGGTATTTAAAATATTCCTGTAATTCATCTCCACGCATATCGATGATCAAGGATTTTTTCTCCTGCTTCCATCCATCGAGCATTCTTTTAAAGGTAGGATTGTCGTTGAGGTTAGTATGAAATGCCGAACTTATTTTGGAACCGTCTTCATCAGTTATCCAGAATTCAGTGTAGCCATTTTTATCTTCTATAATGGCGATGTATAAACGATTGGGTTCGATACCAAGGTGGATCAGTTGTTGGAAAAGTACTGCCGATGTTTCGGCAAGCTCATCTGATTTTTGCATGGCGAGTGTTCTGCTTCTGACTCTTTCCAATGCAACTTCGATTTGTGCTTCTCTTGCATTTGCTTCTGCTTTTTGCAGATCAAGGAACCGTTTGTACGTAAGATCAAATACAGCAGCAAAACGGCGCATTAATTTTTTTCCTTCCTCTGTAAAGGCTGTTTCCTGGAATGCGAACAAGCCGCCGGAATTATAAACAGCAACAAAGCAGTATTGCAGAGTCTTTGTTTCAGAGACCAAAAGCTGCGATTCCGGCAACATGAATGCTGCATTCTGTACCGCTTTATAATAGTTTACGAGGTCTTCTCCTTCCAATACATAATAAAAATCTTCCTGTTTAAGCCATGCCTCAAATGCGCCATGTAACAATGGATGTATATCAAATGACTCATCTCCCGTTACCTTTACCGCTTTATCTCCATCTGTAGATATGAGCCAAATCTTTCCACATCTTCTTTGTTTATTTAAAACACTGATGCCACATCGTAATACACCAAGATCCAGTTTTTCCAGTTCTTCAAATACAATAGCCACGGCTGCATGCAGGTCTTCACTTTTATACATGGACATGGCTTTTGAACGCACCCGCTCCAGTGCTGCTTCTATTTGTGCTTCCCTGGCCTGCGCTTCCGCTTTTTGCAAATCGAGGAAACGGGTATAGGTTTGTTCGAATACTTTGGCAAAGCGTTTTAAGATATCTGCTTCATGGCAGGGCGTTTCGGTAATCACCACCAGGTAGCCCTGAGTGAAATAGGCGCAGCTTAATTGCTGCCATACAGGTTTTGGAATACCAGATGCAGCCTGCGCCTCAAATGCAGCCTTAGCAACCGGTATAGTCATCAGCCAGTGATAATGTTGCTGTAATGCTTCGCCTTCTACTACTTCTTCATGATAGGAAGCACCTTGCAACCATGCTTTGTAAATATTTGCGTGCGTTGCATCGCCTACATTCGGTAAAACCAAATCGGGCATATATCCATTACCGCCACTCAACCACCATTCATCAACTGTTTTATTTTTATCGCAGAGTACAAAACCGCAGCTCCACAGGTTGGGCACCAGTGAGATCATTTGTCCGAAAAGCACCCGGGAAGCATCTGCGAGCTCAGTACTTTTTTGCATAGCCATTGTGCTTGCACGAACCCTTTCCAATGCAACTTCAATCTTTGCTTCCCTTGCCTGCGCTTCCGCTTTTTGCAGATCAAGAAAACGGGTATAAGTTTGTTGGAAAACGTTTGCGAACCGCTTGAAAATATCGTGAGTTTCAGGTCTGGATTCATGCAGATGAAAGGACAAGTAGCCTTGATTAAAAAAGGCGAAATGATATATCATGCTCTCCGGAAATGAATAGCCTGTCTCTCGTAGTTTTTTTATAACGCTTCCGATACCGGGCACTGTCAATAAATAATCAAAATGTTTTTTCAATGTGTCACCGCTGACTTCTTTCACCAGAAAATCTTTTCGGCTTCGCGCCACTTCATAAACATCTTTATAGATTTCACTTTCTGTATGCACCAATTTGAATGGTGCTTGTAGTCCCCCTTCCGGAGAACTCATCCAGACGGTCGCTACCTCTTCATCTTTATCCCAGATATTAAAACCACAACTGCCGGTTTCTACACCTAAAGATTTTATCTGCTGAAATAAAACTATTGCGGCATCCTGCAATTCATCGCTATGCTGCATCGCCATCGTTCTCGCGCGAACTCTTTCCAATGCCAACTGTATCTGTGCCTCTCTTGTCTGTGCTTCGGCTTCTTTCAGGTCACTAAAGCGGCGGTAGGTGAGACTGAGCACTGAACTAAATCTTCTAAACACCTTCCGCTCTTCTTCTGTTAATTCATTTTCAGTCCAGGCAAATACGAATCCTTCTTTGAAAGGAAATTGATTGCCGTATTGTGTGACATTTGTGCTGTATTCAGGATATGCGATCTGGCCCTGGGTAACTTCATAGTACGCTTTGATGTCATCTCCACTCAACACCGGAAAATATTCCTGCTGAAGTTTCCAGTGATCATAAATTCCTTCCAACACCGGATGTCCTTCCTGTTTCAGTTTACCGATTACCTGAAAGGTGTCGCCTTGCTGAGAATAAGTTGTAGTGGTAAGGCTCGTGGTATGTGATGCTTCAGCTACCTGGCCAACGCCGCAACGAATCGGAATGATGCCGAGTGTCTTCAACTCTTTAAAGAAAACATTCACCGTTGCTGACAGATCTTCAGAATTGTGCATTGCCATCGCTCTTCCTCTTACGCGCTCGAGCGATGCTTCAATCTGCGCTTCGCGAGCCTGCGCTTCAGCCAGCGCAATGTCACTGTATCGTTGATAAGCGAGTTCGAAAACATTTTTGAATCTCTTGAACAATTCGATCTCCTCTTTATTCAGTAAAATATATGTTGACATTCCCAGCGCGACTGGTCCGAGAGAATTCCAATAATAACAGAGCGCTGTTGCCTGCTCAAGAAATGAATCAATAAACACGTTGGTCGTCTTTTGATATGCAATCCAGTCCTTCACCTCGTTTCCTTTGAATGAGTAAATGAAAACTTCACCGGCACCTTTTAGCATCTGATCAGCAAACTCCCTTTGAACCGGATGATTCTTGTAGTCCGTTTCAGTGATGATGGTCTTATTGTGCTTTGTGTAGAACTCATAGTTGAAGTAAGTGCTTTTCTCCTCATTGAAAATGGCAGTCTGAATGTTTCTGATTTCTTTAACCCCCAGTAATTCGAGCTGATTTGAAATCACAGTACATACTTCGAGCATATCAGCAGGTTGCATCATGCTCATTGCTTTTGAGCGAACACGTTCGAGCGCTGCTTCAATCCTGGCTTCCTTTGCCTGCGCTTCTGCAAGTGCGATATCTGCATAACGCTGATAGGATAAATTGAAAACATTTCTGCATTGTTCGAGTATTTTTATCTGGTCCGCTGCAACAGGTTTGAATGACGAAATACTCAGGGCTCCAAGCCCTATTGAATAGGAATAATAGTAAACAGAGGTTGCTTCGTTGAGCTTTGGATCAGGGAGATAACCAATTTCTTCCCGGTAGGCCCTCCAGGTTGCCATTTCATTTTCCGGAATTATTACTTCTGCAAAAGCATTATTGGCTTTTCTCAATTCTATCACCCATGCCTTTACTATTGGATTGTTGTTATAAAAGACTTCAATAATTCCTGTTATGCCATAATCAGAATAATAATAGCTGACAATGGATTCTTTTGCATTGTTGTTAATAATAATTTCTGTGTTGCGGAGGTCGGCAAATCCAAGTGCTTTCAATGCTGTAAACAAGGTTTCACTAATGCCAGCCAACTCTTCAGGCTTCCTCATTGCCATTGCAACCGACCTTACTCTTTCAAGTGCTGTTTCAATCCTTGCTTCTTTGGCCTGCGCCTCGGCAAGTGCAATATCAATGTAACGCTGATACGATAAACTGAAAACGTTCCTAAACCGTTTCAACACTTCAAGCTTTTCATCTATAACAGGGCTAAAAGCGGAAATCCCAATAGCACCTTTTCCGATTGAATAAAAATAATAGTAGAGTGCAGTGCTTTTGTTTATTCTCGGATCATCCTTTTCTCCGATTCTTTTCCTGAATTTTTTCCACTCTTTTAAATCATTGCCTGAAAAAATTGTTTCTGAAAATGCATCGTCAGCGCTTCTTATCTGACTTACCTGGTTTTCAATAACAGGATGTATGTTGTAAGCTAAATGATTGATGCTTTTTCCAATTGCATCGGAATAATCATAATTCACAAATGTTTTATCGGCATCATTATGAATGTTAATCATCGAATTTCTCAATTCAATAAATCCCAGTGCCTGCAGTTCCATAAACAACACTTCGCAAATATTCAGAAGGTCGTCAGGTTGCTTCATGCTCATTGCAACAACGGTTACTTTATCCAATGCTGCTTCTATCTCTAGTTCACGGTTCTTCTTTTCTAACTCAAGTGTTGTTTCATGTAACTTCTTTTCGAGCAAATCGATTTTCTTTTCCCATTTTTCAATAGGTGAGTTATCTTCTTCAGGTTGTTTCTTCATACCACGGTTACTTTTGTTTGATCCACTTTAACCTTCTGTTGGCATCTAAAACTTTGAGTATTAAAGTGTCACCATCAAATGTAAATTGCCTTTTCACATTGGTATTCCAGGCAGATGGAATGCTATGCGATAAACGATGGTGCTCGACAATACCAGCACTGTCATTGATTGTATAGTTCGCCACGTACACATAGTTGGATGAAAATTCTTCCACTGCAGCTTTAAGTGCTGCAACAGGCATGCTGTCAATTTTTTGATGCAATAATTTTTTATTGATTGTTTCTTCTTCTGTCAGCCAACCAAAATCTTTGTAACCGTTGGGAGTGATCTGAACAGCCATGTGTCCTTTGCCATCATAAACAATGTATCCCGTTCCTCCGCTTGCCCATTCCTGTTCATGCCAGGCTCCCGTTGAATCCAGGTTTTCGATGATGTGCAATTTATACATGCCTGCCAGTTCGTTGAGGTTACTGTCAGGTAAATGGGTTGAGCAGGCAGACCAAAGAGTCACCATTACTGCTAAGGCAAAAAGTTTCATTTCGATCGGTTTATACGACGCATGAGAAGTGCATCACAAAGTAATAAACTGTGAGCAGATTGCGCTGTATGCTGTTTAGGAGCGCGGAACATCATTCCGCATTTCCAGGCAAAGAAATTCAGTGCTTAACTCATTATACTACCTATAAAAAACGGCAGCGAGTGCTGCCGTTTTAATTTAAACCTGCATGCTGCAATTATTGCTTTATGAATTTTGCGCTCATTCTTTGATTGTCATTTGTTACTATTAATATCAAATAATTTCCGCTAGCTAAGTCTGTAACATTAATTATTTGCATTGGCTCCGTTAATTGGGTTGCCTTTGCCATTCTTCCGTACAAATCGTAGATCAGGCAGGTTAAAGGTAACTGCATACTGTTAACGGAAATATTCAATTCATTGGTAACCGGATTCGGATAAACTTCAAAACTGTTGCCCGACATCGTGGTAGCCATTTTATTCAGACTTGTTGTGAAACTCACGCTACTCGAAAAATCAGAGCTGATAGTTGGGTTGTTGCTGCAAATGGTTTTCACCTTCCAATTGTAGGTTGTGTTTGCAGAAAGACCGGTAAACTGAATGAAATTATTTGTAACAGTTGTGGTGATCCACGGATTGTTTCCGGTAAGCTTGTAACTCACTTTATATTTCAGAGCACCACTTACCGCATTCCAGTTAAACGTAGCAGCGGTTGTCGTAATATTTGTTGTCGTTAATCCATCAGGCATAAGACAAGGTGCAGGATTGACAGTTATAAATGCAGTTTTAGTAATTGTACTGGAACCTACTGCATTAATTGAAGTTAAGGTAACATCATACGTTCCCGCTGTATTATACTGAACAGAAGGATTTTGAATAATTGATGTTGACGGTGTTCCTCCATTGAAGGTCCATGACCATGCTGTTGGAATGTTGGTGCTCAGGTCGGTGAAGTTTACTGTTCCGCCTGCAAATATGTTGGTTGCGCTTGCACTGAAATCCGCCACCGGGCTCAATGTGCCAAGTAAATCAATCCTTTTTGTGGAGACAGGAATAGGATAGCCGTAAGCAATGTAACCACCGGCGAAATAACCTTTGTTGCCACAGGTTAATGCTTTAATACTATTTCTTCCCAATGATAAATAATCAAACGTCCAGGTTGCAGTTGCAGGATCATAAATCTGTATCAGATTTGAATAGGTAGCTGTTGCCGTAATGTAACCACCTGCAAAATATATTTTGTCGTTGATCACGCTCATCGAATATCCTGATAAGGCAGTAGGCATGTAGATCGTGCTCCATGAGTTGGCGACAGTATTGTAGATATCAACTTCATTTTCCGCAGGATCATAAGCGCCACCCGCAAAGTAAGCATTGGTTCCAATCACAACTGATTTCATGCTGTAGCGCGCTGTGGGCAGATTGGAAGTTGTCCAGCTATCTGCAGAAGCATCGTATATGTCAACATTTTTAACTGCGCCGCCCAAATTACCACCTGTTCCTCCGGCAAAAATTATTTTGCTGGCAATAACGGCTACTGCTATGTTTTCTCTTTTTAATGAAAGTGTAGTTTTTGTCCACAGGCCCGTTGAAACATCATAAATGTCAACAGTATTTGAACTGATGGTGTTGTAACTCATGTCCCAAAACCAACCGCCTGCAAAAACAATTTTATTTCCGCTTGCGCCAACAGCAATATTCGAACGTGCCTTCGAAAGTTTTCCTGATGTTCTTACACCAGTGTTAACATCAAATATGTCGGCTGTGCTGTACATGTAAACTGGTCCGGAAATATCTGACCGGCCTGTTCCACCGGCAAAAACAATTTTATCACCTGCTGCTCCGGCACCACCCACTTCACGGTTTTTTGTCAAAAACAAAGTAGACCATGTATTGGTGGTTGCATTGTATACATCCACATTTTTGGAGTATTGAGGATCAGCAAAGTTTCCATATTTACCGCCCCCTAAATAAACTTTTTCTCCAAAACTTACTACCCTAACCTGTGGCCTTGAAATAGATAAAAGTCCGCTTGTATGAATATTTGTGGTTGCATCAAATATATCCCAGTTTCCGCCATTCGTAAAAACTGCCTTGTTTAATGTAGCAGCGCTATATGGATAGACTCCTGCTGTGCTTAGCGAATCAATCGACCATTGCGCGCTTGCTGAAATAGCCATCATCATGATAATGACTACTCCTGAAATTTTGCTTTTCATTGTAGTAGATTTTAGTTTGTTTTAATTTTATAGGATATCAAAATTAAACTGTGCAGCGCAGGAGGAATATGACTGATGTCATTCTCAATTTGAGGCACCATCATTTACATTAACAGCAATTTCAATTGCTTCTTATAGCAATGCATGAGTTTATTTCTGACTATACAACTTGCTGAATAAATGAGGTAAATAGGTTAGTGTTTTTTTGCGTGCTGGTTTTATAGCGTCTGGCTGATAGCTTTAAGGAAGGTTGTCATCGAAATATGCCCGACAATAAAAAATTGCATTATTTTTTTAACGCGGTTTCAATCACCTTGCCTTCACTATAAATATTATTAACAGAGAGTAAATAGCTGATAGTAGCATTAAGATCACGCAAGGTGAACGTGTCGGCTATTATTTGATTGGTATTAAAATCAGGTCCTGTTGCAAGCAAGGATATATGTCTGCATCCTTCGCATGAGTCGCCATGACTTATAAACCCGTTCAACCAACCATCCTTATGTCGGCCATGATCATTGGTGATAATCAGATCTGTCTCCTCTTTATAAAAAGAATCCTGCTGGAGAAACGCATCAATGTTTTTTACATATTGATCTGTTTGATGAATGCCATTGATATATCCATTCCAGTTGTTCAAATGAGCGCTTGCATCCGGTTCTTTAAACTGTATCAATACCAGGTGCGGGTGATATTGCTGAAGAATTTCCAGCGCATGAATAAGAGTTGTCGTGTCATCCCGATATCCTGTTCCGGGGCCTGCAATACCACAGTCTGTTGAAGGGTTGTACTGCTGATGAAAGGAAGAATCGTTACAGTCAGCAAGCGCTGCCAGTTTATCTTTTGATGTAATAATCCATGCATCTGTTGCTGCTGTATTGTATTGCTTCCTCCAGTATTGAAAGAAGGACGGAAATGCAGGAAGTTGTAATCCGGTGTTATCAATCGATTCATTTACACCGGTCACAATCTGATCGTGACCGGGAAGTGTGTAGGTGATACCATCATTATAAAATCCTGTGAAAAGCACACCTCTTGATTGCAGCGTGCCGGATTGATAAGGAATATATTGTCTGGATGAATCTCCCCACGTTTCAGAATAGCGTGGGCCGTCGATTATCACGATGATAATTTTCCTTTCCGGAGATTGCGGGTCAGAAACGTCATAGGTACAACCGCTCACTGAAATCACCAGTGAAATGATTAATAGAATAAAAAAATAGTCCTGATTTGTGTTCATCCTGCAGTTTTCGAACCTAAAACTGTGGAATATTCTTGTGGAGTAGTACAATTTTGGGATAAAGTTATTCCTGTCTCTTATAACAAGGTTACAAATTCCCGATCTGTGCCATAGCGATCTCCGGTGTTCGCGTGGAGATCGTTATGAACAGCGATTTAAGACAAGCTTACTTTTGAAGCAGAATTCTCAGTGGCAGGAAAATCATTTATTCAACCAAGCCCATCTTATTCAGATAGTATCTGAAGAATTAATTGACCCGATATTCACCACTTACTTTTTTTGAAAAACCAATCTAGCATGATCCATGATTTCGCGTTCAAAGCAAACGCGGTTAGGGCGGATTCTTAATACATCTAATTGGTAACGGAATTCCTTGTCCTTAATATATTTTGGGATCAACGACAGGTACCACATGTATTTTCCCCACTGAAACTTGTAGAATAGTTTGGTCCATTCGCGGTTCGTTTTAACATAATCAAGACGGCCGCTGTTATAAAAAACCTTATCCATATAGGGTTGAGCGCAACGTATGATGTGCTCATGCCCGTAAGCAAGCCACGAATCGGGATTATGTTTGGTAAGTAATGCAAGAATGTATGCATTGGAATCTTTCGGGGCATTGATATCGAATTGATCATATGGCAACATGTTTTTGCTGAACACCATTGCCTGCATGTAAAACCGTCCACCTGGTTTTAAGAGGTTTGCTACGTTGTGGAAGTAATCATCATACACCTTGTCCTGATTTCCATCAAGGTAATCCTTTACAGAAGCCACATGTTCGAAACTTCCGAAGGCGGTAACGGCATCAAATAGTCCGAAATCTTCAGGCTTCACAGCGCGAGCATCCTTCAGATAAACTTCCAAACCATTTTTACGGCAGGAAGCATCCTGTCCTTCAGAAAGATTAACGCCAATGGCTTTACAACCAATATTTTTTTTCAGCCACATCAGCCAGCCACCCCAACCGCAGCCAAGGTCAAGCACCTTGCTGTCCTTAGTGATCCGAAGCTGCTCTGTTACCATCCTGTATTTTTTCTCCTGTGCCTGGTCAAGGGTTAATGAATAATCTCCATCATAAAAAGCATTGCTGAAATGGGCATTTTCACCGAGGCTGTAACGGATAAATTTGTCGAGGTTAGTGTACGTAAAATTCATTTCCTTCGACTTGTCCCATTGCTGTCCTTCAGTAGCACTCTTACTGTTGCCACGCCATTTTCCATCTGCTGGTTTAACAGTGGTTGCCTGGTTTGCTCCGGCTACAGGATTTGCGATTTCTTCTGATATTCTACTCATCTTTATTTATAGTTTTGTTTTTCAAGCGGTAAGATACACACAGTTTGTCAAAATTATATTTTCAATTAGTTGATCATATCAGCTAAACGAACCGGAATTATTAATTCCTAATTCTCCATTCCCCTCACCCCATCAAAATCTCTTCTCCCTGCTTATCATAAAAATGATATTCCATAATGCTGATACTGTCGCTGGAATCGAGGTTGATCCATTGACGGTATTTGAAAAACCATTTCATTCGGATCGAAGGTAAACCTTGTCTGATAAATGCTTCGAGATAAGGATGTACAAGCAGAGTGATTTTTTTCTGATTGTTTTTCGTAATCAGGTGATCAATGTTTTTTTGAATATCATCCATCACTAAAATAGAAGGGCCAATTTTTCCGGTACCGCCACAGGCCGGACAGTTTTCATCTGTTACAATCGTAACCTGAGGTTTTACTCTTTGACGTGTGATTTGGAGAATGCCAAAACGACTTAACGGAAGTATAGTATGACGGGCTTTGTCAAGCTTCATCATGTCCGTCATCTTTTTATTCAGCAACCGTTTATTCTCCGGACTTCTTACATCAATAAAATCGATCACAATTATTCCTCCTATATCGCGCAAGCGGAGCTGCCGTGCTATTTCTTCTGCGGCTTCCATATTCACCGTCATGGCATTGGCTTCCTGCGTGTCGTCGCCCGACATTTTGTGGCCGCTGTTTACATCAATCACATGCAACGCTTCTGTATGCTCAATGATGAGGTAAGCGCCGCTGTTCAGGTTAACCGTTTTCCCGAAGGCAACCTTGATCTGTTTGGTGATATCATACTGATCATAAATGGGAGTGCGTCCGGTATATAGTTGAACAATATTTTCTTTTTCAGGAGCAATACGGCCAATGTAATTTCTTATTTCCTGGAACATCTCTTTCGAATTCACCATGATCCGGTTGAAAGAGGGATTCAGCATATCTCGCAGCAGTGTGGAGGTTTTATTCATCTCACTCATCACTTTCTTGGGAGCCTCCACTGCCTTGAGTTCAGCGGTCAGTTGTTTCCACTTTTCAGTAAGATGGGTAATGTCTTCATGAAGTTCCTGCACCGATTTGCCTTCCGCAAGTGTGCGCACGATGACACCGAAATTTTTCGGCCTGATGCTTTCCATCAAACGGCTCAACCTTTTTCTTTCTTCCGGCGAATTGATTTTTTTAGAAATGCTGATGGAATTGATAAAAGGAATAAGCACGATAAAACGGCCCGGCAATGAAATGTCACACGACAACCGGTGCCCTTTGGTGGAGATGGGTTCTTTGGTAATCTGAACCAATAGCGGAACACGTTTGGAAATGGTATTGGCAATCTTTCCGGTCTTTTGTGTTTCCGGTTCCAGCTTGAAATCATTCAGGTCGGGTGGCATCACTCCATCAAAAGCGAACTTGGTAAATTTCTGCGCAGACCTTATTTGGGGTCCGAGGTCGGAATAATGAAGAAACCCATTCTTGGGCTGACCGATATCCACAAAGGCAGCATTCAGACCCGGCAGTATTTTTCCCACCTTGGCCAGAATAATGTCACCAATCGCAATGTTCTGGTTTAGTTTCTCCTGGTGAAGTTCCACCAGCACTTTATCTTCCAGCAACGCAATCTCTACTCCGTTTGTACCGGAGTCAATAATTAATTCCCTGTTCACGACACCACAATTTACAAGTGATTCCCTTGCGGGAAATGTGCCATGCAGGATCTCAAAAAGAAATCAGCATATCCTGTCAGTGCGTGATAGCCGGTCGACAGGAAAATGGTTGGATGTGGACTACATCGCTCAATCAAAAAGGACTGCATACAGGACATGCCCGATATGTCAACCTTTTCACAGACATTCAATGTTGTCTGAGCTTCGCAGTGCACCTAAAGCGGATGGAAAATTCCGGAAACGACTCATCTGCACCTGACATTTACTTCACCAAATGAAGTATCTAAAGGATGTGATAACAGAATAAAAGTGTCGTGTGCCGGGAAAATCTTATCGGAAGAGCTGCCAGGAGATGCATTTAAAAAAATCCGGAGATTTCAGCAGTTGGGTATCTGGTTGAAATCCCGGCAAGTGGCAATTACTCTTCCTGCAAAAAAACTGCAGCGAAGAAATTTAGCGTGACTTCTTCTTATGACGGTTTTTACGCAAACGTTTTTTCCGCTTGTGGGTAGCCATTTTATGTCTTTTTCTCTTCTTACCTGATGGCATTGTTTATTAATTTTTGATTTGGTTAATATATGAATCGATCTGGGCGCGAAAGTCGTCATCTTTTACGAGCGATTTGCACTTTTCCAGTGTTTTTACAGCATCTTCTTTTCTTCCGAGGGCGCGATAGGCTTCCGCTAAATGAAAGTAGGCCTCTGCATTGTCCGGGTCTATCTCTATCAGGTGCTCTAATCGTGTAACAGCCTTGTCATACTGGCCCGAAACAACGGCCAATCTACCCAGAATAAGGTTCATATCCTTGTTGTCGGGATCTTTCTTCTCTACGCCTTTCAATAGAGTAACGCCCTGCATGATTTGTCCTTGTCCGTCAACATAGCATATTGCTTCCCGAACAGGATATTCCATATTCGAAGAATCCAGTTTACGCAGTTGCTCATAACACTTGATGGCTTCCTGCACGGCATACATTTTTACGATTGAATCAGCAGCCGTTGGAAAACCCATGAAAAAACGGTCGGCGGCTTCTTCCCAGGTTTTTATGTCATTGTTAATTGCAGCAGCTTCTGCATAATATTTGGCTGCTACAATTATATTTCCTGTTTTGGTCCAGTCTTCACCAAGATTTTGAAGCATGGAGGCTTTTGCTACTTCGCCACGTGTTTTTTCAAGATTCAACTCCACCATGGCAATTGAGTCACGTTGCTTATCAGAAAGGGTTAAACGGGCTTTATCAAGAATAGCGTTGAAATCAATAGATACTGCTCCTTCTCCCGCCATCGCTTGCATAGCGCCCGGCATAACAGGTTCAGGCTTCTTTGGTGATTTTGTAACCCCGAAGACATAGAGTACTGCCACAAGCGCAACACCAACCACCAGCAAAATGACTTGTTGAATTCTCAAAGCAGATTATTTTTTGGCCGTATTGGCTCCTTTTACCTTGTCCATAAATGTTTTGGCCGGTTTAAAGGCAGGAATAAAATGCTCCGGAATGATGATGGCTTCGTTTTTCTTGATATTACGGCCGATCTTCTGACGACGTTTTTTCACAATAAAACTTCCGAATCCTCTTACATAAATGTTTTCGCCTTGCTTCAGCGATTCTTTAATTTCCTTGAAAAATGACTCCAGCGTTACCAATACATCAACTTTGGCAATGCCGGTTTTATCTGAAATTTTTGTAATCAAATCGGCTTTTCTCATGGAGTAATTTGATTTATAACTGACTAACTATTAATCGTTTTGGTAAAATGTTAAGGGCGCAAATTTCGGAAAAAAATCCGAAAGGGGAAGTTTAAGTTGAATTTTAAGTGTGAGAGGGTGATTTTTTTGGGATTTGATGTGGTTTAGGCACAGTCTCGTCAACTTAATGATGATTCATAAAAGTATATCGGATATCGATTAACGATTTTTGATGCTAGAAAGGTAACTGACCTTGATAGTTAGTCATTACGGATAGTCGGGCTTTCAAATGACCTGCGAACCAAACCTTGAAAAGGTTTTTGATTTTGTTACGATGACCCTCTTATAGAACTTCAATGACTTTGATGACCGATGGAAAATCTTGCTGCTCCTTCTGGTAGGTTGAAATCAAAAATTTCCCCTCCCTTCTGTCCAATCCGAACCTTTACATTCGTCTAACCAATAAATCCAACGTCATGTCAAAAACCATCACCCAAAAAGTCGTTTTCAAAAACACCACAACTAAGTACCTTTATGAACTTTATATGGATGCAAAAAAACATACTGCATCGACCGGTTATCCTACACAGATTTCAGATAAGGAAGGAGCCAAATTTTCGGCAAGCGGCGATTACATTACCGGGAAAAACCTGGTACTCATAAAAGATAAAATGATCGTACAGACCTGGCGTGCCTCAGAGTGGGAATCAAAGGAAATGGATTCAATTTTCATGCTCACCTTCGAACAAAGTGGTAAAGATGCGATTCTGAATATGGTGCATGCCAATCTTCCTGATAAGCATGCCGACAGTATTAAAAAAGGATGGACTACTTATTATTGGAATCCATGGAAAGCGTTCCTTTCAGGAAAGCAGGTAAATCGGCAAGCCATGTAGCATTGGTGCTGATAAGAAAACGTAGAGCTGCTTACTCAGCACAGATTTATTGTTAAGTCGTACTGCAAGTAGAATGATCAGGTAATTTGAGCTTAACATCAATTAACCGGAGCGATGAGGAGTTTTTTCCACTGATAAACTGTAATAGCCATCTCAAAAAGCTAAAAGAGCAGGACGTATCAATTTGGAGATGGCTTCTAGTTGTATTTATCGCTTTTCTGCGTCGATCCGAAGATTTGTATATATGCATCAGAAAGGTATATTTGTATAGGTGATCTTTTATCATTCCACTTCAATCTTTTAAACTAATACTCCTGTTATGAAAAAAAATCTTGTCGTAATCATTAGCTTTTTAAGCGCCTTCTTTTCCAATGGCGTATACGCTCAACCTACTCCAATAACATTACTTGGTTCGTTCAACCCTGCAGAAACAGGCTCCTTGTGCGGAATTGGTTATGATCCCGGCGCTGCAAGAGTATGGGTTTACAGTTGTTCATCAACCAACATTTATTCTTACACTCCGGCAGGTGTATTATCAACTTTTTTTGCAAAACCAGGTGAAAACGCAAATGATGTAGATGTCGAGATGGCGCCTGCTCAGCTCACTTTAAAAAATATCACTGTTCCGGAAGGGCAATTGCTTTTTGTTAATGGGGAAAGTGGTGTAGCTGATATTTATGCAGTAGATAATGTTACAGGAACAGTTACCCAAACATTGAATACGGCTTTTGGCAGCAGTCACGTAGTAGGCGGTGCTTATCATCCTCTACGTCACACCTTTTTTATGGTGCAGGACAATGTTCCAAGTGCCTCACTTGAAAACATGATTGCAGAAGTTGATCCGATAACCGGTGCCGTACTGCAGACATTCCAGATCACCAGTAATTTCAGTGTTTCCTTTGGCGACCTTGAAGTGGGCGCTAACGGCAATTTATTTGTGGTAAGCAGCATCGAAGACAGCATGGCGGAGTTCACTCCACTTGGTGCATATGTAAAGAGACATGCATTGCCTATTGGTGTAACATCCCTGAGCGGTATTGCAATAGATTGTGTTGCAGGTGAAGCGTGGGTTTCAAGCACTAACGGCACTGTATATCATCTCGGACAAATGCCGGGCGGCAGCACCTTATCACCTGTAATTACTGCAGGTGGGCCCACCACCTTTTGTAAAGGTGGTTCCGTGACCCTTTCAGTAAATGCGCCCGGAGCAGTAAGTTATGCCTGGAAGAAGGGTTCCAATTTTGTCGCCGGTGCAACTGACCAAACGTATGAAGCCGATAAATCAGGCAGCTTTTCCTGCCTCGTTTCGAATGCTTGTGAATCAGTTTTGTCTAATAAAATTTCTGTTACTGCCAATCCGAAACCAGAGGTTGATTTTACGCAGGCTGCCTGCTCAGGTGGTTCAGTATTGCTCACCAGAACCGGCACGCCGACAACAGGAGTAACTTACAAATGGAAACTTAATAACGATAATATCGGAGGAGCAACTAACGCAACCTACGCGGCAACTACATCAGGTTCGTACAAGGTAGAAGTAAAAATTACAGCCACCGGTTGTAAGAAAGTTTCCCCAAGCCAGACGGTAACAATAAATTGCAAAATGGGAGATCCAGGAATTAGCTTTACTGCAGAAGCCTATCCAAATCCGTTTACAAATAAAGTGACGATAAAGACAGGAGGCAATTTACAGCAACCGTTAAATGCAAAACTGACTGACTATTGCGGAAGATTGATTCGCGAATACAAGTCGCTTGATCCTGCAACTTTGCTGGAGATCAATGAACCACTGCTGCCTGGTGTTTACTTTGTGCAATTGAATGCAGGGTATGAAGTTGTGAAGACATTAAAAATTGTAAGAACGGAATAATGATTCCTTTCACAATATTTGAAATTGAAGAGCTGCTTTATCAAGCGGCTCTTTTTTTCGTTGCATACCAAATTGTCGATTGATGGTTGGAAAAAAATAAATCCGGAATGACGGTTCCCTTTAGCGACAATTTGATATGCAACCCTTTTTTAGCGAAGCTGGATTTTTCAAATAAAAAATCCGGGGGAATTTTAATGCGTCATTAACAGGCAAAAGAAGTTGTTGAACTCTTCCCCAATTTTGTGCTTCTTGCACAGCGATGAATAATTCCTTCACTACAAAATTATTGAAATGGCATTCAGCCAATCCACGCAGCATGCCATGGAAAAATACGCGCGACCCGTATAAAATATGGTTGTCTGAAATTATTCTGCAGCAAACACGCGTGGAGCAAGGACTTCCATATTATGAACGCATCACTAAAAAATTCCCAACTGTAAATCACCTGGCAAATGCTTCTGAAGATGAAGTGCTGAAGTTTTGGGAAGGATTGGGCTATTACACGCGGGCACGCAATCTCCATGCGGCATCGAAGCAGGTGGTAAATGATTTTGGTGGAAAGTTTCCGGATACGCATGAAGAAATTTTGAAGCTGAAAGGAGTGGGGCCTTATTCTGCTGCCGCTATTGCATCCTTTGCATTCGACTTGCCGCATGCTGTAGTGGACGGGAATGTATTTCGGCTGCTTGCCAGATATTTCGGCATCAGCGAAGCAGTGGATTCCACCAAAGGAAAAAGAACATTTGCTGAACTGGCGCAAAAGCTACTCGATAAAAAACATCCTGCAGATTACAACCAGGCTATCATGAATTTCGGCGCATTGGTTTGCAAGCCGGCCAATCCTGCATGCAGCTCCTGCATCTTTAAAAAGGAATGTGTTGCTTTTACAAAAAATGCAGTGTTTGATTTTCCTGTTAAGGAAAAAAAAGTAATGGTACGAAACAGGTGGTTTAATTTTTTAGTGCTGGAAAATGAGGTGGAGATCATTATTGAAAGGCGAAATGAGAAAGATATCTGGAAAGGACTGTATCAGTTTCCGGTAAGTGAAACAACTGCTTATCAATCGGAAACTGAGTTTTTGAAATCATGGAAGGAGTCTTCGTTCTTTTCAGGAAAAAAAATAACTGTAAAAGGAATTTCAAAAGTGATGGAGCATAAGCTGACGCATCAAACTATTTATGCGCAGTTTTTCAGAATAGAATTATGTAAACCTCAAAAGCGATTACCAAAAGGTTGGTTGAAAGTGAAGAAGTCAAGCCTGGCAGAAATCGGTTTTCCGGTTTTAATCAGTAACTATCTGAAAGGCAATTTAGCGTAAAGATGGAAGATGCAATATTAAAAGCATTGCTGTCTTTTTTTAATCGCCATGCAAATGGGTAGCGTATCAAATGCAACAATAACGTGAAAAAGAAACCCGATTTCTTTGCAGGGTCGGCCTATTTGCATGAAAATAATGACATCAACGGCATGTCATTTTTACTTAGTAATCAAAACCTGGAATTTTTTTTCTACCACCGAATTAAAAAAATACTATTTTAGCTCTGTATTTATTTTTTAACCCAAAATTTTTATTCTTATGAGAGGCGTTAACAAAGTTATCCTCGTTGGGAATCTTGGAAAAGATCCCGAAGTAAATCACCTCGAAGGTGGACTTACCGTTGCAAAGTTTTCATTGGCTACCACAGAAGCCTACAATGACAAAAGTGGTAACCGTGTAGAACAAACCGAATGGCACAACATTGTGTGCTGGCGGAAACTTGCTGAAGTTGCAGAGAAGTACCTGAAGAAAGGCAGTGCCATTTATCTGGAAGGGAAAATCAAATCCAGCAGCTACACTGACAAGGAAAACATCAAGCGGTATCGCACCGATATCGTGGCCGACTCTTTCACCATGCTCGATCGCAAACCGGATGGCGGAAGTGGTGGTACGAATGATGTAACGGTGAATGAAACTGCTGATGTAACAGTCGCAGATGACCTTCCCTTCTAAAGTTGTCTGACTAAAGCAAAACTCATTTGGATCAATCTGGTAGTGTGGCAATTTCGGAACTGTTGATGGTGCCATTGGTACTTATTCAATCGTTTCCTGTAGAAGTTTCTTTATTTTCTTTTTCTACTTTATTGCTGCTGT
The DNA here is from genome assembly GCA_016717285.1 of Chitinophagaceae bacterium. NCBI lineage: Bacteria > Pseudomonadati > Bacteroidota > Chitinophagia > Chitinophagales > Chitinophagaceae > Chitinophagaceae bacterium. Next base: position 299,465 of record JADKFU010000005.1, read on the forward strand.
TTATCTCCTTCCTGATTTCAGGCGGAGAGCATGCCTTGTTCTCCCTTACTTCCAGTGAGTTGGCTGATTTAGAGAAGAAGAGTCCCCGCACATTCCGGCACATTCAACACCTGATGGCGCGTCCGCGTCACTTGCTGGTGCTCGTAAAAATGTTGCAGATGGTGATCAATGTTACCGTGCTTTTTATCGCGGTAAAAATCGGCATCCATCTTTTCGGGGGCTCTTCTTTTTCATGGCTTGAATACCTGCTTGAAATACTGGCGCTCATTTTTTTGCTCTTAGTCTGCCAGGAAATTCTCCCTAAATTTTTTGGTGGCAAGAATAACATCATGTGGTCAAAAACAATGGGTACGCCGCTGCTTTTACTCAGCCGTCTCTTATTTCCATTCACTGAATTTATTATTGAATCATCTTATTTTATTGAGAAAAGGTTTGCACGTGAAAATGAAGGACTCGAAGAAGAGGTAATGGAAAAACCGGAAGAGCAGTTAGTGGAAGAATCCACAGGTCATGATGATGGTATTCCCATTTTGCAGGGTATCTTGAAATTCAGAACCATTGTGGTAAGGCAAATCATGAAGTCGAGGATTGATATGGTTTGTGTGGATGAAAAAACCGCTTTCGAACAGTTGCTCAAAACAGTTCGTGACGTCGGTTATTCACGAATTCCGGTCTATCGTGAAAGCCTTGACCATATCATTGGTATTTTATACACGAAGGATCTGCTCACATTTTTACAGGAACCGGCTAATCAGAACTGGCACCAACTCATACGCGAACCCTATTTTGTTCCGGAAGGAAAAAAAATCTCTGAATTATTAGTGGAGCTGCAAAGCAATCAACGGCACCTGGTGATGGTGATTGATGAGTACGGCCGAACTGCAGGCCTGGTGACGCTGGAAGATATCGTAGAAGAAATCATCGGCGACATTCGTGATGAAACAGATGAGAAAATAGAATTGGATTTCACAAAGGTGGATGAAAACAATTTCATTTTCGAAGCCAAAACGCCTATCAATGATTTCTGCAAGCTGATGAATTTGCCGGAAGATTTTTTTGATGAAGTAAAAAGCGATACCGACTCATTGGGCGGATTGATACTTGAAATACGTGGCACTATTCCACAACCGAATGAAACGGTGGAATACGAAAATTTCCTGTTCACCGTTTTGTCGGTCGAAAACTACCGCATCAACAAGGTGAAGGTGACAAGAATGGAAAGCAAGTCTGAAGAATCCTCATGATTATATCCCGCCAACAACGGGATAAAACCCGTTTTTCTACAACGTTGAATTCTTGCATAATTCCTGTCTGTTGTTTTTTGCTGTCCTGCTTGTTTGTATTTGGTTGTGGCACTTCTTATACTCCAAAACCACGTGGCTATTTTAAAATCATCCTGCCCGACAGAGGTTATCAGCATTTCGACAATGGTGCCTGTCCGTTTACTTTTGAATACCCAACATATGGTGTCATCAACCGCGATACTGTCTTTCTCGATACTGTCCCGGACAATCCATGTTGGTTTAATATCACCTTTCCATCACTGAATGGAAATTTGTATATGAGCTATAAAGAAATCAATGGAAAAAAAATGCTGCAGGAGTTGGTGGAAGATGCGCATCAACTTACTTTCAAGCACACGATTAAAGCCGATTATATTGATGAAAACTATGTGGAGACGCCCAACCACGTGTATGGAATTTATTATGAAGTGGGTGGCAATGCAGCATCAGCCGTTCAGTTTTTTGTGACCGATAGCAACAAGCATTTTCTGCGTGGTTCTCTTTATTTCTACAATACACCCAATGCGGATTCCATTGCACCGGTGGTTAATTTTATTAAGCCGGATATTATTGAGTTGATTAAAACATTGAAGTGGAAGGAGGCAAGCTGAATTACTTTCGGTCCCGCTATAGTTCTAACTAATAACGGATGAACAAATTATACCTGATGGATGCGGGAGTTCATAAAATTTATTTTCACGCAACGAGGTAAAGCTCGCAAAGTTGATACGCCTGGTTTTTCTGTGCGAGCTTTGCGTCTTCACGTGACTGAATTAACAAACCACCTCTAGAAAGTACATTTGATCAGCATCGATTTTGAACGCATCATGTTAATATCCTTTTCCTTTGTTTTAAATAAATTCCCTTGAAATATCTTCCATTTAAAATTCTAATTGTTTTATTGTTAATGGCAAGCATGGCAAAAGGTCAACCAAAACCTTTTCTCCAATTTTCATCCATCACTGCGGGACTTCAACTTTGGGCACCTTCAGAATCAGCTTCTTTAAATAAAATTAAACTGCTTGCGAAGGATGAAAATGATTTCACAGCCATTGACCTCAGTGAATATCATGAGGGATTTGTTACCATCAATGGAAGCAGTAAAACCGGTGTGCCATTTATACTTCCGGATGATAAAGTAAATACTGCCGGAGCTTTAAAGTCTATGCGATTTTTCAGTCAGCTTGGATTTGTTCCTTACAGCAAAAAGAAAGGACAGTATCTTAATAACCGTGAACTGTTGTTTGGACTATACTATCAACCGTATGTTTATCACAATACCAATTTCATGAATCGTGACACGATATTGCTGGATTCAATTATTGGCAACTATGTTTATTATACTGAATGGTCACCTGTAGTAGGACTCACTGCCGATTATATTTTTAAAACCGATCCTTCAAAAAGGTTCGGTGCCTACTTTGGAGCAGGTGCTGCAATCGGCACTGCTGTTCATCCTTCCATAATTGAAAATTATGGCATCTTTTCACAAACCATTGCATCAGATACTTTTTCAAATGGTATCAGTACGGTACAATATTTCGAATCCGTAACAGATACAAAGAATGATATTCCTGCCGCAACTTCCCTGTTAATGGAATTGAGGTTTCCGTTTGGTGGTTCAATTCGTTTTGCAGAACAATTCAGCATTGTAGCAAACATTGAAGGCAAACTGAGTAAGCAGATTTACCTGAATGGCGCATCATTTGAAACAAGGTTCGGCATTGCAGGAACAGTAGGGGTGAAGTTTCAGCTTTAGATTTTAGTGTTGTTCCTCCATCATAATTTTTCATCAATAGGTTCCCACAACTCAATCTTATTTCCTTCCGGATCCATGATCCAGCCAAATTTTCCGTATTCAAACACCTGCATTTCACCAACAATCTCCACACCTTCTTCCTTCAAAGCTTTCAGCAATTCTTCAAGATTTTCAACACGGTAGTTGAACATGAAAGGTTTTGTGCTGGGCTCGAAATAAGCGCTCTCTTTTTTGAAAGCACTCCACGAAGTGCTTCCTTTTTTTTCCGGATTATCAGCATCGCGCCACCAGAAAATGGAACCGCCCCAATCATTCATCTGCATGCCGAGGTGTTTTTCATACCATTGTTTTTGTTCACCGGCGTCTTCACACTTAAAGAATACGCCACCAATTCCTGTAACTCTTTTCATAGTGCTTGTTTTGGTTTATCGTGAGTAAATTATGGGTTGAAATTTTTTTCAACTATAAAATGAATTGTTCGAGTGTTGCAACCACGTTGCCGGTCATGTGCATTGCCATTGGTGTAAGCAATGATCTTGTATGGTATTTTGCGTAAGCATATAAAGTAGCATCCGCAAAACTCTGCACTACTCCAATATTCGACTGCATGGTATTTTCGTAAGTGAAGTTATGCGCAAGCACAAACAATGCTGCCTGCAATAAAATTGCTGCGTGCCGGTTCATCTTTAATTTTTCAAGGCGAAAAAGAATCAAGCCTCTGAAAAAAAGCTCTTCGGCTATTGGCGCCAGGATCACCATGCCGGTGATCCTGATTAAGGATGGTAATAAAGTATGGTGCCAATGTGGTACTGATAACAGGCCGAAATCGTAAAGAGTTAACTCCGTTATTAAAATGAAAAGCAGAAAGGAAAAATACCAAACTGCGAAACGACTCCATGAATTTGGCTTTTGCAGATAAATATCGTTCGCATTGAATCGTTTCAATCGTAAGAAAATGTAAATCACCAGCATCAGGATTATAAATGGACTAATCCTTATCAGTGCGGATAGTATTTCTTCGTTCATGCTTTGTTAGTTATATTTTACCTGTTTAGTTTGAATGCCGGATGATGTTTGCAGAGGAACTTACAATTGATCTAATACTTTCATTAACCGTTTGCGCTGTGAATCTTTTTTTATTTCCGTTAGTCGTTCGTTTAATGTTTTCCGAAATTCAGGCTTGTTCTTTTTACTGATGGTCTCCAGTGTTTTTTCAGCATACATCGGCAGTTGATTAAGCGGGCAGCTCTGCAGTTCCCTGATCAGCAGTCTGAAAGATTGTGCTTCATATTTTCCGATAGAAGAAAGTTTGGCCATAATGCCAACTGCATGATCACGTGCAATAACGGAATCTTTACCTGCTGCAGTTTCTATTTTTGAAAGCGCTTTATACATTGCATCCGGAACTTCCAGCGCCATGTAATCAAGCGCAGTCATGGCGCCCCATAACATTCGGCTGTTCCCGGTTTCCAGCAAGGCGATGAATTCACTAAAATAAGGCACCAGGAGTGGAGGATTTCTTTCGCCAATTTCATATAATACTTTAATGCAATCATGCCTGATATTTTTGTTTTTGTGATGTAGACATGAAACCAGTTCTTTCACTGCATTACGATCCGCAACTGCTGCAATTTTTTTTCCCAGTTCAATATTCGGTTCTTCATCTCTTCGATCAAGTGAACTGGCCAATTGTGATAAGACCGACATGCTACGATTTTGAAAAGGTTAACCTGGAAATAACGAGGCACATAAAAACCAGTCCGGTAAGAATGATAGGAGGAAGAAAGGTAAAGTTTGCCATCACGGCGAAGCAAATGCCAAACACCAGCATATTAATATTTACAATTCCTTTCAATGTAACAGCATCTGTTTTTCTGCGCAGCAAATACCAGTTGATCAATGCGCCCAATAAATAAAGTAGCGCGAAGCAGGCGCTGAAAGCAGTGAATATATCTTGTGTAGAAGGCGCAAAGCCTGCTCCTGCATCGGTCCTGTAAGTTTTCATCAACAATATCAATTGCCGTTCTGTATCATCTGCACCTTCCGGCGAAAAAAAGAAACTCATGGAATGTGCGGCAGCAGTTAAGAGTTGAAAAAGTATGGCAGCGCTGAGCCAGAAGGTATTTTTCTTTATCATCACGTAATGGTACAATTCAGGTTGAAAAGGTATCGATTATTTGTTGTGTGCAAGCTACTGAGCCAAGTTTTTTTATGCTATCATATTGCGTAGTAAATTTTTATAATCAGCAGGGTTACAATAGTGATCAGTGCAATGGTAATTATCAGTTTGTTCATCGCAAAAAAGGAGCTAATAGTCATTGCAAGGCAGGCAATGGCGGAAATCATTGCTCCCAGGAGGAAAGGTTGCAATTGTTCAAACGTCAATGCGGTTCCAATCAAATAATTCAGGCGGAAACATTCGCCAATAGTCCGGATGAGTGCAAGATAAATTGCGACGAATGCTATTCTGGAAATTTTAACCTCATGTGTTGTAAAAAAATGTTTCATGAGTAGCATCATTTAGGTATTACCTTTTTAACTTCATGAGAGCATCTGTTTGCCTGATATCAGTTCAATCTGCCCCAACTTTCACATTGTTATTTTTCAACGAATAAATAACCATTTCTTCTGATTTTGATTCAAATACAAATCCATTTCTTTGAAGCAGCTGAAGTGATTTTTTATTGCCGGAATGAAGGTCAGCAACAATAATTTTCAGATGTAGATGGTTGAAACCAAAATCAATTACCGCTGCCAATGCTTCCTGCATGAGGCCTTTTCCCTGGTAATCCGGATGTAATACATAGCCGACTTCAGCCTTATCTTCTGCTACTTCAATATTCCATAAACAAATGGATCCAATCAGATACGGATCGTTGATCAGTTGAATGCCCCAGAAAATAGATTCATTATTTGCAACGTGATTGGTTATTCTCTGAATGAAAGCCAGCGCATCCTCCACGCTTGTTGCTTTTGGCATGTCAAGGAATTCAAGAATTCTTTCATCAGAACGGTGGATATAAATTTCATTGGCATCGTCAGTTGTCAAAGGTCGTAATGAGAGTCGTTCGGTGGTTAACGCTGGAAATGGAGTGAAGTTTAAGGATTGCATAACTTGTTTATGGATGAGTTTTAATAACTTGTATTTATTGACTTATAAAATTGTTTAGATGGTTATCCTGTGATCTGACAGTCACCAAGAAAGTGTAAAAATGCTACAATACCTTGAACAATTGATGCCTGGCTACCGTATTAATTTACTGCAGCATTATAGTAAAAGTTATCACTAACCATTCTGAGATTTGTTGTTGGAAGTGTTGAAATAGTCTCTTAATATTTTTGTTTTAGCTTTTCCGATAACCTGCTCTAATTCTTCATCGGAACCCAACTTTATTTTTTCAACCGAATGAAAATGCTGCAATAATTTTTCTGAGGTTTTGTCGGAAATGCCTTTGATAGCTGTCAATTCAGAACGCAATGTTGCCTTATCTCTTTTACTTCGGTGAAAGGTGATGGCGAAGCGATGGGCTTCATCACGCAGTTGCTGAATCAATCGTAAAGAGGGAGATTTTTTGTCAACGTATAGAGGCAAAGGATCTCCGGGAAAATATATTTCTTCGAGTCGCTTTGCAATGCCTGCGATAGCCACTCTTCCTACCAGGTTTAATTTTTCAAGGCTGTTCATTGCCGCCCCAAGCTGACCTTTACCGCCATCAATCATAATGAGTTGCGGCAACGACTGGTTTTCCTCCAATAATCTTTTGTAACGGCGGTAAACAATTTCTTCCATTGATGCAAAATCATTCGGACCTTCTACAGTTTTAATATTGTAATGACGGTAATCTTTCTTCGACGGTTTTCCGTTTTTAAAAACTACGGTGGAAGCAACAGGAAAGGCACCCTGGAAATTGGAGTTGTCGAAACATTCGATATGCACCGGTAATTCAGTAAGCCGGAAATCTTTTTGGAGTTGTGAAAGAATTCGTTGGGCTGATGTTTCCCGTTTGTTCTCAAAGTTGTCTTTCATCTTCGCCAACAGGTAATAAGAAAGATTTTTTTGAGAAAGCTCCAGGAGTTTTTTTTTGTCGCCACGCGAGGGAACGGTTACTGTTATTTCCTGGTAAGGAAATTCAATTTTGAAAGGAACGATGATCTCTTTTGAATTGCTTTGTAACTGGCTCCGCAATTCATGGATTACAAATACGAGCAGTTCTTCTTTTTCTTCTTCAATCTTTTTGTTGATCTCCAGCGTGCGTGTTTGAATTACAGAACCATTCACTATGCGCATGCAGTTTACGTACGCATTCTTTTCATCTTCTTTAAAGGAGAACACATCTACATTGGTGATAGTAGGATGAACAACAAGTGATTTGCTCTGATAATCCTGAAGTGCCAGTAATTTCTTCTTCAGCAATTCCGCTTCTTCGTAGCGGTAATTTACTGCAAGATCGTGCATTTCCTGTTTCAGGTTTTGAATCACTTCGCCAAGATTGCCTTTCAGGATGTGACGGATTTGCGCAATGCTGTGGTCGTAGGATTCTTTCGATTGCCGGGCTTCACAAGGTCCTTTGCAATTCCCGATGTGAAACTCAAGGCAGACCTTGAATTTTTGTGCAACAATATTTTTTTCACTCAGGTTGAGGTTGCAGGTGCGCAGCGGGTACATTTTTTTTATAAAATCAAGGATGCCGCTCACTCTTACTACGGAAGTGTACGGACCAAAATATTCTGACCCGTCGCGTTCAAGGGTCCTGGTAAGAAATACCCTTGGAAAATTTTCATTTTTAATACAGATGAACGGATAGGTCTTGTCATCTTTCAAGTTGATATTATAACGCGGCTGATAATTCTTGATCAATGTATTTTCAAGCAGCAATGCATCTTGCTCTGATTCTACAATGGTGAATTCAATGCGCCGCGCATGACGCACCATCACGCTGGTTTTAAACTGCGCATGGTTTTTTACAAAATAACTGGTAACCCGTTTTTTCAGGTTCTTTGCTTTACCGACATAGATCATCACACCGCCTTCGTCAATAAAACGATATACGCCGGGATCATCGGGCAAATGCGGAAAGAGATTTTTAAAGTCTTCGGTGGTCACGGTACATTCTTCTGAAAAATGTTATAGCCTGCTATTTCAAACCGGCAGCATTAGCTGCTTCATAGAATGTTTTAAGTTCTGTTGAATTGGAAAGTTGCACATTCAAATCCCGGAGTTGTCCATCTTCAATACTGTAGATCCATCCATGGACAGCCACTTTCTGTCCCCGACCCCAGGCTTTTTGAATGATCGTGGTGTTGCAAACATTCACTACCTGTTCAATCACATTGAGTTCACAAAGCCGGTTCAGCTTTTCGTGTTCGCCTTTAATAAGACTGATTTCCTTTTCGTATTTTTTCCAGACTTCTTTGATGTGGCGCAACCAGTTATCGATTAATCCGAGCTGACTGTCTTTCAGAGCAGCCTGCACACCGCCGCAACCATAGTGACCACAAACGATAATGTGTTTTACGCCAAGGGCTTCTACTGCATATTCGATGACTGACAAGCAATTAAAATCTGTGTGTACCACTACGTTGGCCACATTCCGGTGAACAAACAATTCGCCAGGCAAAAGGCCAACAATTTCATTGGCAGGCACACGGCTGTCGGAGCAACCGATCCACAGGTATTCAGGTGATTGTTGCTGCAATAACCTGGCGAAGAAATCGGGTTGGGTGGAGCGAACCCTGTCTGCCCATGCTTTATTTTTTTCGAAAAGATGTTGGAGTGGATGCATGTTGGAATTAATGGATTGATGAAATGGAATTGCGTTCAATTTACAGATAAGTGCATAAAGGTGCAAGCTAAGCAGACTTGATCATTTACAGCAGCAACTTGCTTTTCGAAAATCGAAGCATGTAAAAGTTGATGTAAAGACATTTGATGAGTACTATATTTGCCGCCGCGTGAATTATACATGCATCAAACCAGGAGTGAGGTGAAAAAAATTATTTCAAAAGTATGGCGATTATTCAAGCGCATTTTTCTTGTGTTGTTTATTTTTCATCTTGCTTATTTACTGTTAGTGAAATGGGTAAATCCACCTATCACTTTTACCCAGTTGGGCAGCCTGCTTTCCGGTCATGGCCTCAAACGGGATTATGTATCTTATCAGCAAATCAGTTCCAATGCCAAGCTCGCTGTGATTGCCAGTGAAGATCAGTTGTTTCCTGACCACAACGGATTTGATTTCAACAGTATTGAAAAGGCAATGAAGTATAATGAGAAACACCCGAACAGGGTGCGTGGTGCAAGCACCATCAGCCAGCAAGTTGCAAAAAATGTTTTTTTATGGCAGGGAAGATCATGGTTCCGAAAGGGAATGGAAGTTTATTTCACGTTTATGATTGAGTTGTTGTACAGCAAACAAAGAATACTTGAGCTTTATCTGAACGTTGCGGAAATGGGAAATGGAATATTTGGTATTGAAAGTGCGTCACACAGTTATTTCAGTAAGCCGGCATCGAAATTATCAAGAAGCGAAGCTGCCATGATTGCAGCATGCCTCCCGAATCCTAAAGTTTATAAAGTTAAACCTATGGGTAAATGGGTGGCAAGAAGATATCCCTGGATTGTACGTCAAATGAATCACCTCGATGGTGATCCTGATATTGAGCATATATTGAAATAGCAGGTGTAACTTTTTCCTTCGTTTTTCATTATACTGTTGATTCGCTCAGCTTTTTGAATGTTGCATTTGAAAAAGCGTTGATGATGAATAGTGCAGCCGGCATTTTATTTGGTGGATGCTAAACTGAATTGACAGCTACCGTAATTTCAACACCTTATTCTTTTGTATTTTCGAACACCAAATTATTATCTAAGATGAGTATGAATTCAGGAAATGTTTTTTTGTGCTGTATGTTTTTGTGCTTCAGTAGTTTTTCATTTTCACAAACAGGTGAATGGAAACTTTCTAAAGATCAGAATGGCATAAAAATTTATTCACGCCAGGTGGAGGGCTATTCGATTGCAGAGCTTAAAACGGAGATGAATGTAAAGGCACCCATGAATGCTGTGGTGGCTGTGATCATGGATGCAAATAATTATTACAGCTGGATTTATTCCTGCACTTCATCTGCCATCCTGAAAAAAATCAGTGAAACAGAACAGTATCAATACCAGGTAAATGATTTACCCTATCCGTTCAACGACCGTGACATTGCGATACATTTTAAAATCTGGCAGGACAAAGAAACCAAAAAGGTGTTTACGAGTTCGGTAGGTGAACCTGCTTATGTTCCTGCTAAAGATGGACTTGTTCGTATTCCCGTCTTCATTGGTGGTTATGAAATCACACCATTGGCAAATGGTGAAGTGCAGCTCGCTTACCAGGTGCGTTTTGATCCCGGAGGTAATATTCCTGATTGGTTGGTGAATATGTTTATTGTCAAAGCACCTTATGAATCCAGTTTGAATTTGCGCGAGTTGATTGAGAGTAAAAAATATGATGGTACCAAATTTGGGTTTTTGACGCAATAGCGTTGGCACAAAGTACCTATACACCACGGTGCAGCTTAATTTAAGCTCCTGAATTTTTTTTGTCTTGCAGATTATTTCAACAGAAAAGTATTATCTTAAATAGTAATTAAAATACTTATATGTTCAAATGCTACATTTGATTTTATCTTTTTGATAATTGAATTAAAAAAACTGGATATTTTTTTTAGCTTTATTCCCGCACTTATGACGCAAACACAAAATCAAATAATCAAATTGAAGTAGAAAGCAGAAGGGGGAGGAATTTTTATTAAGCATATCATTTTGTATAGCGACTTATAAACGGTTTGGCATTTCAAATGCAAGCCGGATCGGGAGTTGAGTGCCTGTTATAATTATAATAAAGCACATGTACTATGAAAAGGATTATTGTCTTTTTTCTTACGCTTTTTTTTACTGGCACCGCAGCAGCGCAAAACATTCGTATAATCATTGCTGACTCTGGCGGCTATACCGTTCCAAACAGCATGCTCGGCGTTAATACAGAAAGTGTATTTCAATATCGAAGTAATACCTGGAAGCGATTTCTGGATCCATCCACCGGCTTCACTACTTTTTTTTCCGGCTTTACTGATTCTGTTAAAAAACTAAACTTTCAATCTTATTATTATCCGGGAGGCAGCGTAGCAAGATTGTATCATTATGCTGCTGGAAATCACGGTTATGGTCTCTATCATGATGAGGCGGTTTTTATGGATACTAAATTCAACGACAACCATAATTATTGGGGAACCATCGATGAATCACACGACATTGAAAATCAGTACAAGTTTGAAAATGATTCGCTTTTTATAGTACCGCATCAGTTGCCTCCGCCATATGTTGACAGCCACAGCCTCCTTTGCAACCTCAATGGTGCTTCTACCGTGATCAGCGTAAATGTGCTTTGGTGGCATCCTTCAGAACTGAAACTGATTCTGGATGGATTTCATGAACGCGGAGTTCCGGTGCAAGCCGTAGTGATGGGAACAGAAGTAGATAACCGTGGTGATTCCGTGCTGTTGCCGGGCGGTGTAACTGATTATATCATACGGGCCGATTCCTTTGTTGATGTAATGCGAAATCCGGATAACCCGTTTTATGAATCCTGGTATGCTACCATTCCGATTGTTTTTAACGGCGCGAATGAGGGTGCTGATAATTTTAGCATCTGGAATTCACCACTCAGCCAGCACATTTCTACAGGGCTGGGTCTGCCAAAAATTACCGCAATTAACTGGTGGTGGTATCCTAAAAATTGTTTTAAACCTAATAAGTTTCCGGATCAATGCATGAAAGATTATTTCAATTCGATTCCCGATCGTATTGCGGCTTACAAAACTTATTATGATAAAATGTATGTAGTGCAATATGGCATTAAACCAAGTGACACTTTTAATTACAAAAACACATTTGTAACCGGGCTTTTCCCGATGAAAAATCTCTTTGGAATGATTGATTACAACGCGTTGAACGGAGAGTTTTTCGCAGGCGCTTATTTTTTCAAATTGGCTTCTGCTTCGGCTTATGATCCGTTTTGGGATGATTCGCAAACACTTCCGGTGGAATTTAATTCATCGCCGGCCACTGATGCATTTCAACTTATCAGGGAAATTGTTTCTACCAAATATCATCATCCGCAGACGCAAGCCATTACAGGAAGCGCGCATGCAGAATCTTTTTTTTTCAGCCATCCTGATTCCTGCAAGGGAAAACTATACGTTATAAATTATTCGGGGATTGCAGATACCATCCGTAACATTGAATATGAAGGCAATAATGTAACCGGAGAAATTGGCGTCCGTTCCATTTACGCTGATTCATTACTTGCCTTCCGAACGAATGTGTCACCGATCAAATACAGCACGCAACAATCATTGACCGGTGAGTATGCGATAGTGGTTCCAGGATACAGCATGCTTTTAATTGATGTTAAACTTCCTGCATACCATCTGTCGCTAATTCAATATGACCCATCAATCTGTTTAGGCCAGTCAACAACACTGAGCGTTTCCGGGGCTCTGTCTTATTCCTGGTTACCTTCAACAGGCTTGACTGAAACATCAGGTTCCGGCATTACTGCCCATCCTGAATCTACCACTACATACACTGTAACAGGAATAAATGCATCCGGTTGCATCGCTGTTGATTCTACTACAGTTACAGTTAATGCCTTACCCCAACCCGTCATAAATGGCGACACCGTCATTTGCCTCGGAGATACCATAACCCTGGAAGCGGAGCAAGATTATATAAGCTATTTCTGGTCAGATGAAAGTGTGAATGCGAGCATCGATATTGCAGAACCGGGCATCTTCACATTATCGGTAATTGATGTTAATGGCTGTACGGGCTCCGGCATTATTGAAGTTGCTCAAAAATTTACTCCTGTAATTGAAGGAAACGATTCAATTTGTTCCGGTTTCACCAGCTTGTTTTCTGTGGCAGGAAATTATCAGTCTTTCAACTGGTCTACAGGCGACACTACATCATTTATTACAGTTTCAGAACCACAGTTATACAGCGTCCTGGTGATTGATTCTGCAGGATGCGAAGCCATGGCATACAGATCATTGAGTTTTGCAAATCCACAACCTCAGATTTCCGGAAGCGAATTTATTTGTGAAGCCACGGCTGTTGCGTTAGATGCCGGTTCCGGATATCTTCACTATCAATGGTCGACGGGTGATACAGTACAAACGGTTAGTCTTGCGAATGTTGGGTATGCGGCTGTTACTGTTACCAATAATAAAAACTGTTTGGGAAGTGATACCATTTTGATGATTGGGAAAAATAATCCTATTCCGGAAATTACCGGTGATGATTCAATTTGTTCAGGCTCTGTTGTTACCTGGACGACAGTTGTTTCTTACGCCACTTATCACTGGTCGAATCTTGACACCATTTCAGGTACTCTTTTATTTTTGCCTGGCACGTATACGGTTTCAGTCACTGATTCATTCGGATGCGCAGGTAGTGATTCTGCAACACTTTATGTTCTTGATAACCCTTCTCCTCATATTTCCGGGCAGGATTCGATATGCGAAGAAACATCCATCCAGCTTTTTGCAGAAGAAGGATTTTCCAACTATCAATGGTCAACTGATGATACAACTTCTACTGTTGAAATACATGCGGCGGGTCAATATTCAGTTTCAGTAATTGATATGAATGGTTGTTCAGGAAATGATACACTGAGCGTATATCCGCGACTGGTTCCAATCATCTCAGGCAATAATGCAATTTGTGAAGGTGACACAGCCCTCTTATATGCTGAAGAAGGATATTTTCATTATCTCTGGTCTTCCGGTGACACGACTTCCATTATAAAAGCAACCGTCTCTGGTATATATTCGGTAACTGTAATAGATTCTGCAGGGTGCATCGGATCTTCTTCCATCAACCTTACTGTTCATCCCATTCCAGTTGTAAATATTTCAGGATTGAATATTATTTGCGCGGGAAATTCAACCACCTTCAGCGCTGGTATCGGATTCAGCAGTTACCTCTGGTCAAACGGCACAACTGGCAGCATTGTAGCGCTTTCACTCCCTGGCATTTATGCTGTTACCGTTACTGATCCGAATGGTTGCATAGGAACTAATTCCAGAACATTAACCATCGACAGTGTATCAACTATTTCGGTATCACCAGTTATTTCTTCCATTTGTTTCGGTGATACGATTCATTTTACCGTCACCGGCGCTTCCAGTTATATCTGGTCACCTACGATTCAATTGAGTGCTACATCAGGAGATGCCGTGGATGTTTATCCTGCAATTAACACAACATACACTGTGCTTGGAATAAATGAAGAAGGATGTTCGCCTTACGAGATCTTACCGATAACAGTGAACAGTTTGCCGGAAGTAACCTTTACACCACCAGTGGCGACTATTTGTTCTGGAAATAATATTTCAATTTCCGCCAGTGGTGGTTCATCTTATGTTTGGTCACCGGCTACAGCTTTAAATACAATAAGCGGGAATACGGTTATCGCCAGTCCTGTTGTTTCACAAATTTATCATGTTACCGGCACTGATACACTTGGATGTTCTTCTACTTCGGATGTAACTGTTTCTGTTAACGCAAAACCTCTTATAACGATTAGTCCTGCGCAACCTGCTATTTGTGCGGGAGCAAGCAAAGTACTAACCGCTTCAGGAGGAACATCTTACACGTGGTCACCGTCAACGGGTTTAAATGTTACTACAGGATCCACGGTAACAGCACAGCCTGCTGTAACAACTACCTATACCATTACCGGTTTCAATGCTTTTGGTTGTTCCGCTACCACCACTGTCACACTTACTATTAATCCGCTGCCGGTTGTTACCGTTGATCCATCAAGCGCCGCTATATGTAAAGGGTTTTCCACGAACCTCACTGCTGCAGGGGCAGCTACTTATACCTGGGCGACATCAGGTGGATTGAATGTAACCACTGGCGCCAATGTTGTGGCAAGTCCGGCAAATACAAAAACATACACACTAGTCGGTACAAGCAATACCGGTTGTTCTTCAGTAACAACAGTAACTGTAATCGTAAATGCATTACCGGTAGTATCAATAAATCCTGCAGCGATTACTATTTGCCAGGGCAATTCAACGGATCTGACTGCCGCAGGTGCATTAAATTATACATGGGCACCTCAATCGTCGTTAAATAGTACTACCGGGAACATAGTTAATGCAAGTCCAGGTACCACCAAAACATTTACGGTAACCGGAACAAACGCAGCAGGATGTTCTGCAACTGCGCAATCAGTAATTACCGTGAGGCCCAAGCCACCAGCAGCAGTAAGCCCTTCAGTGGTTTCTTATTGTCCGGATGGCAGCGCGACATTGATTGCTTCGGGAGGAGTTTCTTATTCCTGGACACCTTCAGCGGGACTCAATGTCACCACAGGATCTACAGTCGTAGCATCTCCGAACAGTAACAGAACTTACACAGTTACCTGCACCGATGCATTCGGTTGCACCGCAACTGCTACTTCTAAAATCACAGTGAATGTAAATCCTACACTTGCAATTACACCTTCTTCAGCTCAGATCTGTATTGGCGGAAATGTGACGCTTACCGCTTCTGGTGCAAGTACTTACTCGTGGTCGCCTTCCGCAGGATTGAGTATTACAACGGGGGCATCTGTGCTGGCCAATCCTTCTATAACAACTACGTACACGGTTACAGGTATAAACGCAACTGGCTGCACAGCAACAGCAACCAGGCTCGTTACAGTAAATCCCAATCCTTCTGTGACGGTGAATCCTGCATCGCCATCCATCTGCATTGGATCCGGAACTTTATTAACTGCTTCCGGTGCTTCAATTTATAACTGGCTTCCTTCCACAGGTTTAAACATTACCTCGGGAGCAGTCGTAACTGCCACGCCATTAGTAACAACCAGCTATACGGTTACTGGTACAAATACTTTTGGCTGCAGTGCTTCTCAATTTACAGTAGTGACTGTAAATTCTTTGCCTGTTTTAAACGTGCTATCACAACCATCAACTATTTGCCAGGGAGTCTCTTCTACACTTTCCGCCAGCGGAGCAATGACTTATTTATGGTCGCCGCCGCTTGCGGGTTTGAATGTTGTAGTGGGTGATGTTGTGATAGCCACTCCTTTTTCAAATACAACCTACCAGGTAACCGGTACAAATGCGGAAGGGTGCGAATCAACAGCATCCGTTAACATCAATGTTTTACAAAACCCTACTCCTTCGATAACCGGTGAGCATGCAGTGTGTAGCGGATTTGCCGCTTCCTTGATTACACAATCAGGTTATGCATCTTACCTCTGGTCAAATGGAAGCACTGCCCAAAGTATTTCAGTTGGTACTGCCGGAGACTATTCTCTTACTGTAACGGCTGAAAATGGTTGTTCCGGATCAACTTCACATTCGCTCGCGATTCTTCCGCTTCCCGCACCAGTCATCACCGGAGTCAATGCAATCTGTTCAGGAACGAATGCAACATTAGATGCAGGAGACGGGTACAATTCTTATCAATGGTCAACTTCAGCAACTACTCAAACCCTTGCAGTTTCTTCCGAAGGAAATTATAGTGTAACAGTGACTGATGCAAATGGGTGTTCCGGTTCAGCTTCGCATACGCTCGCAATTCTTCCGCTTCCATCACCACTTATTGACGGCGCTGATTCGATTTGTACCGGAACCAATACTACATTGGATGCAGGCACAGGATACACTTCTTATTTGTGGTCAACAGGTGAAGCAACACAAATGATTTTTGCTGTTGCTGAAGGAAATTATTCGGTTACCGTAACAGATTCAAATAACTGTGCCGGTACAATTTCAAAATCCATAAGCTATTTTGAATCACTGAATCCAACCGTTAATGGTGCAGATACTATATGTGCAGGATCATCAACTACATTATATGCAAGCGATGGATTTTCAAGCTATTTATGGTCGACAGGAAGCACCTCGCAATCGATACTGGTTGCATCTGCCGGAAATTATGCTGTTCAGGTAATGGATCAACATGGTTGTATTGCCAATGCTGCCTTTACGATTTCAGTCATCAGTGGTGATCCGGTTATCATCACACCTTCTTCTGCTGCTATTTGTGAAGGAGATTCTGCAACACTTATTGCGTCAAATGGAAACACTTTCAGTTGGGAACCTTTAACAGGATTAAGCAGCATTTCCGGTTCATCTGTAGTTGTTAATCCTGAAACAACAACAACCTATACTGTTTCAGGTACCAGCGAATATGGTTGCCTCACCAGTGGTTTTGTTACGATAACTGTAAATCCTGTTCCTGTTGTTATGGTGGATCCGGCTCAGGCAGTCATCTGTTCCGGCAACAACGTATCACTTATCGCAAGTGGTGCGCAGCAATTCAGTTGGATTCCTGCTACAGGATTAAATACATCAAGTGAGGCTGCCGTAATTGCGAACCCGGAATCCACCACTACTTATAATGTAACCGGCATCACCGCTGAAGGTTGTATTGATACGGCAACTGTGCAGGTAACAGTAAATTCAAAACCAGTCGTGAGTGTCAATCCTTCGGCTGTTATCATCTGTCGGGGTTCGTCCATTTTACTTACTGCCTCAAATGCACTGACTTATTCCTGGTCGCCTTCCAATGCATTAAATGCAACAACAGGAGAAAGTGTGACTGCCACTCCGGTTGTCACTACTACTTATACCGTTACAGGCACCGATAGCGTCGGCTGCTCTGCAACTGCTGAAATGGAAGTAACGGTGAATGAAGACACTTTATACTATGAGGATGCTGATAATGATATGTATGGAAATGCTGCCGTAGCTCAAATCAGTTGTTTGGGACAACCATCTGGCTATGTTTCAAATAGCACAGATTGTAATGATGCCGCACCCGGAATACATCCTGATGCTGCTGAAATTTGCTTTAATGGCATTGATGACAATTGTAATAGCGAAGAGGATGAAGGATGCGTGACCTCATTTGTTTTTGAGGTGAAATTTTTCATTCAGGGTTACATGGATGAATTTAATCCGGGATTTATGAAACCTGTTTTATCTAATGAAAATATAGGTGTTGACCTTGCTGAAGTGGATACTGTAACTATAAGATTACATGATGAAGCAGGTTATGAAACAATTGATTCCTTCAGCGGTTTGCTGCATGCGGATGGAATGATAAGTTGTACTTTCTTTAATGTCGCTCACAATAGTTCCTATTATATTTCTATCCATTATAAAAACACCCTTGAAACATGGAGTGCTGCTGCGGTATCGATGAATGATAGCAGTTACGATTTTTCATCGGATGTGCTGCAAGCATATCCTGATCCATTCAATCCGAATCCGCAGATGACATTTATTGCAGGCATTTGGGCGATTTACAGTGGCGACATAGATCAGAATGGATCAATTGACGGCGGCGATTTCAATGCGATGGAACCGGATGTTACATTCCCCAATTTCGGTTATAATATCGCTGATATTACCGGTGACGGCATACCAGACGGACAGGATTATAATTTACTGGAACCTAATGTTGCGTTGGGATTGTTTGTGGCTCGTCCGTAAATCTGTTATGCAGGTTTATAAGGTTGATGGAGGCAGTTGCATAAATGGTCAATGGTCAATAGTTAATTGTCAATAGTCCTTGGACATTAGTTCATTGGCACATTAAAGCATGGGCACATCATGTATAAAACCTACTGATTCTTTTCCCCCGTACCAAAAATAAAATCAGTGTTCTGTTGGCCGTTTTCTTCATTGTATTTAGAGCAATCGGTTTCGATGCTCAGCTCACCGGAAGGAGGTGTAAAATGCGCTGTAGTGGAAATATTCAGCGATTTGTCTGCATAACAACTTTTAATAAAATAAGCCCATATCGGCAAAGCCATGCTGGCACCCTGGCCGTAGAACATTGATTTAAACCTGATGATCCGTTCTTCACCACCTACCCAACAACCGCCTACAATTTGTGGTGTGATGCCCATAAACCAACCATCGGTATTGTCCTGTGTGGTACCGGTTTTTCCACCCATCTCCGCTGTAATTTCAAACTTACCCCTGAGGCGGCTGGCAGTTCCATGGTCCACCACATTTTCCAGCATCTTTACCATCACATAGGCTACTTGTTCAGAAACAACTTCTACTTGTTTGGAAGTAAAATCCTGTATCACACTTCCTTTGTTGTCTTCAATGCGTAACAGGTAACGTGGCCTTGTATAAGTACCCTGATTCGCGAATGTTCCATAAGCTCCCGTCATTTCATAAACTGAAATATCGGGCACACCCAGGCAAATGGAAGGATAGGGTGGCATGTCGCTGGTGATGCCCATCCGTCTTGATAAATCAATCATTGGCTGCGGACCTAATTGTTTCATCAGAAATGCGCTGACGGTATTGATGGAATTCTGAAGTCCCTGGTAAAGGGTAACCATTCCACCGTATTTCCCATCTGAATTGGAAGGTGTCCAATCCTGAAATTCCGGAAAAGAAATTTTTTCATTCGGAACCTGGAAACATGGTGAGTAACCATTGTCAATGGCCAGTGTGTAAAGAATGGGTTTAATGGTAGAACCAACCTGCCTTTTTGCATTGATGTTTACATGGTCGTATTGAAAATAATGATGGTTGATGCCACCTACCCAGGCAAGGATGTTTCCATTGGTGGGATCCATAGCCATAAATCCACAATGCAAAAAGAATTTATAATACCGGATGGAATCATAGGGCGACATGGTGGTATCTATTTCGCCTTTATAGGAAAATACAGTCATCGGAATTTTTGTTTTGAAAGCAATACGAACCGAATCTTCTGAAATGCCTGCAGCTTTCATCTTCGACCATCGTTCACTTCTCTTCATCGCGTCTTCAATAAATTTTTCATTCTTGCCCCACGGTACAGAACCCTTGTAACTTTGATTGAATTGCTTTTGCAAATCACGCATGTGCTTTTGTACCGCGTCTTCGGCATACAACTGCATTTTATAATTGATGGTGGTATAAATACGAAGTCCGTCTTTATAAATATTGTATTGAGAACCATCCGGCTTCAAATGATCTTTGCAGAATTGTGTGAGATCCTGTCGCAGGAATTCACGGAAGTACGTAGCAGCTCCTTCATTGTGATCAGGACTCATATAATTGAGAATGATAGGTATCTGCTTCAGAGAATCATATGCCGCTTGCGTGAGAAAGCCATTTTTTTTCATCTGCGACATCACGATGTTTCTGCGTGTTAATGCAAAATCAGGATGACGTCTTGGATTGTAGATGGTGCTTCCATTCAGCATTCCGATGAGCAATGAAGCTTCTTCAACGCGCAATGAGTCGGGTGTTTTATTGAAATAAGTATGTGCCGCGGATTTAATACCGTAAGAGTTTTCACTGAAAGCGACAGTTTGCAGATAAAGATTTAGAATTTCATCTTTTGTATATCTTCTTTCAAGCTTGATCGCTATTACCCATTCTTTGAATTTCGACAGGAGCGTAGCAAAAATGTTTGATGAAGGTCTTGGAAAAAGATTCTTAGCCAATTGCTGTGTAATGGTACTGCCACCTTCCTTATCTCCGACAAGTGTAGAAAGCGCTGCCCTTAAAGTGCCCCAATAATCGATGCCGGAATGACTGTAAAACCGCACATCCTCTGTTGCGGTGAGGCAATTGCGGATCATTACCGGAATTTCTTCAAAAGAGGACGTAGAGCGGTTCTGAAAATAATATTTACCAAGCAACACACCATCAGATGAATATACTTCAGTAGCGAGTGAACTGCGCGGATTTTCTATTTCCTCGAAGGAAGGCATCTTCCCGAATGCGCCTACTGCTGCCAGTAACAACATTAAAAAAAAGAAAGTGATACTACCCAACACGCAGTACCAGAAATATTTTATGAATGGCGTTGACTTCTTATTTTTTAACATGAAGAGTAAGGATCAGGCACAATGACTGGATGTGGTCTGCAAATAAAGTAAAGTTAAGTAGGTTTTTCGCGGTAGCATGTTGGATGCTGTGATCAGATGTGTTGCGAAGCAAAAAATATTCCTTCAATTGGACTAAGAACGTGTTTTTAGATAGTGTATCACTGACAAATCTTAGCCGTAATTTTTATAAAAAATACGGTGATCACTCACCATCATCGCTTTCTTCCTCTTCTTCATTCTCATAATTTTTGGAAAAGAAGTCTTCATATTCAGCTACATCCTTGCGCTGATAAAAGAGCGGGAAATTTTTGTCATCAATTACAAAAATGGAATAGCCAATGTCTTCCACAGATTCAAAAAGGGTTTCGGAATCAGAAACCTCATTGTAGTAAGTCATTGCAGCATCCTTGTTTTTCATTTGTTTTACAACTATGATCTGTGTCTTGGTATCGAGCAATTGTGGCGTTACTTTATAATTATCGAGTGCATGCTTTGCCTTATTGAAATCAGAAAGACCGGCAGAAACATCTTTTGTTTTGGGTGAAATGGTATTGAAGACGACCACTAAATAATGCGGATTTCCTTCATGCAACTGATAAGGAGCGACCTTGGAATTTTGCTTGTTTTTACTCATCGGATCACTTTGCTTGTTTAACGGAGCCGCAGCCTGTTGTACACCAAGTGCAATCAATATTTCAATTGCTTTATCGTGTACCTCGCCACTTGGATATTTTTTTACGATGGAATCAAGTGCATCAATGTATTCCTGGCGGCCCAGTGTTTTACCTTTTACCATGGCCTCCAATAAGTCAAACTTAGGTTCCAGTGGATTTGGCCTGAATAAACTGTCTGCTGCCCGAATCCGTTTTATTACGTCCTTATATTGTTCCTGTGTATAATAGTCGTAAGTAGAAGCGTAATAATTACTCAACTCATGCTTCTGAGCGTCTTTTTTATTTAAGTAATCAGGGTCACTGATTACCATCGCATATACACTGGTTGGGTTTTGCAAAATCAGTTGTTTATAGCTTTCCGCTTTTGCAACGTTGCCTGTTTGTGTGTAAAGAAGATAGAGGTTATAGTATACAGAAGTAATATTTTCCATGTCCGGAAAACGGGCGGCCATCTTTTCAAATGTTTCGATGGCCTTCGGAATATTTTTCAGATCGCTTTTATAAATAGTTCCCAGATCATAATAAGCGTCGAACAGAATGCCGTTCGATACGGCCATTTTTTCCTTCGTGAGTGGAATATTCTCCGCCATCTTTTGCGATTCGCTTACACCTTCACTTGCTTTATTCGCAGCCAATATTGCTTCCTTGTCTTCTACGCTTTCTCCGCTATTGTCAGCAACCTGGGCATCATTTGATTTTTTATCGCTTCGCCGCCAGTTATCTTCCGGCGGACGGTTGCCCCACTTCTTTATAAACTCATTGTAACCTGTCGCTTTTGTAGAAGTATTGTAGAAGTACCAGTTGCCGGAGGTTCCTGCCTGATTGCCCGGGAGTTCCTGAATTTTCTGAGTCTCCAGACTCAACATAGTGTCTTTGGCTTCATATTGTTTTTTGCGCTCAGCGGTTGTGATCGCATTGTCAATAATTTTATTCCTTTCTTTTTCACTCATCTTTGCGAGTTTTTGCAAACTGTCCTGCACAAAGATGATCCTGTTTGCCTGCGCGATGCGATCTAACACTGCATGAATTTCTTTTACACGATCAAGTGTGTCAAACTTCGGATCCAAAAAAGCCACTGCGCTGTCATAGCTGGGCTGTGCTGTCATATAGTCCTGATCAAGAAAACTCAGTTCTCCTAATTTTAGAAAGGAAAGTCCTTTTTGATTGATATCCGCGAAACTGTTTTTAATAGATGTTTCCAGATTCACTACGGCTTCTTCTTCTTTATCCTGCCGCAGGTTTACCAGGGCCATGTAATAATAGATTTGGTCGTTGTAATCAACATAGCGTTCATCGTGCGACATCTCAACCAGTTGCGCCATTACCTCTTTATAGGAGCCAACACCCGACTGAATGAAAATTTTACCGGCATTAATACGGGCATTAAATTCCATTTCATAAGACGGTCTCAGGCTGGCTACTTCACCGAATTTCTTAATCGCGTTTGCATAGTTGCCGTTCAGTTGGTTGAGCTGAGCAAGAATGAAAGTATAACGCGTTTTATCTTTCATATTCTTAGTAAGGTCAGTAGCGATCTGCATCGGATCAATCGCCTTCTCGTATTGCTTCTGTTGAATATTAACATATGCTTTTGTCAGTGCAAGATCTTCACTTAGATCTTTAGGAAACTTATTGCCCTCTTCGAGATAGGCGATAATAGCTTGCGCATCTGAAAAATTCCTCAGGTTGGCATAACAACGAACCATCCACAACAGGTCAATATTACGAATGGGTTGATGTTTCAGAAAACTCAGTGCGCCGCCTTCGTTGTCTGAAGCCGCTTTCGCTTCTTCTTTTTCACGCTGAGCATCGCGCTGCGCTTTGGTCATGGGTTTGCCTTTCTTCTTTTTCTTTTTAGAAGCAGCGGATGAAGTGGATGGGGCCTTTTCTTTAAATTCAGAAGATACATATTGAAATGTTGCGAGTGCCGCTTCGTAATTCTTCTTGTAATAATATGCTTTGCCAATATTGAAATAACAATCGTCTGCCCATTTGCTTTTTGGATGAAGCTTGACAACAACAGTTAATCTTTTGATGACTGAATCCATTTCGCTTCCGGCAGCAGCGTCGTCAGCATTTCCAATGTCGTAGATAGGAAGGAGTTTTGTATAATCGTCTTTTTTTCCGGAGCGCATTTGCTGCTCGGTTTCCGTCATTTTCAATTTTGCATAGTAATACCCGTTGTAATGGGCACTGGTATTGTGATAAACCCGGCCAAAATAAGATTGTCCGCCTTTCTTGCCGGAAGAGCAGGACGACAAGATTAAAACAGTAAAAAGTACCGAAAAGAGCCGGTGTTGTTTTCTATGCAATTCTATCAGAAATTTAAACGTGCAAGATAACTCATAAAAGGTAAAAATATTTTTAAAGAGGGAAATTAACGCAAGATAATTGGTTTCGTGTGAACAGGCATTTCAAACGTGCTTCCCGGTAGGTTATTGGATGACAGTTGAAGGAATAAAACCTGTTTTTTTTGGCTCCAGCACTTGAAACAGATCGCATCCTTTCCAGGATTGAATCACCTTGCCTGTCCAGTTGGTGCGCAACGCTTCCCTAAGCATTGGTTCACAAGTCATAACTATTTCTCCGGGCTCCAGCTCCGTTGGATTGTTTTTTAGAACGATGGAATAATGATCCAGATGCTGGTAAGTTCGTTGGTAGAATTTCAATTGATCGTAATGCTCAGGGTCTTTTGGTGGTGATTTCAGGATAGTATACCTGCTTATTTCCGGATGGTTCTCGTTTAAGAATTTCATAAATGCGCCTGTGATTCTGAATTCATCTGATTGGCTCCGGTCCCAGGCGTAAGTGATGTCGTCAGTTGTAAATATTTTATTAACCATTCGGCTATAAGGAATTAGCAATGCTGCAAAAAGGACCAATACAACTATTGAATTTTTGAATGACTCCTGTACCTGAAAGTAAGGAAGCGTACCCAGCTTTTTAATCACGCTATAAATGAATATGGCAACGATTAAACTCATTAACGGATAAAGAGGCGCATCGTACCATTCTAATTTATCAGCCGGATAGGAAATGAGCAGGAAATAACCCAATGAAAGTATCCAAAGGTAAAGCAGGCAACGTATTACTATTTTTTCCTTTTCGAAAAGAAACATAATTAATGAAAAGGGAAGCAGGTAAAGGAAAGGCGTGAAACTTCCATGTAGCATATTGAAAAAGTAAAATGAAAAAGGCTGCACATGCCAGCTCATCACGGTATTGTTGAAGCGCATTAATTCAGAAGCATATACCACAGACCAATAACCCGGCGACATTGTTTCCCGCAGCAAATAATAACTTCCTGATAAGAGTAATACAATTGCTGCAGCCATATAAACTGCTTTTTGCCGTAATAAATTAAAAAAACTACCATCAGCTATTGATACGATAACGAGCAGAGGAACCGGTAGCCAGCCGGCAATTCCTTTGGTGTAAAATGCACCGGTTATTCCCACTGCCATCAGAAAAAAATGGAGTCCAGGCCGGCCTGGTTTGAGGAGGTATTTAAGAAAAACCAATAGGTACAGGGTGATCCAGAAAACAAGCGTAGCGTCCAGGTCGCCGCTTCGGGTTACGTGAATGGTGACGTAACCGTTGGCAGATACAAGTGTGAGCATTGCTACCATTGCAATAAGAACGGAATCAAAAACAGCCAGACTAAACCACAGTAAAACGAGGATTGTAAGCAAAGCAAAAACTGCGGAAGGGAGACGGATGGCAAATTCATTCCAGCCGAAAAGATGAAGACTAATCGTTTCCATCCACAATACGAAAGGCGGTTTTGTATTATATAGATCCGGTTGGCCTTCCATGCGAACTACAACCGGATCGTGAGTTAAATACATGTCAAGCGCATTGTTTGCATAAGTTGCTTCGTCCCACATATAGATCGGTGCAACACCAAGTTTTGCAAACAACGGAATGCAGCAAAGGATAATAGTTATGACGAGCAGGGTGCCTTTAAAATAGGAATTGTTCAAAAGCAGTTTCATAAATGGTTAAAGATAGGGTGCAGTTGGTAGATTGGACAGGGTTGAGATTTTTAAAATTTCAGACTCCTGTCAGCAGGGTTATTGTTGTTTAATAGCTGGCGGCGCGTTTAGAAATTTATTATTAGTAATACCGTAAGTAGCATTTTTATGCTTACCATAAAATCTTTCCCACGAATGATAATAGGTTTGATATGCGGTAACAGGTAACAATTTTCTTCCTGCAAAATGTCCTGATGTGCATTCCCCTTTCCAATTCCAGCCGGAGCCGGTTTGCGCATCAAGAAATAAACTGTCATTTTGTAACGAGAAGAGAAGTGAGGTATCTCCCAGGCTGCTTTTAAATGCATGAAATGAATAGCCGTCTTTTTGCAGGGTAATTACAACAGGTTGGTTATTCACGGTAGTGTTAATTAGTTTCTTCTCTGTGAGTTCATTCCACAGGAAAACTTTAGAACTGTCGTCCAGCAATACTCCAATCACCCAGCTATTCGGTAGAAAAGATTTGTTCTTTTCCCGATCCGTATTGGCAGAAGGGATATTTATATCATAGCTTTTCAGTTTCGCGTATTCCTTAATATAATGCGGATCAGGTTGCATGATGAGTGTGTTCGGATGCTGCGCTATCCAGGTATTCAACGTCATTTGCTCATACGGAATGGTTTTCATTGCGGTACCTTTTAAGGGTCCTGCCCCGGCTATTCCGGTAGATTGATACCACCACGACCGGGTGGTTTCATCTTCAATTACCGCATTGTTAAAAGCCGCACCTACCAGCCTGAATCGTTCCTGCCTGCCATTGATCACAGGATCGTACACCATACCGGTGCGACACATCGTGCAATAGGTTACTAAAACAGGCATGCCACCAATAACATCCTGAATTTTATGGTGATAGCCAACATACTTCAGCGGGTAAGCTTTCGCTTCCCCATTCAGTTCAATGCCCAGTACATAATTATTTCCGGGTACGGTATTCTTATCAGGAAGTGTAAACAATAATTCTTTCGGTTCTTTAAACACATTTTCAGGCATAAAGCGAAAACCTAAAACATACACGGTGAGCACGCTGAATGCGAAAAGTCCGGTGACGATAATTTTTCCAATTGTGGAACCGGATTTCCAGGTCTGAAACAGCAAAGGAAAAACGAATAAAAGCCCAAGGATTCTTGCAAACCAAAGTGTCTTGTAAAGAAAGTGGCCGAGTTCCATCTGATCCGAATACTGGCTGGTTGGAACAGGCATGATCAGGTAGAAAACAGCAGCATCCGGAAGGATGAGGAGCAGCATGCCGATGGCGAAAAGGAAGATTCGGAGGCGTTGATTCATAAGAAAGGCACAAACATAGTGAGTTGGAAGGAAATGTGAGTAGTGAGTAGTGAGTAGTAAGTCCTTAGTCCTTAGTCTTTTGACTTTTAGTCTTTTAGTCTTTTAGTCTTTTAGTCTTACGTCAATAGTCATTGGCAAACATCTGCCCATCCGCCCATCAACTCATCGGCACATTGTGTTTGAAAGAAGTTTTCTTCAAACACGCTGTTTTATCCATCTTTGCACACTGTTTTTTAGCATGCCAGAGCAACCTGCTGTTTATAAAAAGAAAAAATCGTGGTTTGAACGGCTCACGGACAAATACCGGTTGGTATTATTGAACGATGAGACGTTTGAAGAGGTGACCTCTTTTCAGCTCACCCGCATGAATGTGTATGTATTGGTCAGTACTATTCTTGTAATTCTGGTGCTGGTTACTGTTTCCGCTATAGTTTACACACCCTTACGGGAATACATACCTGGTTATGCAGATGTGAATATGCGGCGGGATGTGATGGAACTGAAGTTGAGAAGCGATTCGATGCAAAAAGTATTGGAGGCAAACAACCTTTTTCTAACGAATATAAAGCGGGTAATAAGCGGAGATCTGGATCCTGAAAGAATGAATGATGTAACATCCGGAGTGCAGGTGCAAAACTATGATTCCATTGATCTGGATAAAGTGTCACCAGCAGAAAACAAGTTGAGAAAGGACCTGGAAGACGAGCAACGGTTTACGGTGTCAAAGACTTCTTCTTTGCTCAAAAAAAGTTCGGCTGTGCGTGGCTTTCACTTTTTTACTCCTTTGAAGGGCTATATTACGGAACCTTTTAACGGCAGCGAACAGCATTATGGAGTTGACATTGTAGCGCCTGAAAACGAACCTATAAAATCAACATTGGATGGAATCGTTATTTTTGCCAACTGGACAGCCGAAACAGGGTACGTGATGGCCATACAGCATAATGATAATTTAATATCTTTGTACAAACACAACTCAGTACTTTTAAAGGAAGAAGGTAACTACGTAAAAGCAGGTGACGTAATTGCGATTATCGGCAATACAGGAGAACTCAGCAGCGGACCACACCTTCATTTTGAACTCTGGTATAAAGGCTTACCACTTAATCCCGAGGATTACCTAGTTTTCAAATAGCCACTCACTTTTTTCATTTCAAAAATTCATTTCCATGTTCAACACGAAAGAAAATCACCCGACCAAGCCCATCACTTCCAACCCTTCACCTAATCAATCCGCCATTAATATAATTGGCGCAGGTACTCAGATTGATGGTGAAATAAAATCTGACAACGACATCCGTGTTGATGGCAAAATGAAAGGAACTATTAACTCTAAGTCGAAAATTGTAATTGGAGCCACGGGTATTGTGGATGGCGACATGGTCTGCGACAATGCTGATATCTCCGGAAAAGTTTTCGGCAAAGTTGAAGTAAGCGACTTGTTATTTTTGAAATCCACTGGTTACCTTGAAGGAGATATAATTACCGGAAAATTAGTGGTAGAAGCCGGTGCACGTTTTACCGGTTCCTGCAAAATGGGTGTAAAAGAAATGAAGCCTGCTGAAAAATCTACCTCCCAGCAACTTCAGAAAGAATCAAAAGCAGTCTGATTTCTTCTTTTGAAATATTTCTCTATTGCTTACCAGATCATTGCCTGCATCGCTTTGGGATTTATCGCCGGTTACTTTCTCGACAAGTGGAGTGGCTGGACCTTTCCTGTATTTAAGGTAGTGCTTTCCTTTGGCTCTGTTTTACTGGCATTGTACATTATTTATAAAGAATTGATGAACGATAAGAAATAATGTACAGGACTATTTTTTCACGACTGATTATTTTAACCGCAGGTTTGGCATTGATTGTCGCATTGCTGAGTTTTTTAATTCCTGCAATTGCATCGTTTCAGTTATTTACCTGGATCTCTCTCGTATTTTTTTCATTGATCACCGCACTCACCTTATATATTGGATTAAGAGGATTGGAAAAAACCAGCTATGGCTTTGTAGCCAGCGTAAATGGAATAGTGCTGGTGAAATTGTTGCTCAGCGCAGTGCTTGTACTAATGTATGTAGTGATTACACGACCGCATAATCCGGCCTTTATTATTCCGTTTTTCGTGTTTTATATTTTATTTACTGTATTTGAAGTTCGGGAATTGCTGTTGGCGCAAAAGGTAAAGGCCAGGAAAAAGGAATAATCTGAATCCAATTCTGTTTTCAACTGAAAAAGGTTTCCTAATAAATTAATCCTGACAAAGTGGGTTTAAAAATGTTGTGTTTTTAATTCAATCACGCAAAGACCGAATGTTTGTTTAAAAAATTGGTAAATAACAACATTGCGAACTACGCCTTCGCACGGAAAAAAATTTATAAAAAATGTCATTCAGCCACTGAGAAGCTATTTTGAAATGATCTTGAAATTCTACTATATCTCCGCAACCCTTCGGCAACCTAAGTACAAGCTTTATCGAAACACTGGTCAAGTAATTTTTTTATTTGACTTCAAAACACTTCTGAAAAATGTTGGTTAATTTTTAAATTGCCTTTACGACATTTACACATTCCTCGTAAGCAAAATGACGCCAGCAGAAAATCTTGCAACACAATTATTGAAATTTTTACCGGAAGATGCGACGGACATTGTAGCACGATGGATAATTGATTATAAAATCGCCTTGACCATCACGCGCAAGAGAAGGTCAATTCTCGGAGATTACCGTTGGCCGGGAGCCGGCAAAGGTCATCGTATTTCTGTCAATGGCGACCTCAACCAATATGCATTTTTGGTAACCCTCGTGCATGAAGTAGCGCATCTTGTTACCTGGGAAAAGCACAAGCATGCTGTTTCTTCTCACGGGCAGGAATGGAAAAATGAGTTCAGGCTATTGATGGATCAATTTACCGGACGAAGGATTTTTCCGGAAGATGTACGTACTGCTTTGAAAAAATATTTTGTCAATCCTTCTGCAACGCATTGTGCCGATCCTGTGCTTATAAAAGTGTTGAATAAATATAATAAGCATCCTGTATTTCACCTCGAAGATCTTGAACACAATGGCCTGTTCCTTGCCATTGGAGGAAGGGTTTTTAAAAAAGGAGAGAAGTTGCGGAAGCGGTACCGTTGCGTAGAAGTACAAACCAAAAGGGTTTATTTATTCAGTCCGGTTGCGGAAGTGATGAAGGTGAATGGGTAGAAACAAAATGCTTTGCGTTTTCTATCAGGAAACAATTGCCACGAAGGCATGGAAATCACCGAAAAATGTTCTGGTCTGAAAAAAAAATCATTGGAATGAACAATGAACAGACGCAATGCATTGCGTCTCTACGTATCAATTTATCCGTTGTTCAATTAACAGGTGGAGTGTAACTTTACAACGTCTTCTTCTGTTCACCTTTTCTTTCTATTTTCCCTCTATGCAAAAAATAAAAAAACTACTGGTCGCTAACCGTGGTGAAATTTCCATCAGGGCATTGCGCGCTGCTTCAGAACTGGGTATCCGCACGGTGGCCGTTTATACTTATGAAGACCGTTATTCATTACACCGTTACAAAGCCGATGAAGCATACCAGATTGGTGCAGATGATGAGCCGCTGAAACCTTACCTGGATATTGAAGAAATCATTCGCATCGCAAAAATGAATCAGGTAGATGCCATTCATCCCGGCTACGGATTTCTATCAGAGAATGTTCGTTTTGCAAGGCGATGCGGCGAAGCAGGAATCATATTCATCGGTCCGCGACCGGAAGTGATGGAACAGTTGGGAGATAAAGTGGCTTCTAAAAATGTGGCGCGTTCTTGTGGCGTTCCGGTGATTGAAGACAACAAAAAGCCATTGACAGATGCCGGAATTGCTTTGAAAGAAGCGAAACGTATTGGCTTTCCGGTGATACTGAAAGCAAGTGCCGGTGGCGGCGGAAGAGGCATGCGCGTTTTGTATAAAGAAGAAGACCTGGAGAAAGCATTTGGTGAAGCACGTCGCGAGGCAGGCAATGCATTTGGCGATGATACCATCTTCATTGAAAAATTTGTAGAAGATCCCAAGCATATCGAAGTGCAATTGCTTGGTGATGAATACGGAAATATTGTTCACCTGTTTGAGCGCGATTGCAGCGTGCAGCGAAGGTTTCAGAAAGTGGTAGAGGTTGCACCATCAACTTCTCTGCAACAAAGCACCCGTGAAAAGTTATTTGCCTATGCATTGCAACTGGCACGCAAGGTGAATTACAACAATGCCGGCACTGCTGAATTCCTGGTAGACAAAGAAGAAAATGTTTTTTTCATAGAAGTAAATCCACGCATACAGGTTGAGCATACGGTAACAGAAGAAGTAACAGGTATCGATATCGTCCGCAGCCAGATTTTGATTGCTGATGGCAAAGCGCTCGATTCAAAAGAGATTGATATTCCTTCGCAGGAAGTAATTCATTGTTATGGTTTTGCCATTCAATGCCGGATAACGACAGAAGATCCTGCCAACAATTTCAAACCTGATTACGGAACCATCATTGCCTATCGAAACGCCGGTGGTCATGGTATTCGTATCGATGAAGGCAGTTCTTACCAGGGCGTAAAAGTCTCGCCGTTTTTTGATTCCATGCTTGCAAAAATTACTGCACATGGCCGCACGCTCAGTGCTGCCGCCGCACGTATGCACCGCACATTAACAGAATACAGAATCAGGGGCGTAAAAACCAATATTCCTTTTCTTGAAAAAGTAATCACACATCCTGTTTTCATCGAAGGAAAAGCTACGGTTAAGTTTATTGAATTGTATCCTGACCTGGTACGCGTGACACAAAAACAGGATCGCGGCACGAAAGTGTTGCGCTATCTCGCCGATGTGGTAGTGAACGGAAATCCCGACGTGCAGAAAGTGGATCAATCGAAAATTTTTCAAAAGCCAAAGGCACCTGACTTCAATCACTTTGAAACTATTCGCCCAGGTTCAAAACAATTACTCACAGACCTTGGCCCTGAAAAATTTGCTGCATGGCTGAAAGCGGAAAAGCAAATTCATTATACGGATACCACTTTCCGGGATGCACACCAGTCATTACTTGCTACACGCGTTCGTACGCGCGACATGATGGCTGTGGCGGAAAGTTTTGCCCATCATCATCCTGAAATTTTTTCTATGGAAATTTGGGGCGGCGCTACGTTTGATGTTGCATTGCGCTTCCTGCATGAAAATCCATGGGAACGGTTGCAGTTGCTGCGCGAAGCCATTCCGAATATTTTATTTCAAATGTTGATTCGCGGTAACAATGCCATCGGCTATTCAGCGTATCCTGATAACCTGGTGGAAAAATTTATTGAGGAGTCATGGAAAAGTGGAGTCGACATTTTCAGAATTTTCGATTCGCTCAACTGGACGAAGAGCATGAAGATAAGCATCAACGCCGTGCGCGAGAGAACCGGTGGATTGGCCGAAGCATGTATTTGTTACACGGGAGACATCGCAGACCCAAACCGTAAAAAGTATTCACTGCAATATTATCTTGATCTCGCACGTGAACTCGAAGACATGGGCGCCCACATTCTTGGCATCAAAGACATGACGGGATTATTAAAACCTTATTCGGCAACACAGTTGATTACTGAATTGAAAAAGGTGGTGAACATTCCCATTCACCTGCATACTCATGATACTTCAGGAATTCAATCTGCAACGTATCTGAAAGCGATTGAAGCTGGAGTGGATGTAATTGATGTTGCGTTGAGTTCCTTATCAGGACTGACTTCTCAGCCTAACTTTAATTCCATTGCAGAAATGATGCGCGGACAGGAGCGTGAATTGAAAATGGACATTGATTCACTCAACCGTTTTTCCAATTACTGGGAAAATGTACGTGATTATTATTATCCTTTTGAAAGCGGACTGATGGCGGGAACGGCAGAAGTGTATCACCATGAAATTCCGGGCGGACAATATTCGAATCTCAAACCGCAGGCCATCGGCCTGGGATTGGCCGACAGGATGGACGACATCAAGAAAGCATATGAAGATGTAAATGAATTGTTTGGTGACATTGTAAAAGTTACGCCTTCATCAAAAGTGGTGGGCGACATGGCGATGTTCATGATCTCCAATAAACTTACAAAGGAGGAGGTGATGGTGAAAGGCGCAACTCTTTCTTTTCCTGAATCAGTGAAAGGATTTTTTAAGGGTGAGATCGGGCAACCGTATGGTGGATTTCCAAAAGAGTTGCAACGGATTATTCTGAAAGATGAGGCTCCGTTTACTGATCTGCCGAACGCGCATTTGAAACCCATTGATTTTGAAAGAGAATTCAGACAATTTCAGGAGCAGTTTGACACTTCGCAAACCATGCTTGATTTTCTTTCCTATAAATTCTATCCGAAAGTATTTGAAGACTATTACAAACATGTGCGTCAGTTTGGCGATGTAAGTACCATTCCTACACCTGCATTTTTTTATGGTTTGAAAAGCAATGAAGAAATATTAGTGGAAATCGGTCGCGGAAAAACACTGATGATCCGTTTGTTGTATGTAGGTGAGGCAGATGAAAGCGGTTACCGCACTGTTTATTTCCGGTTGAACGGACAAACGCGTACGGTGGAAATGCTGGACAAAAAGTCGCTGGTCAAAAAGCAAACGCATCAAAAGGCATCCGGTGAAAACCAGATCGGAGCTCCATTGCAAGGCATGTTGTCAAAACTATTTGTGAAAGAGGGAGAGAAGGTAAAAAAGAATCAACCTTTGTTTGTGATTGAAGCGATGAAGATGGAAACTTCTGTTACTGCAACCAAAAACGTTGTGATAAAAAAAATTGTGCTGAATGAAAAGACGCTGGTGGAGGCTGACGACTTGGTGATGGAGGTGAGTTGAGAATTAGGAATTAGGAATTAATTTGGAATGTACAAGATAGGATTTTGCAATAAGACTAAAGACTACTAACGACTAACGACTAAGGACTAAGGACTTACAACTTACAACGGGAAATTGCTCAACAACCTGAACAATATAAACCCAAAACATTTCAAACCCTCAAACAATATAAACCCTGAAAACCCTTCATACTTTCCCTATCACTTTCAAATACATCTCCACATACTCCTCCACTTTTTTTCTCCGGTATTGCATAATGAATCTGGGATGCTCCAGTGAAATGATCTTTTCGAAATAGGGAAAATCAGCATTCAGTGTTTCAAGCATTTTCATATTCTTGCCGGAACCGATACAGATGGCCCTATTATTTTTTGCTCCAAGAGCAGTCTGTTGCTTCCATGTTTTGCGGATGAAAGGAGTAGCAGCTTCCTGCAGCTTTTTATCGTCATAATAATTATAGTTTTTGGTTCCTTTCATAAAGCCCAACGGACAAGTGGCAGTAAGAAAAAATTGCCGGTAGAATTTATCAGTGCCACCAAATGCATCAATCACTTTGTAAATAAATTCGCTCGACAGTTCACGCTTGTTTCCAAGGTTGTTTTCAATTCCACAAAAATCCCTCAATGCAACAGGATCGGTAAATGAAATACCCGTAGCGCCGCTTCCAAACCTTCCGGGATTAATGCCGAAGATGAAAGTGCGTTTTTGATGGTCGTTGCAATACTTCCCGAAAAACTGTTGCACATAGTCCATTACTTTTTCTTCCCGGTAGGGATTTAAAACGATAGTTTGCAATGCAGAAGGAAGACTAAGTTGAAGTGAACTATAAAATGAAATCACTTTTTCTGCGAAAGTGGAAACTGAGACATCCTGCATGTATCTTTTAATTTGAACTTGTATGATACACAAAAAAAAGCAGCGGACTGATAGGTCCGCTGCCTGAATAAAGTCAGAAGTTTCTGAATTAATTAATTTGCTCCATCTGCCTTTGCAGCATCCACCGCATAATCTCCAATCGCAATGCCGGTTGTTAATCCCACTTCACAATCGAAGCGATAATGAATACGCGCATAGATGCGTGACTCTGTTGCATCTTTTGCCCATTCCTGAAATTGGGAAGAACCGTCCGGGAAGAAATACGAAAGGACACTACAGCCTGCGCCGGAGAAAGTAGCATGGCCGGAAGTGTAGGACGGAAAACTTGGAATACCAATAATTGTTGTTATTGATTCATCTGCTCCGGAAGGTCTCGGATAATGATAGTAATATTTTGAATCAAAGCAACTGATACCGGCATCTTCCATTGCCATGTTCAGATAAGCATATACACGTGCTGTTCGCAACGGGTTGAGCTGATCCTGCACGATGTATTCTTTTGCGAAACGGTTCCAGTGTCCCGGTGGCGTATACGTGCCGGGACCATCAGCCCAGAAGTATGCAATATCAGCTTCTTCTTTCGTAAGATTTTTCATATAGCCTTTCAGTTCATCTGTTGCTGTTAAAAATGCTGCAGAGCCGGGAGCTGGCGGAGCAGGAGGTCGAACTGCTTCCACACCTGGAATGAACCACGGTTTTACTTTGCTGAATAGTGGAGTCAACCCAACCGGGCGTTCCGGTGTTTCAAGATTTTTCCACGACCATCCAAAGTTTACAATCGCTGCATTTTTAATGGAATCGGAAATAGGTTTTGGCGTTTGCGCATTCTTCATTCCATCTGTCTTGGCGCGATCAATAAATTTCGCAGCAACAGCACGACCCAGAGAATCGCCGGCTGCTATATCGCTTGATACATTCATGCCTGCCCACATGCGGGCATTCTTCAACTCGAGTGATTTCGAGATGATGTAATCTTTTTCAAGAGGAAACATCGCAGAGAGGATCACTTCAGAAACGGCTGCTATTGCTGCATCTTCCGAAGGATAACCCGGCAAATCATTTTCAGGAAGAAGTGTCTGAATAGCAGCATCAGCTTTGTAAGGAGCAACACGGTTGTAGGTATATTTCTCATGCCATACCGAAATCAACGCATCAAACTGTGCACCGCTCCAATATGCATACATCCGGGAAGTATATTGCGGATGCGCAAATGGGAAGTAAGGATAATTTCCCGGATTGGCTGCATCCGGCGCTGGGTAAGTGCCATCGGGATTAGGAGTAGGAGGCATGTTATACTTTGCTGCCAGTTCGCTTGCAATCTCATTCCAGCGAATGAGTGAATTGCTTCCCCAATATTCAACCGCTGTTTTCTGATCATCAGTTAGATTACTGATCGTAGCTTTCAGATCTGATAACTCTGACTGATAAGCTGCCGATGAAACCTCAGCGGGAGCAGACACTCCTACCTCACTTCCATCAGTAAGTAATACAGGTTTCCAGGTGCCTCCATTTTCATCAAGTGATTTAAAGGTGTAAGGTTGTATGCTCATCCCGGTAGGAATATCTTTGTTGCACGATTGCAAAAATGTTGCAACAGTGATAATAAGTATGATAACCGGCAGAAAATTCTTTCTCATATTGTTTGAGTTATTTGTATCAGTTAAAATTATTTGATTGAATTAATTTTTGTCTTTGTTCCACAGCGCAAAGAAATAGCTCACGCCGCCGCCAAGGGTTGTTGATTGTCCCACGTTTCTTCCGGTAAGTACATAACTTCCTGAAACATGCACACCCAATCCTTTAACAAAGTTTGGATAGTATTGAACAGCGGCACCAATGTTAGTGTAGTCCATTTCATTGGAAGGAAATCCCATGTCCTGCACACGAATGTCGAAGCCGCCCAGGGTATTAAATCCGCCGTAAAAAATTTCCGCTTTAAATGCTTTATCAGTTGTCTGGTAACCGAGCGTTGCTGAATAATCTATTGCATCCGGCATCTCGACTTCGTTGCTGAAATAAGCCTGTGTGGTGTAATAGTAATCGCGTGGTAATATGCAGTTACCACGAAGATTATAGGCGCCCTGCAACCGCGCATACAATCCATTGTTCAATGTGTATTGAATAATGGGTCGCAAGGAAACTTCCGTACAACCTAAACCAATGCTGTAAGCGTAATCAGGTACGTAGTTGCTCAGTGGAGTCATGAATCCAACTGTTACGAGCGCATTAAACTTTCCGGGACCTAATTCGGTTTCAAATGCATTTACTTTTACTTCAAGGTTCAGGTTTTGAAATCCTTCGGTGCCTTCAATCTGTCCCGCACTCGGGCGTGTGAGTACATAAGCAAAACCTCCCATCACATTGATCCTGTCCGTGATTCCCAGATCAAACATTGGCATTATGGTATGACGTGTAAGGGTACCAATATTGCCATTCTCTCTTTTCTTGGTGCCTTCCCAGTACTCATGCCATGAGTCATGATTGTAGGAAAGATCAAAACAGATTTGTCCTTTGTCCATCATCACCGCGTCGGAAGGCGTCTGCCCGTTACCAAACCTGCAACAGGCCATAAATATGGACAGCAGGATGAATCGGTAAATGAATGCGCGTGTATTGTGTTGTGTCATCTTCAGTATATTTTTTAACATCGGGCAAAGATATTTTAGAACAGATGCTATGAAACACAGTTGGGAGTTCGTTAACAAAGATTTACATTCTGTTATGAAAGCGATGGTGGCTCATTGATTCAATACGATGCGCAGGAAATTTTTTTTGTATTGAAGTGACAGCTTGCATTTTGATGCTTCCTTCTTGCTGTCCGTTGAATGGTTTTATGTTTACAATATTGAACGGACTTCTGCTGCTGTTAATGATATTTAAAAGCTGCGCCAACATTCTGCCATGCACAATCACACTGCCTATCTTTGCTGCGTACCTATAAGCAAACAATGATTCGATCACTACGATTTTCGATTGCTGAAACTGTATTTATACTGCTTTGCTTTTGCCTCTCTTCCTTTGCTCAGACTTCCGCAAACAGAATAACAGGAACAGTTACTGATGAAAATGACCAACCACTTTCAAATGTATCCGTGGTGATTATAGATAAAAACAAAGGCGTCTATACAAATGAAAATGGTACGTTCCTGATTAAAAATGTCGTACCCGGAAAGTACGTGCTGAAAGCTTCATTAATAGGTTATGAACCTGTTTCAATGGACGTAATGGTTATTGATGGCAACATTGTAGACATAGTTTTTAAACTTCCTTTGAATGCAACGGTGCTTAGCAATATTACTGTTGAAGCTGAAAGAGAGAAAGAAACTATGCAACGCCTCAATGATGTGGAAGGAACCTACCTGATAGCAGGTGTGAAGAATGAGGTAATAGAATTGAAAAACACAGAACTTAATGTTGCACAAAATTATGCGCGTTCAGTATTTGCAAAAGTGCCTGGCGTTTTTGTGTATGAGTATGATGGCTCTGGTAACGCTGTAAATGTTTCAACCCGTGGACTCGATCCACATAGAAGCTGGGAGTTCAACATACGGCAGAATGATATCATGATCAATTCCGATCTGTATGGTTATCCTGCCAACCATTACAATCCACCTATGGAAGCAGTGGAAAAAGTGGAGTTGATTCGTGGATCTGCCGCACTTCAGTATGGTGCGCAGTTTGGCGGCATGTTAAATTACAAGTTGCATGAAGCAGATACTACCAAGCCTTTTTCTTTTCATACGCAGGTGTCTCGTGGCTCCTACAATTTCATCAGCACTTTTACGGAGGCTGGTGGTAAAGCAGGTAAGTTATCGTATTATGGTTTTTATAATCACCGGTCGGCAGATGGCTATCGCGACAACTCCAATTATTACTATGATGCCTGGCACATCGGACTAAACTATCCATTGATGAACAATCTTTGGCTAAAGGCAGAGGTGAGTCATATGAATTATCTGAACAAGCTTCCCGGTGCGTTGAATGATTCGATGTTTTATGAAAATCCGAAGCAATCTGTGCGTAGTCGCAATTATTATAATCCGAATATTACCGTTCCCGGTTTAAATCTTACCTGGAATATTAAAGGCCGTTCAACAGTTAACCTCATTACTTCTGCGGTGCTGGGCGATCGCAACAGTGTGCAATGGCTGGGACTTGCCACTACACCGGATACTTTCAATACAAAGATTGGTTCTTACAATCCACGGCAGGTTGATATTGATCATTTTCACAGTTTCAGCACAGAGCTCAGGTTTATTCATAAATATCATTTCTTACGGCAGGAAAATAAATTTAATGTAGGTTACCGTTTCATCCACAACAATTTGCACCGGTTGCAGCAAGGCACCGGAACAACCGGTTTTGATTATGATCTCACGGTAGTTTCTGATCCGGCATTTAAACGCGACATCAATTATGTTTCCATCACAAATGGATTGTATGCAGAGAACCTTTTTCAGCTAACAAAGAACTTTTCCATCACGCCGGGCTTACGCTTTGAAATGGGTCAGTCAGACCTGAAAGGAAAAATCACTTACATTTCTGACAGTGATCTGCCGCAAACTATTGATCATAATTATATTTTGGCAGGCATTCGGGGAGAGTACAAAATAAACAAGAGGAACAATGTGTATGGTGGTTGGTCGCAGGCTTATCGCCCGATGATCCTTAAGGATATTGTGCCTGCCACAAGTTTCGATCAGATTGATCCGGATCTGAAAGATGCAACAGGTTACAATGCGGATTTGGGAATCAGAGGAAATATTTCAGAATGGCTGAACTATGATATCAGCGCGTTTGCAGTACAATACAACGATCGAATTGGAACACTTGTAGAAGTCGATGACACCGGCGCCACTTATTTTTTCAAAACCAACGTGGGTAATTCATTGAATTACGGATTGGAAGTGTTTGCAGAATTTTCTCCTTTCGTGATGGGAAATTTTTCTCCATGGATTCGGGGCTTTTCAATTTATACTTCATCAGCTTATATGCATGCGCGCTACACAAAAGGCAATGTGGTGGCAAGTGGTGTAAATACTGATGTTACCGGCAATAAAGTAGAAACAGTACCTGACTGGAATTTGCGATCCGGCATTTCCTATCGTTTCAAATATTTTTCTGCGTCGCTGATGCACAGTTATGTAAGTGAAGTGTATACTGATCCGTTAAATACGGAACAACCCAATGCAAGCGGTACGTTGGGAATTGTGCCGTCCTATCAGATCTGGGATGCAAATGCGGCCTGGTATTATAAAAATTTAAACTTAAAACTGAATATCACCAATCTTGCTGATCGTTCTTACTTCACCAAGCGTCCAACGTTCTATCCTGATCCCGGAATCTGGCCCTCTGATGGAAGAGCAATTACCATATCATTTGGTGTCAAAATATAGTGGGAAATTTTGCAGCAAAAAAAGAGGTAACAACTTTCGACGGTTGTTGCCTCACACAACAAAAAAAACTTTAAGAAAAAACTTCCTTAGAAGCAATACTTGTTCTCCGCAATAAGCTTGTCAGCGATGCGTCTCCTCGCATTTTTGCAGTTGAAGGGTTCCATTTTAGTGAAACGTTTCAATCCAACCAGCATCATTTTCATTTCATCACCTTCAGCAAATGATTCCAACGCATTCTTGGCTGCTGTTTCGAGGCGATTAACGGAATCATGCAAATGAACACCAAGTATATCATTCAACAATGTAACATCATGTCCCATTGATTTTAGTTTTTCAATGCGCAGCAACAATGATTCACTTGTATAAATTTCAGAAAGCATGTCGGAAACATTCATCAGTAGTTCCTGTTCGTCTTCCAATGCCATCATCAGTTTTTGAACGGCAGCACCGGCAGTCATCAGCGTTGCTTTTTTCATGTGCGTTACTATTTTTTTCTCGTACGCATAGTCTCCCTCGGCTTCCGAAAAATCAGGCATTGACATCAGTTCTTTTTGCACCGCCATGGCAGGCGACATCAAATCGATTTTTCCTTTCAGTGCTCGCTTCAGCAACATGTCAACCGAAAGCAGCCGGTTGATTTCATTCGTGCCTTCAAAGATGCGGTTGATGCGTGCATCACGATAGGCACGTGCAGGAAGATATTCTTCCGAAAAACCGATACCGCCATGCACCTGAACGGTTTCATCCACGAGGTAATCAATCATCTCAGATCCCATTACTTTTAACAACGCACATTCAATAGCATACTCTTCTGCGGCACCCATCAGTGCTTCATGGTATTTTTTACCTTCTTCCAGCAAAGTGATTTTCTTGTTTTCAATATCGCTGGCAGCCCGGTACATGGCTGATTCCACTGCGAAAAGCCGGATCACCTGTTCCGCAAGTTTGTATTTGATAGCGCCGAAGGAAGCTATCGGTCTTTTAAATTGTTCACGTTGTGTAGCATATTGAATAGTAGTGTTGCATAACCTTTTTCCTCCGCCAACAGTGGCCGCTGCTAATTTCAACCGGCCGATGTTGAGAATATTGAATGCAATCAAATGTCCTTTTCCTGCCTCGCCCAATAAATTTTCCACAGGAATTTTAACATCCTGAAAAAATATCTGGCGTGTGGAGGAGCCTTTGATGCCCATCTTTTGTTCTTCTTCACCGCGAGATAAGCCGGGCGATGTGGCTTCCACAATAAAACCAGTAAACTGCTCTCCATTTATTTTTGCAAACACAATAAACAGATCAGCAAATCCGCCATTGGTGATCCACATTTTTTGTCCGTTTATGATCCACGACTTTTTATCATCACTTAATATCGCTGATGTTTTTGCGGCCAATGCATCAGAGCCTGAACCCGGTTCCGTTAAGCAATAAGCAGCTTTCAATTCACCCGTTGCAAGGCGTGGCAAATATTTTTTCTTTTGTTCTTCTGTACCGAAATACAGAATGGGCAATGTACCAATACCGGTGTGTGCTGAAATGGAAACACCCAATGAACCGGCATCGCCAAGTGCTGCGGTGAGAAACGTAGAGGTGATAAAATCTTTTCCAAAACCACCATATTCTTCCGGTATGGAAGCGCCTAACAAGCCGAGATGGCCCGCTTTATTTATGAGTTCAACAGCAAGGCCTGCTTCCTGCTTTTCAATGCGTGCATCGTTAGTAAATAATTCCTGCTCCACAAAATCACGTGCCATCTGCACCATCATTTTTTGTTCTTCATTTATTTCTTCAGGTACAAAAATGTCGGAAGGTGAAGTTTCCCTTACCAGGAATTCACCGCCCTTGGTTACATTTCGGAGGATGGTTTCAGTTGACATGGAATAAGTTTTTTAAATGGTGGATGTATTGAAAATCAGGAAACTAAATAAGACTTTGTTGTAAAATGAACGCAGCGTTAATTGTTTGTCAGCACCAACATTTATTCGCTGCGTTCATGAATCTTAATCCATTGAAGTAATTACTTCTTCACCTCTTTTTTCACTTCCGGCTTTACGGCTTTTTTAACATCAGCTTTTTTGGCTATACTTTTAGTGGCAGTCACTTTTTTCGCTTTTGATTTTGAAGCGCTGAATTTTTCTTTTGCTTTCAGAATGTGATTGTAGTGGTGCTCACCATGCCAGATGTACATGGCAAGAATCTCTTTTAACTCATAGCTCATCTGATGTTCCGGATGATAAAACACGCGCTCAAAGTCCTGTTCACTCATCGACTTTAATAAAATAGCCCAACGCTTGTGGAGGTTGAACAACAAGTCAAATGAAAAAGATGTTGCAGCATTTTTTCCGTCCTCCAGTTCTGACCATGCCTGCGGATCATAAGGTTTAATCGTTGGCATATCTTCCGTTAAAGCAAGTTTGAAACGGATGTAGGCATTCATGTGGCTATCAGCCAAATGATGAATCACCTGGCGAATGGTCCATCCATCCTGCCGATACGTTGCATCGAGTTGTTCTTTGGTCAAACCAGTGATGATCCTTTTTAACTTACCCGGGAACTCATCAATTTTGCGGGTCATTTGTTGAATCTCTTCATTCGAATAGCTCTTTCCGAATTCAAACATTCCGATCGGGAATCTCAATTGCTGAGTTTTGTCAGCTTCAATCATTGTGGTCATTGTTACAGTCTGTTTTGGTTTAAAAAAATTATGAAAAATTTAAAGTCTTGATTTATCTGTATTAAACTAAGCGATAGCTTCGATCACACCGGCAATTCCTTGTCCGCCACCGACACAAGCCGAAACAATTCCATATTTCTTATGGGTTCGTTTCAATTCATTGATGAGTTGAACAGAAAGTTTTGTTCCACTGCAGCCCAATGGATGGCCGAGCGCAATGGCGCCTCCATTCGGATTTACTTTTGAAGGATCAATTCCTAATGTTCGTACAACAGCTAACGATTGTGTCGCAAATGCTTCGTTGAGTTCAATCACATCAATGTCCGCTAACTTCATACTTGCCTGCGTTAAAGCTTTGGGAATTGCTTCCACAGGCCCAATGCCCATTATACGTGGGTTAACACCTGCTGAAGCGCAACTCACTAATCGTGCAATGGGGTTCAAACCGAGTTCATTCACCATTTTTCGCTCATCACAATTACGAAAGAAGCGCCATCAGAAGTTTGTGATGAATTGCCGGCTGTAACTTGTCCACCCAATTTAAATGCTGGTTTTAGTTTGGCAAGCGCTTCCATGGTAGTATCTGCGCGAGGTCCCTCGTCGGTATCTACGATCCAGTTTTTTGTTTTCCGTTTTCCGTTTTCAACGGTAACTTCCTCAACTGTCACCGGCACAATTTCATTCTTGAATTTACCTTCCTTAATAGCTGCGACTGCTTTCTGATGTGATTGAAATGAAAACAAGTCAGCGTCTTCACGACTGATATTGTATTCGCGTGCCACTTCTTCAGCGGTAAGTCCCATGCCAAGGAAATATTCAGCATGATCTTTTGCCACATAATAATTCGGAACGGTCTTCCAACCCATAGTTGGAACCAACGACATCGATTCTGCTCCTCCTGCAATAATGCATTCCGCCATTCCGCTTCTGATTTTTGCAGTTGCCATAGCAATTGCTTCAAGACCACTTGCACAGTAGCGATTGATAGTTACTGCAGGAACGCTCACCGGCAACGCCTGAATCGCGATCCATCGCGCAATCTGCAAGCCTTGTTCAGCTTCAGGTACAGCATTGCCAACAATAAGATCATCCACTCTTTTGGGATCCAGTTGAGGAACATCGGC
Organism: Chitinophagaceae bacterium; assembly: GCA_016717285.1. NCBI lineage: Bacteria > Pseudomonadati > Bacteroidota > Chitinophagia > Chitinophagales > Chitinophagaceae > Chitinophagaceae bacterium. The sequence continues at coordinate 343,335 of JADKFU010000005.1, forward strand.
CAGTAGCTTTTTAATCACTTGCACGGCCAGATCATCCGGTCTCATAAATCTGAATCCACCTCTTTTTGCTTTGCCGACTGCGGTGCGAAGGCCGGAAATGATGTATGCTTCCTGGTTGGACATATTTTTTAATTAATGGTTTGATTTGAGACTTGAAGACTTAAGACTTGAGACTTAAGACTTGAAGACGTAAGACTTGAAGACGTAAGACTTGAAGACGTAAGACTTGAAGACGTAAGACTTGAAGACGTAAGACTAAAAGGCATAAGAGTAAAGGTGTAGGATTGGTGACGAATGATTAATGACAATATTAATTTTTTTTCAAATTGTTTCTTTGAAATGAAAAAGTCATGCTTTGCCAGGTTTCAATTTTCGCAATAATGTTATTTGCTTCTTCTGGTTTCAGATAATCCAATTTCATACAAACAATTAAATCGGAAATCAATTCATTGGATGAGCCAAGAGATATGTCAATGAAATAACTGAAATCTTTCGCAGTTCTTCTGCCACAACCTTCAGCAATATTTGAAGGCATTGAATTCGCTGCCCGCCTCATTTGTGAAACCATTCCAAAAATTTCTTCCTTAGGCATTTGTTTCGTCGCTTTGTAAGTGGTAACAGTTATGCTAACTGCTTCCTCCCAAATTTTAAGTTTTCTAAAATTGTGTTCCATATTGATTTGGTTCTATAATGTTCCATATTTAGTACTCTACAAACATCTTCGCAAATTACCCTTTCAACTAAAATTTACAAGTCTCACGTCAGCAAGTCCCGTCTTCAAGTCTCACCTCTTCGAGTCTTCAGTCTCCAATCCCTAATTTCTCAACGGTTTTCCGGTATTCAAAATGCTCTGCATTCTCTCCATTGATTTTTTTGTGGTAGCTAAACTCAGGAAAGCTTCACGTTCTAAGTCAAGCAGGTATTGTTCACTTACGTAAGTTGGGGCTGTTAAATCTCCTCCACTCATTACAAATGCCAGCTTTTCAGCAATCAACCTGTCATGTTCTGAAGCATAGTTGCCGAATTGCATGGCAACAATGCCTGCATAGAAAGCACTCAATGCACTTCTTCCCAACACATAAATATCATTACGCGGAGCTGGCATCGTATAACCTTCTCTCGACAATTGCAGCACTTTCTGTTTTGCATCAGCAATCAATCTTTTTTCATTAATGCTGATGTCGTCAATTCCCTTTCTGAAAATATCCATCTCAAATGCTTCCGCAGCACTTGTGGCAACTTTAGCTGTTGCTATGTTGAGGAAGCGTTTTTGCAATTCCGGAAATTCAATTTCTCCTTCCTGGTAAGCATCACTTGCACGCACCGTCATTTCTTTCGAACCTGCACCGGCAGGAATAATTCCCACGCCAAATTCCACGAGGCCGATATAAGTTTCAGCTGCTGCCTGCACGCTGTCTGCATGCAGACAAAATTCGCAACCACCGCCTAAAGTGAGATGATGAGGTGCAACTACAACAGGAATGGAAGAGTAACGAATACGCATGGATGTATTCTGAAACATCTTGCAAGCCATATTCAACTCATCATAATCCTGTTCAATGGCCAGCATCAGCATCATGGCCAGATTTGCACCGGCGGAAAAATTTTCTCCCTGGTTACCAATCACCAATCCCGCAAAATTTTTCTCTGCCATTTCAATTGCTTTTGGAATGGCATCCAAAACCTCACCGCCGATAGTATTCATTTTCGTTTTGAATTCAAGATTCAGGACACCATCACCAATATCAATTAAGTGTGCTCCGCTGTTTTTCCAGACAATATTGTTTGAATAATTTTCAAGAATAACAAAAGCATCTGTGCCGGGAATCGTTTTATAAGTTCCGCTTTTGAGTTCATAATATTTTTTGCTCCCGTTTTCAACTTTATAAAAAGAAGTATTTCCCTTTGCAATCATTTCATAAATCCATGGAGCCGGTTTATTCCCATTGGCTTCCATGGCTTTTACGGAAGCTTCAACACCCATTGCATCCCAAGTGGCAAACGGACCCAATTCCCATCCGAAACCTGCATTCAAAGCATCATCAACTCTGTAAATATCATCTGCAATTTCAGGAACGCGGTTGGAAACATATTGCAACATGCCATAGAAAAAGTGACGGTAAAAATCTCCGGCTTTGTCTTTTCCATTGACGGCGATTTTCATTTTTTGCATGAGGTCATCGCTCTGTTTCAACTGGTCAATAGTGGCAAACTTTGTCTTCGGCGCCAGTTCGTATTCAAGCGTCTTGATATTGAGTGAAGGATAAACAGTTTTTCCTTCCCGTTTTTCTTTCTTGAAAAAACCTTGTCCTGTCTTGTCTCCAAGCCAGTTATTTTTAACCATCTGGTCAAGCCAGGAGGGAATGCGGAATAATTCTTTTGCTTCATCATCAGGACAAGCACTGTAAACAAACTGTGCAACTTTCACCAGTGTATCAAGACCGACTACATCGCTGGTTCTGAACGTAGCAGATTTTGGTCGTCCAATAGCAGGGCCGGTGAGTGAATCAATTTCCTGCACCGTCATGTTCAGCTTTTCCATCAAATGAAAAATCTGCATAATGGCATATACCCCAATGCGGTTAGCAATGAAAGCAGGTGTGTCTTTGCACAATACCGTTGCTTTTCCTAAAAACAAATCGCCGTACTGTAACAGGAAATCAACAACTTCCATATCCGTCTTTGGCGTTGGAATGATTTCAAGTAAACGCAGGTAACGCGGCGGATTGAAGAAATGTGTTCCGCAGAAATTTTTCTGAAAGTCTTCACTGCGGCCTTCTGCCATCAGGTGAATTGGAATACTGGATGTATTGGAAGAAACAAGTGTTCCGGGCGTTCTGTATTTTTCCACCTGCTCGTAGATCGACTTCTTAACCTCCAGATTTTCGACCACTACTTCCATCACCCAGTCGCAACCGGAGATGTCTTTCATGTGATCAGCAAAATTTCCGGTGGTAATGAGTTTAACTGAGCTGGAAGTATATAAAGGAGCTGGCTTCGCTTTCAAAGTGGATTGAAGCGCGGAATTTACAATCCTGTTTTTTACGGTTGGATGTTCTAACGTTAAACCCTTTGACTGTTCTTCAGCTGTCAGTTCTTTTGGGGCAATATCCAGCAACAATACCTGCACGCCGATATTCGCGAAATGACAGGCAATACGGCTGCCCATTACACCTGATCCGAGTATTGCTACTTTCCTGATTTTCCGTTGGCTCACGTTGTATATTTTTTAAGAAAAAATCCCAACCGGTTTTGGTAAGGCAAATTCAACCGAAATGGAACCTTTTGGCGCGGCGAAGTTATTACTTAGTTCTTCATTTGCGAAACAAAAATAAAAGTATTTGTTTAAACATTTAATGTGATCACATATATTTGTCGCTGAATCATCCGGAGACATGGGAAACATTGAAAAAGCATTAGGAAACACCACGTATAAAAACGAGTACCAAAAGGCGATTGCCAATATATTTTATACTTGTCGTTGGATGGAATACTATTATCAGCAGCACCTCGGACTTTTCGGTATTACCTGGCAGCAGTTCTATGCGCTTCGCATCCTGAAGATTCTGCATCCTTTACCTGCCAATCTTAACTTGCTGAAGGAAAAGATGATTGACAAGAACAGTGATGTTTCCCGCATTGTAGAAAGACTGCGGAAAATGAGCATGGTGGAAAGAAAACTGAATAAGAAAGATCGTCGTCACGTCGACATCACCATAACAAAAAAAGGAATGGAGCTGCTCGACAAGATCAAGAAGCGTGACCATGAAATTGAAAGTGTGCTGCATAACCTTCCGGAGAAAGAAGTAAAGCAATTGAATAAACTACTGGATAAAATTTTTGAGGGAAAAGTTTAGAAAAGTCTGCTGATTGATCTATTGCATTCTTTCAAACCTCCCAAAGATTTTTTGACCTTTGGTATTCGACAGGATCAGTTGGTACAAACCCGTGGGCAGGGAAGTTATATCAAGCGAAGATCCTGACAATGCCATATTGGATACCACGCCATTATTGGAAACAACCTGAATACTTGCAGTTTTGCCAAAATCGAGTGGGATGGCTATTTGAAGAAGATCATTAGCCGGGTTGGGAAATAATAGAACGTTATGACTGGAAGAAGTTATTTCATCAATTCCGGTTGCGATGATTGATTCGTCACCAAAAGCAATCCAATACTCATTCAATGTATCAGTTCCCGAGATATAGCGATATGAACTTTGATTCAGTATTGCTGAATCATAATCAGCAACCATAATGATTTCACCGCTGGTATCCCACCATCCTCCGGGTGAAACGCTTGTCAGAACACTTCCGCTATCACAAGGTTGGTTAAACAAGTTTTTGTTCCAATAAACCTTCAGTGGCCAACTGGTGCTTTTTATCTCGACCTCAATTATCGGCAAATCGATCCAGCTAAAAGGGCAGTTTTTCCGGATAAATTGTTTTTTGGATTCAAAAGAAGTTTCATCATTCCAGGTTCCGAAGAAATGGTTTGATGAACGCATATCGAGTTCGGGTTTATAGGGAGAACCGATAATATTCACTTCATCAAAAAATGAATCAATTGTATCGGTAGCGTTGATATCATATCCCAGCGTGAGAGAATCTATGTTGCCGGCATTATCCTGAATGAATAGGACAAAAGAAAATTCCTGCGCAAATGAATGTGAGTAAACAAACAGCAATGCAAAAAGTATCAGGTAATTATTTTTCATGATAAGTGTGATGGGAATAATGAATGTTAAATTAAGAAAAAAAGTAACTGATGCGAGATACAAAATGTCTGCATGTTCTTTTTTTGAAAAGTATCTATACTAACTTCGTCGCCATCAATTTTTACTCATGGCGAAAAATAAACAGCAGCCAGTTTCACGGACAAGGGAATTTCAGCAACCTGCAACTTCGTTGTTTAATGGGAATGCTGTGTATTGGTGGCTGCTTGCCCTGGTGTTGTTGTTTGTTGCAATTGTCCGGCTGCGATTGCTCGGATTATCGCTCGAACGCGATGAAGGTGAATACGCATACATCGGTCAGTTGCTGCTCAAAGGATATGCGCCATTTGAGAATGCATACAACATGAAATTTCCGGGCACATCGATGATGTACGCTTTGTTCATGCTTATTTTCGGAGAAACACAACAAGGTATTCGTGCAGGTTTTTTGATCGTGAATATTGCCACGATTGTATTGTTGTTCGTTGCAGTTCGCAGGTTCCTGGGAAATGCAATTGCCATTGTCTCTGCAACTACCTATGCATTGATTGCATTAAGTCCTGCGGTCTTAGGAAGCGCGGCACATGCTACCCATTTCGTGGTGTTCTTTGCATTAGCAGGAATTTTTCAATTGGTGTTAGCACTTCCGGGTAAACGGGTTACCTCTTACTTCTTCTCAGGAATATTACTTGGACTAAGCGTGCTGATGAAACAGTCTGGAATATTTTTCGTCGCATTTGCAGGACTCGTGTTTTTATACCATCAGATTATTATTCAGAAAAGCAACTGGAAGCAATGGCTGCTTTCAGGTTGCATATTGGCAGTGGGAGTGATTCTTCCCGTTACCTTTTTGTTTTTATGGATGATTGCATCGGGAACATTCGACCGTTTCTGGTTCTGGACTTTTGAATATGGAAGTCAATATGCGAGTGCAGAAAGTTGGAGCAGAGGAGTTGCCAATCTGAAAATAAATCTGGATGGCTTGCAAAATGATTTTATTTTTCTCTGGTTGTTTGCTCCTTTGGGATTACTGTTGCTATGGATAACAGAATTTCCGTCAAAGATCCGTTTGTTCACTACTGCACTCACCATTATTTCAGTGCTTGCCGTTTTTCCTGGTTTGTATTTCCGCCAGCATTACTTTGTATTGTTCATTCCGGCATTCTCCATACTTGCAGGTATTGCAATAGCTGCATTTGGAAGGTTACTTTCTGAAAAATATAATTTGGCCTATGGAAAAGCATTGGCAGGAGTAATTTTTCTGGCAGCTTGTTTTGCAGGTATCATCCAGTTATTTCCTTATCTGTTTCAGCAAAACATGTTTACAGTTTCACGAATGCTCTATGGTGGAAATCCATTTCCTGAAGCCATTACTATGGGCCGTTACATCAAGAGTCATTCAACGCCTGACGATCAGGTTGCCGTATTGGGCTCAGAACCGGAGATCCTTTTTTATGCGAATCGTCTTTCCGCAACCGGTTACATCTATACGTACAGTCTTATGGAAAAACAGGCCTATAATGTGCGCATGCAAAAGGAAATGATTGCTGAAATCGAAACAGCGAAGCCTGAATGGTTAGTATTTTGCCGGATACCTCAATCATGGTTGATGCGTGATGAGTCACCTCAGGATATTTTTGAATGGATCAGAAATTATTCTGCTGAAAATTATGAACCAGTGGGTATTATGGAAATTCCGGATGATATGCGGGAAGGAAATTTTTTCTGGCAGGAGCAATTAAATAATTTCAAGGGAACTTCTGAGAGACAAGTATTCATTTTCAAAAGGGCCAGGTAAACAACATCTGATCAACGCTGATTTTTTTTACAAATGGAAATGGTGATGATTGAATTATTCTTTGGGATGTAATTGTAATTACGTCTCAATTCACAATAAAACAAAAAGGTGATGGAGCCGGATTACCTGAAGCAAATTGAAAATGCAAAAAGCAAGCGAAAGGAGAATAAAAAATTCCTCGATCGTCTGAAGAAACTAAAACCTGCTGATCTTGATGTTATCACCAATCAACTGCATGATGCGGCATTCGAACATATTGATTGCCTGAAGTGTGCTAATTGCTGCCGCACTACGGGACCATTATTATTGGGGAAAGACATTGACCGGCTTGCCAAACACTTCAACCTGCGACCGGCAGATTTCACTGAGCAATTCCTCCGGATTGATGAAGACAATGATTATATTTTCAAGAAAATGCCCTGTCCTTTTTAGGTGCGGATAATTATTGTTCAGTCTATGAAGATCGTCCTGCTGCCTGCCGCGACTATCCACATACGCAACAGCGAAAAATTATTCAGAAGCTTGGAATTACCTATCATAACACGATGATTTGTCCCGCAGTGGCTGAAGTGGTAGAAGGTTTGAAAAAAGAGTATGGCATTTAAACCGGAAAATATAAATCCCTTCTGATCAATAGTTTTGCAATGATCATTTGATTTACAGCAATGACAATATCCACGCTCCGGGCTTCACTTGATCTGCGCGGACCGAAGCGCTCGAGTTTCCTTTGTAAATGGAGCGGTTGCAGAGAAAGTCCTTAAAGGAAGCAGTAACCACAACCTGCTTACGAATGCAGGTTGTGGTTTTAATTATTTCCTCAATAAAATATCAATACCTCGAAAACCTTCTGCGTTTACTGAAGGTGTTACTGTTGTTGGAAGAACGTGAATGTGATGGCGATGAAGCAACTTCCTTTTGGTTAACAGGCTGGTTCATATTCATCATGTATGCATGTTCTGCTACGGGAATCTGTTTGCCGGTTGCTTTCTGAACATCTTTCAATAACATTCTTTCATCAGCGCTGCAAAATGAAAATGCAAATCCGCTGGCACCTGCCCGACCTGTGCGGCCGATACGATGCGTATAGGAATCTGCCTGATCCGGCAAGTCATAATTGAATACGTAAGGAAGTTCTTTTACATCAATACCACGTGATGCAACATCGGTGGCAACAAGTATGGTAATGCGTTTGGTTTTGAAATCATCCAATGCGCGTTGACGGGCATTTTGTGCTTTATTACCATGAATGGCGGAGGCGCGGATTCCTTTCAGTGCTAAAGCTTTTACCAGTTTATCTGCTCCATGCTTGGTGCGTGTGAAGACCAATGCCTGGTGGATTTTTTCTTCTTTCAGCAAATCGCAAAGCAAAGCAGTCTTGTTGATTTTATCTACGTAATACAACTTCTGCTCCACCAAAACTTCTGAGCCAGCAACAGGCTTTACTTCAACCGTTACGGGTTGACGAAGCAATGATGCAGCCAGTTGCTTTATTTCAGGTGGTAAAGTGGCGGAAAAGAATAAAGTCTGACGGTTCGCTGGAACTTTAGCGACAATCTTCTTGATGTCTTTGATAAAGCCCATGTCAAACATTTTATCTGCTTCATCCAGCACCAGGAACTCAACATCATTCAGTTTCACAAAGCCCTGATCCATCAGATCCAGTAAACGGCCCGGAGTGGCTACAATAATAGAAACACCATTGCGCAATGCAGTTGTTTGTGCATGTTGGGAAACACCACCAAAAATGGTTACGTGTTTCAGTCCAAGGTGCTTTCCATAATCACGAAAACTATCTGCGATCTGGAGTGCCAGTTCTCTTGTTGGCGCCAATACTAAAGTACGTACACCTCTGTGAGTGGCCGGTTTTGTGCTCATTAATTGCAATAACGGAAGTGCGAACGCAGCTGTTTTTCCGGATCCTGTTTGTGCGCTTCCGAATATATCGCGGCCTTCTATAATAACCGGTATCGCTTGTTTTTGTACAGAAGTGGGTTGTACATACCCTTTCGATTTCAGCGCTGTTAAAATTGGCGCGGAAAGATTCAATGCTTCAAATGACATGTTAATGTGTTAATCTTTTAATCGTGAATGCGCAAAGCCATTCATCCTTGCTCATGAGCAATTATGCTTTGCTGCGTATTGAGGAGAGGGAGAAAGTAAGCTGCGAGTAGATGCGGAGATCTTTTAATCGTCAGGACAAAGTCCATCTCTATAATGGCGGCAAAGATAGTTTAATTATCGGGATTGGGAAATTGGGATAGGAAATGCAGATTGTGTGCTGATGAATGTTATAGGGCTAAATGGGTAAATTGTTTAATTGTTTAATTGTTTAATTGTTCGGCGAAGCCGAAACATATCCAGGAGTAAAAATGAAGGCTTGAATTAATTCTGACAAATACTCTACGGCTTGGCAGCAACAATTCAACAATTTAACAATGCAACAATGTATCAGTGTAACCCTATAGCCATAAAGCCATCTAACCCTCTAATCCCCATACATCCCCTCAATCAAATTCCTGTATTTCTCAATAATAACTTTCCGTTTCAACTTCATGGTGGGAGTGAGTTGTCCGCCAGGAACAGTCCATTCATCCGGCATCAAACGGAATTTTTTAATCTGATCTGTATGTCCGAACTCTTTGTTTTTTTCATCCACAACCTGCTGATATTTTTCCAGCACTTTCTGATCGCGTATCATCGTTTCATTGGTATTGCACAGCAGTCCGCTTTTCTCACACCAGGATTTAAGGTTGGTGAAGGATGGAACGATGAGTGCAGATACAAACTTGCGTCCGTCGCCAATCACCATCATCTGTTCGATAAAAAAGGATTCTTTGAATTTATTCTCCAGGGGTTGCGGAGCAACATATTTGCCCCCCGAAGTTTTAAAGAGTTCTTTCTTCCTGTCAGTGATCTTTAAAAATTTTTCATTCACAAATTCACCGATATCGCCGGTATGAAACCATCCCTCTTTGTCAATTGCTTCCTCAGTCTTATCAGGAAGTTTATAATAGCCAACCATGATGTTCGGGCCTTTGCATAAAATCTCCCCGTCTTCTGCAATTTTTACCTGAACACCCGGTACAAGTGGTCCTACTGTTCCTAACATGTTGTCTTCAAAATTATAACGGTTCACAGAAATTACAGGCGAAGTTTCCGTAAGTCCATAACCTTCCATCACGGTAATACCTGCTGCGGTAAACACCTTTCCGATCTTTGCATTTAATGGTGCAGCTCCAGAACAGATTGCAAATATATTCCCGCCTAATGCTTCTTTCCATTTGCTGAAAACCAGTTTTCTTGCAAGCTTCAATTTAAGATGGTACCATGAACCCTGATTCCGTTGGCCATCCCATTGCTCACCAACGCGAAGTGCCCAGAAAAAAAGTGCTTTTTTTGCACCGCTCAACTCCAATCCTTTACTTACAATACGCTCATAAACTTTTTCGAGCAGGCGCGGCACACACGTAAAAAAATGTGGTTTTACTTCGCGCAAATTCTCACCGATGGTATCCATGCTTTCTGCATAATACACAGAAACACCTTTCATGAAATAGCAATAGATCACCAGTTTTTCAAAGACATGATTCAATGGCAAGAAGCTGAGCGATGTTTGTTTTTCATTGATCGGGAGCACATCAAAAACCGACTTCATATTTTCCACTACATTATAATGAGAGAGCATTACCCCTTTGGGAAAACCTGTAGTTCCGGAAGTATAAATCATGCAGGCAATATCGTGCTGATCAATTGTCGCGTTAACAGCCATCACCTCACTGATATCACAATGCACCGCGCGCTTCAGGAATTCTTTCCAATGAACAGCACCTTCCACCAGGTCAAACGTGAAAATTTCCAGCAACGAAGGAATCCTGCTTTTTATCGTTGTCATTTTCTCATATAACTCCTGCGATGATACGAACAGCATCTTCACTTCCGCATTGTTCAGGATATACACATAATCCTCTTCACTGATAGTCGGATAAATGGGAACGGTAACCGCACCAACCTGCATGATACCTAAATCAACAAAATTCCACTCCGGTCTGTTATTCCCGATAATAGATATCGCATCTCCTTTTTTTATACCGGATCCTATCAACGCCATGCTCACATTGTTCATATAATCCACTACTGTATGGGTATTGTGCCGGACCCATTGGCCATTTACTTTTCCGCAAAGGCAATCGACCTTGGGAAAGTTTTTCTGTTGATATGTAATCACATCAAAAATACGGGTGAATTCAATCATGGCGTTTGGTATTGTTGCAATGAAAATAAATAAAAGTTTGTTATTGTTTAATGAAGAATAGCAATCACTGAAAAAATAGTATCAGGACTATCAAATAATAAAACCGGAAAATGTCGGCGAAAAACTGATACGCTTGTTTTGCTTGGATAGCAGACAGAAAATAACAACCCGTTTTTTAACAGGGTACTCAAATTTATAACCTGACAAACTTCATTACCAAATTTACAAACCTATTCCAAATCCTGCACGAATAATCGGCACACCATAATAGGGACTGTAATTGTTTTGCAATACATCATACAAAATACTGATGAAAAAAGCGGAGTTCGCTCCCATCGGCTGCGAATAACCTCCTCCTAACAATAGCGAAGGTATCCAGTCGCGTTCAGGATAGTATAGTTCTGTTACAGGATCAAATTTGTAAACATCGAAATTATTCCCTTCAAAATTTGCTTCGAGAAATAATCCTTTATAAACCACATAACGGGTGAACAGAAGTCCGCCGTAAATATTTGTTTTATAGGGCGGATTGTAAAAATTGTCCTGATAATAGGAATACCTGACGCCGACTCCTGCAGACCAGTTAGGTTTAAGCATATAACCGAAAGTAGGAGCTATTTCAATATTGGTGATGGTGCCAAAGGTGAGTCCGAAATTGCCGCCAACAAAAATGCGATCCTTGAATGGAACCTTAGGGCTACCCATCATTTCAGCATTTTGCGCATTGGCAGCACAAATAAAAACCACAAGAAACAAAGCGGTCAAATGGTGCCTGAGATTTTTCATGATTTCAGTATGAAAATTTTGTTAATACAAAAGTAAATAAACTAATCCGGAAAGATTTTTCCGGGATTCATAATGCCGTTTGGATCAAAAACATTTTTGATCTGCATCATCAGGTTCAATTGAGTGGGAGTGAAAGCTACATCCATGTATGGCTTTTGTACCCAGCCAATACCATGCTCGCCGGAAATCGTACCGCCTAATTGAACACAGAGTTGAAAAATTTCACGGATGCCTTGCGGCAGTTTTTCTGACCATTCCTGTTCGACCATTTCATCCTTAATAATATTTACATGAAGATTGCCATCGCCGGCATGTCCATAGCAAACTGATTTGAAACCGTACTTCTTTCCAATAGCCTTCACACCTTGCAATAATTTGGGTAATTCTGCGCGTGGCACTACTGTATCTTCTTCCTTATAAACTGAATTTGATTTCACTGCTTCTGCAACACTGCGACGCATCTTCCAGAGATCCGATTTTTGCTGTGCTGATTCGGCAAACAAAATATCCCCGACATCAAACAGTGAAACAACAGCGGTGATTTTTTCCATCTCTTTAAACAACTGATCAGGATCATTGCCATCCACTTCAATTAACAGATGTGCCTGCACATCTTCTGCAATAGGAATAGGTGGAACATTTGCAAAACGCATGGTCCAGTCAATAGCATCACGTTCCATAAACTCCATGGCAGATGGAATGATTCCTTCCCTGAATATTGCGTTAACGCTTTCACAGGCCTGTACAGCATTTCGAAAGGGCACCAGCATCAGTAAGTCATACTGCGGATGTGGAATTAACCGCAACACAATTTTTGTTACAATACCCAGCGTTCCTTCACTGCCCACCATCAATTGCGTGAGGTTATAACCGGTTGCATTTTTTAATACATTGGCACCCGTCATTATTATTTCCCCATTCGGCAGTACAACTTCCAAATTCAATACATAATCTTTTACCACACCGTATTTCACTGCTTTCGGTCCACCGGAATTTTCTGCAATGTTTCCACCAATAAAACAAGAGCCACGGCTGGCGGGGTCAGGCGGATAAAACAATCCTTTTTCTTTTACAGCTTCCTGTAACACTTGCGTAATCATACCTGGTTCTACCGTAACCTGGTGATTGCGTTCATCAATAAAAAGTATTTTATTCAATCGTTCAATCGAAAGAATAACTCCTCCTGAAACCGGCAATGCACCACCACTTAAACCGGTGCCCGCTGCTCTTGGTGTTACACAGATATTTTTCTCATTGCAGTAACGCATTATAGAGCTGATCTCTGATGCTGATGAGGGTTTGAGTACAATCTCCGGCAGGAACTTTAAATCTTCTGTTTCATCATGACTGTAATGAAACAAAGCAGTTTCATCAGTCATTACCTGAATGACTCCGCAGATAGATTCAAAATGCTGAATATCTTCAGCCGCAATTTTATGAAATGGTAGCATGGGACTTAATGAAACAAAAGTAAAAGGAAATATGAAGTAGTGTAAGGATATGCTTCCATTGAGTATATGACATTTCTGTCATTTTGTTTTTTACCGCAAAGGCACAAAGCACGCAAAGTTAAACAGCCTGTTTCCTTTGCTTGCGTGCGACTTTGCGGGCAACTATTTTTTAACATTTGGTAATGGATACAGTCCTGTAAACAGAAAACAAACGCCGACGATCTGCCTGGTATTTATTCGTTAAGACAGCCTGGAATTTTATTCTTTTAGTTTGTCGTACACAATTTCTCTTTTCATACCCGGAACTTCCAATACCATGTTTTCACCATACACTGCAGCAGGTGTCTGATAACCAATTTTCAATTCTCCATGTAAAACTTTCTGAGTGATGAGCAAGGTAGTAATGAATGTTAGGGTGTAACCTTCCGGTCCGCTCATTCTTGCTGTTACACTTTTACCTGTTGCGTTGCTGACTTGTCCCCAGATAAGGCAAATGGCTTCATTACGTTGTGCATCAGATGGTCCGGCAGCACGTGCATTAATTTTCCTGCTCACGAAACTGCGCACTTTTGAAGTTCTCAGCAACCAATTGTAAAAAGACTGAAATTTTAATGCCCTGTAAATGGCAGGTTGAATGTTCGTATATGTTTCAATGTCCGGAATGCCGGTTGTGAAATGTGCTGTCGAAATATCACCCCAGGGAATACGCATCGCAAATAATTTCTTCCTGCCAAAATCAATTTCCATTCCTTTATCGCCCAAAGGAACTCGCACAATCACTCCGTTTTTTCTCATCGCACCGCCTTCGCCTAGTTTAGTTGTCATTGTAGTTGCTGTGCCGTGTGAAATTCCACCACCGAGGGTGGCAAAAGCCAATTTAAGGCTATTGGCATCAGGCAGTAATTTCTTGAGGAATAAAGCCATGCAATCTGTAGGCACCACATCAAAACCTACACCCGGCATCACCATGATGCCGGCTTCTTTGGCTGCAGCATCGAGCTTTTTCAACAACTCAAACAGTGCGATATCACCATTGATATCAAGATAATGCGTGCCAGTTTGCAAACAGGCATCCACCATTTTTTTTGCAGTTAATGCAAATGGACCTGCAGCATTTACGACCACTGTTACTTCACGCAAGGCATTCAGCAATGCTGTTGTATCATCAAGACTAAAAATTTTGAAAGGCAGATTTAGTTTTGCAGCAAGCGGTTGAATGGTTGCTGCATTTCTTCCGGCCAGTATGGGTTGCAGTTGATATTGCCTGGCGAAACGCGCAATTAATTCACCGGTATAACCATTGGCGCCGTAAAGCAAAAAGGAAGATTGATCCATGGTGAAATGTACACAATGCGATTGAATCAATAGCGATTCTTTATTGGTATCTTGGAGCCAATCAGTTCTGCATCGCTCCGTTTAATTCGTGAAACAATTTTATTTCTCCTTCATAAATAATAGCTATGAGCATCGGAGGATTTAAGATTCACCCACTTCGTGCTTTGTTACTGTTATCAGATCAATGGGTTTTAAAAACAACCATATAAAATTCACACATGACCATCAACGAAATAAGATCGCAGTTGCAAAATGCAACCAACCCTGTTGCCAAAGCATTACATAAGAATGATCATTTTAAAGTGCTGGTTATGGGTTTTAAGAAAGGAATGGTTTTAAAAGAACACCAGGCGCATGTTCCCACCAAAATCACAGTGCTGGAAGGAAAAGTAGCCTACAATGATGTCGATACCAATACCATTTTAAATCAGTATGACGAATTTGAAATTCCGGTGAACAAAAAACATTCGGTATCAGCTTTAGAAGATAGTTTATGTTTGCTGACACAAGGATGAAATGCAGATGAAAGATATTAATGATGAATCTGACATTAGAATACTGGTTGATGCCTTCTACCGCAAAGTGTTGGTTGATCCGGTCATCGGATTTATTTTTACGGAAATAGCTGATCTCTCCTGGGAGAAGCATATGCCTGTCATGTATGCATTCTGGAGTTCGACCTTATTGGGTGTGGCCGGTTACAACAGCAATCCTATGGAAAAGCACTTTCATCTTGATAAAAAAATTAAGCTGGAAAAGGCGCATTTTGATCAATGGCTGAAGTTGTGGGAAGAAACAGTGCATGAACTCTTCTCCGGAAAAACGTCAGAAGAAGCCATATCAAGAGCGAAAAATATTGCCGCATTGATGCATCACAAGATTGCGCAGCAGCGGAATATAAATTCTTAGCGACAGTTGCGAGGTGATTAATACTGAGATGCAATCAAAGGCATTCCATTCAAGGCTTCTGTTAAAAGCAATAACCAGGTAATGAAATAAGCAATTGAAAAAAGGAGCGTATGTGAAACGCTTCTCACAATGTCTTTCTGAGATATCCAATAGCCAAACAATGGTAAAAACTGCAAAGCGTGTAAGCCCATAAAATGCGCTACCCGCAAATCACCGAATGCAGTACTCCAGTTTAATAATGGCAGGCCGGGACCGCCGTCAGCACCACCCACTGAATGCGAAAGACGCGCAGCCATATAACCGCCTTCAAAACAGGAAATTGAAAAAAGTAGAATGCCCAGCCGTATTCCCCACACATAGCTCATTGGAATGGTAAATTCTTTTTGAAGGAAGAACAGAATCCCCATGCATAAAGTCCACACCGTTACGGTTAAGATCACGATGCCCATGATGGAAAATATCATTCCGTCAAATGCAGTGGCGACATTAAAGTGAGATGGAACACCTCTCGCCGCCTGTCCTGCGATGGCTGATTGTTCCACGGTCATCAAAATGATGAACATCCAACTGTAGATGGTTACTGCCCGTTGTTTTTTAAGATACACAAGATACCAGGCCATCGACCAGCTCCAGATGGCAACGGAGATGAAAAATTTGAAAGGTTTGATCCATCTGTTAATGCCAAGCAATTCGGTATGATCAAACTGCATCAGCACAAGCATCAATGCACCTGCAGCAAAATTCAGCAATCCGAAAATGGCCAATACGCGGTTACGGTTCAATAATTCGGTAAAAAAAGATGTTGTCATAGTCTAAAAATTGGTGGTGATGTATTGCCTTGCTTTATAAGTGCGGATCAAAACATACAGGAGCAAGCCGCATGGACCAAACATAAAAGTAAGCAGCAGGCAGGGTATAAGTATCCAGCGATTGATCTGATGCTGCCGTGCATTATTTACGATGAATAGACCTGCAAGCAGGTCAAAGGCAAGATAATGTATCCAGCCTGCCAATAGTAATGCAGGATTCTTAAAAAGAAGGGCGACTTCATTTAAGGAATTGAATCCGCCATCAGGCGCTTCCCTGATGTGAAATACAATCAAATAAACATACAGTATGGACAAGATCGCGATGATGCCACTGAAGATTATTTTCTCCGTCAATTTGCGGTATGGCGCAATAATCAGTAACAGCCAACTGCAAAGTGCCAGCATGCTTACAGCACTGAAAATTTGATCGTTGTTCATATGAATGGTCATTTAAGAAAGAACAAAATACCTATTCAGCAGTCAATGTTACTGCAAACATTCAGATGAATCGTGTATTTTTCCTGACGAAACGACTTTGTTTTCTAACAAACCTTCTTACAAAACACAATCAAGCTCATGGCCTCTTCCTATTGTGAAGTAGTTGAAAGCATGGAACCGGATAATGTCCATAAGAAATACCACGATTCAGAGTATGGATTTCCGATAGATGATGACAATGCTTTGTTTGAACGATTGATGTTGGAGATTAACCAGGCAGGCCTTTCCTGGACCACTATTTTAAACAAGAAAGAAAATTTCCGGCGTGCCTTTCATGGTTTTAAGATTGAGAAGGTCGCATCGTATAAGGAAAAGGATGTGACTCGTCTGCTGAATGATGCGGGAATTATCAGAAACAGGCTGAAGGTTGCCGCTGCCATTGAAAATGCAAAACGGTTGAAGGTGATTCAGAAAGAACACGGTTCCTTTAAGAACTGGCTCAATCTTCATCATCCTAAATCAAAAGATGAATGGGTGAACGTGTTCAGACAAACTTTCAAATTTACCGGTGGTGAAATTGTAAATGAGTTCCTCATGAGCATTGGCTATTTAAAAGGAGCGCATGTTGAAGGTTGTCCTGTGTATAAAAAGGTGTTGAAGCGAAGTCCACGCTGGCACAATGCATAACAACATTTCATTATGAAATTATGATGGCTGATTTAAATGTAACAGCAGTGTTCTTGTTGTGGGAAGTTATATGTCCGGCTATGCAATAAGCACTTTTGATTTTCGGGGATAATATATATCTTGCAAAGAAAAAATCATGCGAGTTACATCCATTCTGTTTGTCCTAATTGTAATGATTTTCGGCGTTACATCTGTTAGAGCGCAGTCAGGTTCTTCCACAACTAATGTGTATACAGCTTCTGCCGGTGAGACTATTTTTTCTTGGGGAAGTGTTGATGCCGGGGACGAGAACCTGAATAATATTGTCCGCTTTTCTCCTGTTTTTAACTTCGGGCAACAATTGCACTTCGATTTTAATAATACACTGGGATTTTATACGGGGCTTGATCTGCGAAACGTAGGTATGATCACTCATACTGCAGAAGATTATCAGATCAAAGAACGTGCATACGGATTAGGTTTGCCATTGGTGATTAAAATTGGAAATTTCAGCAAAAACATGAATATCGGACTGGGAGGTGAACTGGAAATGATGTTTGCGTATAAACAAAAAATAATCATTCCTGATTATTCAAAAGTTAAAAATATTGAATGGTTCTCCGACCGGGTCAATATATTTAATCCCTCCCTGCTTGCGGAGGTTAAATTTCGCCAGGGTTTTTACATTCGCTACAAATATTATCTCGATGACTTCCTGAATTATAAGGGTGGGTTGACATTTACAACGCCAACAGCTCCATATATCAAAAACATTCCTGATTATGCAAAGTCAAGTCAGCTCATGTATGTTTCAGTGGGAATGGTGGTTGCGAAGAAGGGAATGAATGGTTCCTCACCCGCTAAAGATGGTTATAGTAATGCCGGTGATGGTTACTTCAGGAGTGTTCAATAATTATTAGCCTGTTCCGGATTTGGCAGTGAACGTGATTTTTCCCGGGAGAAATCAGGGTTAGAAATTCAATGCAGTATAATTTATCTGCAACGATCCGTTTGATGGTTTCAACGTCAGAAATGTTTTGTTCGGCAGCAATTGCCAGTTGCCTTCATCCAGCGGCTCTGAAGAAATAACAGCAGCACCTTCACGTAATGAAAGATAAAGGGTGTAGTATGCTTCAAATGTTTCTACTTGCTCCGGAATGGAATCATTATAAATTCTCCACACCTGCAACCTGTCCGGACGAAGTAAAAAGGCACATATTGAATTGTAGGATTTTTCTTTTGCAACAGCAGTTACAATTCGTTCCATACTTCTTTGCGGATGTTTTTCCTGTTCATCCACTAAGTGCTGAAGAAAAATTTTTGAATCTGAAGTGCCGGCTTTTTTCGCCTCCTCATGATAAGAATGTATCGTTCCATTGTGACTGAATGCATAAGGTGTTTTTCCGGGTTGATAAAAGAATGGATGTGCACCATCCAGCGATGCATTCAGACCTTTTGAAGCAAGGCGATTGTGTGCAATGAAAAAAGTGGAACGCGCTTCTCTTACAATTGACTGGTAACTCTCATCCCAGGAATTCGCCCTGTCACGTTTATGGATTTCAATCAGGCCATTATTGATAAATGCAATTCCGCATCCATCATTGTGTTCACCACGTTCCCACGGCGTTTCCGGTTGGCGACCATTTTGAGAAAGGAATTTTAAAGAAGTAGGACAATGAAGCATTTCATTCAATATGGAAGTTGATTCATGGCTTACTTTGGCTATCATTCTGCACATGCGATGGTTTTTATTTTTTTA
Organism: Chitinophagaceae bacterium; assembly: GCA_016717285.1. Lineage (NCBI taxonomy): Bacteria > Pseudomonadati > Bacteroidota > Chitinophagia > Chitinophagales > Chitinophagaceae > Chitinophagaceae bacterium. Next base: position 362,250 of record JADKFU010000005.1, read on the forward strand.
TTGAAGTGAAGTAATTATTGTTTTGATCACTCAGTTGCTTCAGTTTTTAATTCAGGAATCATTTATCGATAACAGGATATTTTTTTTTCGCTTCCGCCATTTGATCACCTATCTTACCTGTAAGCATGTGCCAGAACATGATAAAATCCGATTGCAGACTAAATATCGGATAAGTGAAGGTTGCAGGTTTATTTCGTTCTATAAATGCATGCGAAACCCAGGCGAAACCATAGCCTAATACCGGAATCAGCAATAGCAACATCCATTTTGCTGTAATTAGTGTATAAATAAAACAGGCGATCAGCAAAGCCGTTCCAATAAAATGCATTGTCCGCGTAGAAGTCTTCCGGTGTTCAGAAAGATAGTACGGATAGAATTCAGTGATTGATTGAAATTGGTGTGTTGCCACGGAAGGTTGATTTTGGAATGTCGAAATTACTAATAGGCCGGAAACATGCAACGAATGGGATTCTACTTAAACTTTGGCAGGTTCATTTCCTGTGATCTCAAGGTTATTGTTAAATGCAAATCCCGCCACAGTTGTGTCAATTCAAGAGTTACATAACACTGATGATTTGTATGATGTCCTCAAATTATTTAGCAGTCTTTGAGGAGCATAAATCTAACCTTCATTTCATCAACTGATACACCAGCAGACTTGATAAATAAGCGAGTCCGGTCATATACGCGATCTGAATCAGCGGCCACTTCCATGATCTTGTTTCGCGTTTAACCACAGCTACCGTACTCATGCATTGCATGGCAAAAGCAAAAAAGATCATGAGTGAAAAAGCGGTTGCAGCACTGTAAACATGTTGTCCCGTTGCAGGATCAATCTCATTTCGCATGCGATCACGAATGGCTTCAAAGTCGGCATCCTGCGAAGAACCGACACTATAAATGGTTGACATGGTGCCAACAAATACTTCCCTTGCTGCAAAAGATGTGATCAGCGCAATGCCAATTTTCCAGTCAAATCCAAGCGGTCTGATCACCGGCTCTATAAAATGTCCGATGTGTCCGGCGAAGGAAGCACCTAATTTTTCGGCTTGCAACCTGTTGTTCAATTCAGTTTGCGAAAGTTGATCAGTAGGATGAATCAGCGCATATTTTTCTTCCAATGTCCTCATAGAATTTCCCGGACCAAATGAAGCGAGGAACCAAAGAATGATGGAAATAGTGATGATTACTTTTCCTGCATCCAATACAAACACTTTCGCTTTCTCAATCATTGTAAGTCCTACATTTCCCCAACGCGGCCTTCGGTAAATCGGAAGTTCCATCAGGTAATAACTTTTCTCTTTTGCTTTAATGATCAGTTTCATCACCAAGGCTGCCAACAATGCCATCACCCATCCCAATAAATAGAGTCCGAGCATGGCCAACCCTTTCAGGTTCATGAAACCAAAAATTCTTTCATCAGGAACGATGAAGCTGATCAGCAAAGCATATACAGGAAGCCGGGCCGAACAGCTCATTAAAGGAGTTACCATGATGGTGATAATGCGGTCTTTCCAGTTTTCAATGCCACGTGTTGAAAGAATCGCCGGCACTGCGCAGGCCATTCCGCTTACCAATGGCAAAGTTGATTTTCCACTCATACCCACTTTGCGCATCAGCCTGTCCATCAGGAAACTCACCCGTGTCATATATCCGGTATCTTCCAGGATAGAAATGAATCCGAAGAGCAACATGATTTGCGGAATAAAAACCACGATGCCTCCAATTCCGGCCAGCACACCTTCTACTAATAAGTTGGTGAAAAGATTTTGCGGCAATGATTTATGCAGTGTTTCCTGCATAAAGCTAAATGCAGTTCCAATGGCTTCCATCGGGTAAGTAGCCCAGGAAAAAATGGCCTGGAAAACGAAATAGAAAATGAGCAGAAAGATCAGGTAACCATACACCGGATGCAATAACACTGCGTCAATCCGGGCTGTTGTGTCAAGCGCCTGTTGCCTGCTTTGATCTTGTGAAGTGCAACGGTCGAGTATAGGATTTATCTTTTCGTACCGCTGTAAAATTTCTTCTCCCTGCAGCTTAGCCATCGCAAACTGGTGTTGTTCCAGGAGGCGTTTGATGCGGCCTTTCTGTTCCACATTGAAACAAAAAATATTGATGTAGTGACAGGCAATCTGGAAGGCGGTATAGTCGCTGGTAACACCCGTTATTTCTTTCACGCCATCAATCACTTCCGGACAAAGTGGTTTTACCTCCACAAAATTCTTATCAGGAACAGGTATCGTTGTTTGAATAGCGCGCTTCAGGTCGTTGATGCCTTTTCCTTCACGTGCATTGATCGGAATTACTTTCACGCCTAGATCGACAGCGAGTTGCTGTGTGTCAATGGCCAGTCCGTTTTTACGGGCTACGTCCATCATGTTCAACGCGATAATGGTGGGAATTTTCAGATCAATAATCTGAGAGCAAAAGAGCAGGTTGCGCTTCAGGTTGGATGCATCTGCTACAATCACCAATAGATCCGGATGTGATTCATTATCCGGATTCAGCAAAACATCAAACGTGATGAATTCATCAATGCGGCGTGGATAAAGACTGTAAGTCCCGGGCAGGTCTATCACATTGGCGGCAAGATCTTTTGACAGCGAAACATAGCCCGTCTTTTTATCGACTGTAACTCCTGCGAAGTTTCCAACCTTTTGCCGCAGGCCTGTCAATGCATTAAAAAGCGACGACTTGCCACAATTTGGATTTCCTACTAACGCAATTTTTAAGTTCTTCTTCAAGCTTCAGTCCTTCGTCAGTTATTGCACGTACTATTTAAAGAATACTATGTCGTTCTCGGTAAACAGTTGTTAGTTGCTCAGGTTAATTATTGAATGTTCCTTCGCTACACGAAAAAAATATTTATTACCCGCATTATTTTCATTCATCCACCGGAAACGGTTGTAACGTGATGAGCGAAAAAATTACCATCATTTACACCTAAGCAAATAGGTTATGTGACAAGCGAAGCAGAACGTACCAATACTGCGTTGGCCTCTTCTTTACGCAGACTCAGTAAATAAGTGCCTATTTTAACAGATATCGGATCACCAAGTGGCGCGATTTTATCCACGAAAATTTTTTCTCCGGGAAGAAATCCCATTTCCATCAGCTTCAGCGAAAGATCACCTCTTTCCAGTTCCACTATTACACCGGATTCGCCTTCCTTCATTTTGCCAAGCGGAAGTACCGAACGATTCTTATTCACTTTCTTATTTAGATTGAGTTTAAATAGCGCAAGTTAGCAAATTCTGTGAGAGGTGAAAATGATCTTGGTCACCTTTGGAAAAGATGCAATTTGAACATTACAATTACAAATTGAAACTTAGCCAATGCACGTACTTACCACGAAGAATTTGCGCTATTCAAAGTTTATCAAAAGCGTTGTAAGTCTGATTGAAATAACCTATCGGGAAATGCAAGTCATATAAGCAGGCAATGGAGTTTGCACCGGAGAGGAAAGTGGAACCTGTCTATCAGCGTGGGAAAATGAAGGACAAGTCTGGCATTTTTTCTTGAAGATGCAACTGCTCATTAAGCTGCTAGCTAGCAACAAGAATAATAAATAGCACCCTGTTTTTCTGATCATCATTTGGTAAATATCGGATTTAGAATCAAAAAAAACTGACATCATTAGCCCCAGCGGGCGATAATAACGCATTGTTAGTTCAGACCGCTCCAGCGGGGCGACATTATTTGGCAATTTTTCCATCAAACAACATTGATCAAATAAATCCAGATCCTGAATAATCCTGACCATCCTAAAAATCCGCGTTCTATTTTTATCAAATCTTGAAACCAACCAAAAAAATCCTCGTCGCCCCGCTCAACTGGGGACTCGGACATGCGGCCCGCTGCATTCCGATTATACGGGAACTGAAAAACCTCGGAGCGGAAGTAATCATCGCCGCTGATGGACGTGCATTGGAGTTATTACAAAAAGAATTTCCGGAATTAAAATGCATTCGTTTACCAGGCTCTGAAATCCGTTATCACGAAAAAGGAAGCCTTACTTTAAAGTTACTGCTACAATTACCTCAACTGATTGCTTCCGTTATTAAGGAACATAAACAATTAAAAAAAATAATTACTGAAGAAGAAATTGATGCCGTTATTTCCGATAACCGTTATGGTTTATACTCTAAAAAAATAAAGTCTGTTTTGATCACCCATCAAACAGGCATCAAACTTCCCAAAAATATTGTATGGCTGGAATCCTTCATCAATGGCATTAATCATTACTTCATGTCAAAATTTGATGCTTGCTGGATTCCTGATTTTGAAGGCACTGATAATCTTTCCGGTGAATTATCACACAAATATCCTTTACCCAAAAATGCAATTTTCATTGGCCCTGTTTCACGATTCACCTGCCGGGAAGAAAAAAAGAAATACGATCTCCTGCTCTTACTTTCCGGACCGGAACCACAACGCACGCTGCTTGAAAAATTATTGATAGAACAGTTGTTCCAAATTGAAACTGAATTTGTTCATCGAAACTCTAATCATCCGCTTAAAGTGTTTCTTGTTCGCGGCATGGCTGAAGGATCGAATCAAGCCGTTAGCATTTCAGAAAATTTCACACAGGTAGATTACCTGTTAACCGAAGCACTCAACACCGCCATACTTTCTTCCGAAATCATCATCTCCCGTCCCGGATACACCACTATTATGGATCTCGCAACACTTGGGAGCAAAGCCATCTTCATTCCTACACCGGGACAAACGGAGCAGGAATATTTAGCGGAATACTTTAAGCGGCGTGGATTTTTTTATTCGGAAGGGCAGGAGGGATTGGACGTGTGGCGTGCTTTAGAAGCAGCAACTGAATATCGCGGAGTAAAGATTAATAATGAGATGGGCTTGAAAAAAATATTGATCGTATTGTTGGGCTGAAAAAATGAAATAACTATTATGAATCAACATCACTATGGCAACTCAACACTTCTTTTCAGCTATCTGGAATCCGTACAGGATTACTTTACCACAACTCTCACACCCTCTGAATGACTGGTAAACTCCGGCGCATACATACATTGAATGGTTGTGATTCCATTAGAGAAATCTCCTCTCAATTGAACACGCAACGGATATTCAAATACGTAAGTGCCTTTTGACAAATGATCGAAGAAGAAGTTCGTGCTTGCATCTTTTGTTTCTTCATAATAACCCAATCCATCCTGCCACTGATAACCACTTAATACGTTGATTGGCTCGAAGCAAGCAGCGCGAAGATCTTTCATGTGAACATACTCCATGTCGCGATCAACACGCAATTCAATCTGTACTTTAACAAGATCACCGGGTTTTAATGAAGTAGAAGTGGTGATCGGTTCCATTACAGGACCGGTCGCGCTGTTTCGTTGCAGAAATAATTTCTTTTGCAATGAAAGTGGCGTGATGGTTCCGTTGACGGAAGTCGTGATTTTATCCAACTGCTCAAAGTATTGCCAATAGACAGCGCCCCAGCTCACACCATTATCAGCACTGCTTCTCGTCACTTTAATATTGCCCATCTGCGGAGTGATCTCGTTTTCTTTCCAATTTGTTTCAAAGTAACCTGTGCCTGCCTGTGTTAGCTGTTTGCCGAGATCAACAATTGTATTTCCAAGTGACACAGTAATTTCCGGTTCATTCATCAGCCACGAACTTCCGCGAAGCAGCAATGCATAAACAGCTTCGGCAGTTGCTTTGGTTGTCTTCCAGTCGTTGGTTTGTTTTTGTTTCAGCAACCACAGCTTCATGTTGTCAACTGATATTGCATCATCTGCAACTTCATCAAATGCTTCAATAAGTAATGCCTGTGTTTCAATAGGTGCCTGGTACCAATAGTAACCACCATTATTATTTTTCCAGTACATACCCAGTTCTTCATTCGTGATAGAATTTTCTTTCAGTGATTTGATAATGGCAACCGGTGTTTTTTTATCATTCATGCGATACAATGCCAATGCAATCATGCCCTGCGCATAAATACTTTGTGAAGTCCAGTAGCGCTGAGCTTGTGCATTATAATATTCAACTGCTTTTTTATTTTCCGGTTGCACAGGAATGTCGTTGAAATAACTTCTAGCATATAAATACTGAGCTGTGAAATAGCTTAAGTTATTCTGATCCAATTTTGTTTTATAACGGATCAGGTTTTCATAATCTTCACGAATCCGGTTATCGAGATAAGGAATGGCAGTGGTCGTCATGCTGTTTATTCGCTCATCTACAGGACTCAATTTCAAATATGTCAGATGACCTATGCCTGTAACAATGTATTGCGTGATGTAACGATCATCTGGTCCGCCTGCAAACCACGACCAGCCGCCATTTGATGACTGCAGTTGCTGAAGTCGCATGATGGCTGCATCCATTTCATTACGCATCCTGTTAAGGTCGAACAAAAGTGCGATGCGCTTTTTTCGTTCTGTTTCATCCTGAGATTGCAACACCCACGGTGTTTCCTGCAACAGGAGTGATTTCAGTTCCTGATTTTTTTCGAGATTGGAAAGCAAAGCATCTGTATTAAGATTACTCCATTGATCAAACACCTGCCTGATCCTGGGGTTGGAAATCGCAATACCGGCAGCGAGTGAATTAGCATAAAATCGATTGAAGGTTTGCTCCGAACACTGATACGGATATTCCATCAGGTAAGGCAATGCCTGCACTGCATACCAGGCAGGATTGCTTGTGACTTCTAATGTGAGGTTGTGATTTTTTAACGTGGAAGAATTACCTGACTGCAACAATTTTGTGAAAGAATAATTCTTTGTGGTGTTACCACGAATGTTCAATGGTAAACTTTCTGTCACCAGTGTTTTATTCGACAACACCGGCAATACATTTTCTTCTCCATCAGATTGATTACCCGCTTTTGCAATCACTTTATAACTGACTGCTTCTATTCCTTCAGGTACTGTGAGTGACCATGAAAGTGCGCTGCTTTGATTTTTTACTACCGTGAAAGACTGATCGTTGTTTGTATTTCCAAATGTAGCATCAATAGGTTTCATGGTAAGCGCATCAAACAACTGCAATGTGACACGGCCGTTTAAATCATGATCAGAAAGATTAGTGACTTTGGCAGTAAAGAAAAGCTGATCTCCTTCCCTGAAAAATCTGGGCGCATTGGGAGTAACCATCAAATCTTTTTGTGTAATGGTTTCTTTGGTGATCATGCCATATTTAAGATCCGTGGTATGTGCATAGCCGAGAAATTTCCAGCGCGTGAGTGCTTCAGGAATAATGAATTTGAAAATCACATTTCCGGATGCATCTGTTTGCAGTTGCGGGAAAAAGAAAGCGGTTTCCTGCAGGTTTTTTCTTGCTGAAACTTCTTCCTGCACCTGTTTCTTAGGTGTGGCATTAGAAAGGGTTGTGGAATCTGCTTTTTGCAAATTGTTTCCTGTTCTTGTCTTCATCATCCCATCAGCAGCCACATTTTTTTCCACCATCGGAGCTGCATAAAGCATCTCAGATCTTACCCTTCCACCATAACCAATTGAAAATCCAAACCAGTTCAGTTGATCATAAATGGGGGAGAAATAAGAACCATAGCCTAACCATGCCGGAGCAAATAAATCGGTATTGATTATTCCGAAACAATTGCCCTGGTCCCAATTGGAGAATGGATAAAAAATGCTTTCAATATCAAACATCCAGTTGTGTGGCCGGAAAGCATCGAGTGATGCATCATAAAGCGCAGCCACCATTTCAGCGGCTACCGCTTCACCTTTCGATCCTGAGATTTTCAGCTTCCATTCTTCATTTTGTCCGGGCAATAATTTGTTGCGGAAGGTTTCGAATTCGAGTTTCAACTCTTTATCAGCATAAGGAACAGAAATTTGTTGGTTGAAGGAATAAACTCTGCCATGCTTTACAGTAATTGCATTCATGTTTACACCGCCTTTAAAATTCTCGGTGATGGGTAGTGAAAGATTTTCTTTTCCTTTCTTAAAATCCAATAATTTTCGTTCACTGAAATTTTTCGCTTCTATTTCATAGATGACATGCATTTCCTTTTCCGAAGTGCCGAACTGAAGTGGTATGGTGTTTCCTGCTGTAGCCATTGGAGATACATCAGCCATCCACCACGTTTGCAACAACGGAATTTCTTTATCCTTCGCAGCATATACCGTGAAATATTTTTTCACTTTTACATCTTCACCGTACTTATCTTTTCCCGTAATCTCCAGCTCATATTTTCCCGGAGCAAGTGAATTCGGAAGGGAGAATATTTTGGAAAGAGCAGTGTTGAAGGATTGTGTAACAACTGCAGATTTTTTTGACCAGCTTGTAAAATCATTTTCATTGTCGTACACATCATTTGGAAATGATTTGTAGTATTCATCCTTCGTCATAACAAACTGGTCAGGACGTTTCCAAAGCCGTTCACGAAAGATGCGATCAGGTTGTTGCAGAGCGGAAACAGTGATTGTTCCGTTTGCGGGTTCAAAAATTCCATTGAGGTTCTTCGTGCTGATTTCAAAATTTTGCAATGAATCTTTAGAAACGGTTTCCGGAATAGAAAGCTCAATAGTCAATGAAACATAACCTACTGAAACAATTGATTCTGTACTATGTGTTTCTCCGGTAATATCCACCACATCCACGATCACTTTGTAATCGAATTGCGGCTTTTCTTTTGCAGGAATTTTAAGATCAGGAATGGCTGTGAAAGAAATCTGAAATGCTCCGTTTGCATCAGTAGCAGTTGTACCGTTTGCAATTTCCATCTCACTTGAAAATCGATCATAACCTCCCCGTTTCATGCCATAATACCAAATCGGAAACCTTGCCTGGCGCACTACACGATAGGTAACAGTAGCTCCGTCAATATTTGCACCTGCATAAGATTTTGCTTTTCCTTTTACGCTTACTGATTCATTCAAGCGCGGACTTCCTTTCAATGTATCAAACACTACTTCAAACCTCGGACGTTTATATTCCTCCACTGAAACAGACACACTGCCCGAACTGTTTCGGATTTCCATTTCACCATTCAATCCATTTGTGGGAGCAGTGAATGATCCCTGGAAACTTCCGTAATCGTTGGTAACCAAATCAAGCGATTGAATTTTTTGACCGTTGACATCATGGAATTCAACTGTTGATTTGAATTTTGTTTGGAGTGAATTCTTATCGTCTTCATTCTCCAATACAATGCCTTTGAAATAGATAGTTTGTCCCGGGCGATAAATGGCACGATCCGTAAAGAAAATTGTGCGCAGGGTTTTCTGTTTTTCTTCTGTATAGCGATAGAGGTAGAAATAATCATCGGCCATTAACCTGTCATCGCCGGCTGTAAATTCCACCCTGAAATTTTGATTAATAGTGGATGGCGCAATTTCAAAATACCCGTTTGCGTCTGTTGTGTAATCACCGATTTCGTTGAATTGATAGGTGCGGTTCTTCTGATCATATTGCTGCGCCAAAATTTTTGCATTCGCTTTGGAAATCGGTTTTCCTGATTCACGATTCACCACATAAAAGCTGTAATGATCTTTATAGCGCTTGCTGACGTAACCTATGTTTGAGAGGGTGGTCGCGGCTTTCATAATTCCGCTATTCGCCAGGGAAAAATCTTCCGCTGCTGAGCCGAGAATAATGTAGCTACCCAAAGGCATTTCCGGAATTTTAATTTCTGCTGCATGCGATTGGTAATCTCCCGGATCTGAAAGTGATTGTGACCAGGATTTTAAAACGGGTTGTTGCAAAAGCAACGAAAATTGTTTTTCGGCGTCCATCTTCCCGGACTCTTTCAGCAATATTTCATCATCTTTTATGATGCGGAAATAAACGTTGGTCACATTTTGGTATTCTAACAATCCACGAAAGGGTTGTGCCGGAAGATTTACTTTTTCAACAGTTAATGAAATATTTTTCCGGAGAATTTCTTCGCGCAAAGCATTGCAGTTTTTTGCTGCAATGCTGTTTGGAAATTTGGAGATCACTTTTTCGCAATAGCTCATGGCTGTCTTCTTGTCAAACCGGTGATCATTAATAAGCGGCGGTGCATATAAGTTGCTGCTTTCCATATAAAATTGTGCAATGGCATAAGACACATCGCCACTTGAAGAATCTTTTGCAAACCTGTTTTCTAACTGCAGCAATCCTTTCAGGTATAAAGAATCTTTCAGTTCACTTACACTATTGGCACGGAGGAATTGAAAACGCTTGAGGTCGGCATCAATTAATGCGGTAGTGTTATGTTCCTTAGCATGAAATGCCAGTAGATTTTGCAGCATTCGAAGCGCCTGGAATTTTCCGGATACGGAATCAGGCGTTACAATTTTAAGTGCGGTAAATTTTTCGAGGGGTTGAAAGACTTCTTCACCGGTGATGTTAAATTTATAAGCAGGTTGCGTGACATACGCTTCTTCATTCATAAAAAAATCAAGAGCGCGATGGGCAAGGAAATCATAAAGTGTGGGACGATAGACAGTCGTCATATTACCTTTTTCCAAAATCGCGGCAAAAGGTTCAATGGAAGTTTGTTGCAGTGAGTCCACATTTTCCAGCGACGATTTGTATAATTCTGTAACGTGATTTACAATTTTAGGAATATCCCAGGTTTCAATATCCTTATTTTCAATTCCTGTTATTTGCGTACGTTCTGAAAATTTCCAACGGTTTTGCTGGTAATAGTTCCAATACAACTCTGCAGCGGCGGATTGCAATATGTTTTTGGTGGGGAAATGACTCTTGCTGATCGCTGCTTCAAAAGCTTCCAATGCTTTTTCACCCTCGCCTTCTTCCAACACCTGTTTATATTTCAGCGTATAAACAAGCGACTTGAATATTTGCGGCGCATTATCGGATTTATTGGCCAATGCATAGATCGCATTTACTTTCTCCAGTGCTGATTTGGGCAGTCCTTTCGATTCCAGTGTATCAACTTCCTTCCATAGTTTTTCATAGGCGTCATAATTCCTGGTGGGTAGCATAACATTAGGGTTGGATTGAAAAGCGAAAAGAAGAAAAAGATTGAGCAGCAACACTGTAATGATTACGAGTGGGACAAAAAGTGTTGACTTTACCAAAGCTTGTTTGTTCATAAGAATGGATGAATGCTGAATTTACAAAAGTAAGCGTTGAACGTATTTACGCGTGCATAGATGCGGCAAGTCCCAAATTTCCATAACATAAAAATTAAAAAATAGCAGCTACTTTCTCTTTCACCATTGCTTCAAAGCTGTCGAATTCACCTGCCTTAAAATTTTCTTTCGGAAAAATATAGAACATCTTCTCTGAAGGGTACAACAAAATCATGTCGGGCAGAATCACCGCTTTTATCAATTCTTTCCACGGCATTTCATAGGTATTTTCATGGATCGTCATCAGGATTGATTCGTTATTGATTGTCATCACAAAAGGAGCATGGTATTCGGCGAGTCGTTTATAAACCCTTTTTCCGGTCGTTTGCATGAGCCAGAAATAAATGGCAACGGCAACAATACCTGAAAAGATGAGCGAGACGCTGAGAAAACGGTTACCGTCTTTTCCAAGTATAAGAAATAACAACAGTCCGGCCCAGATGGCCAGAAATCCCATGATCATTGGTAAACGTGACTGAAAAAGAAAGAATTTTTTATAGTGGAGTGTGTGGGCTCGTTGAAGGATGGCAGGTGTATATTGAAAAGTGATTTGCATCTTGTTTAATGGCTAAATGGTTAAATTGTTAAATGGTTGCGGTGAAGCCGGAGATATTCGGATGAATCGAAGGGTGCAAATTTCTTAAAAAACGGACATGGTTGCAGGTTTCACTGCAAAACTTTAAAAAGCTGTAACCGGAAACTTTGGAAAAGTTAGGCGAGTGCAATTATTTTATTGATTGTTTCTAACCTTTCCAAAGTTGTGCTCCTGACAGCCGACAACTGACAACCGGCAACAAGCAAATGACAACTAACTACTCGCTACTCACTACTTTTTTCCCCTAACTTCACCCCAAAAAAAGCATGGAATCAGAAGAACGAACAGAGATCAGCGAGCTCGGAGAATTTGGCCTGATCCGGTATCTCACAAAAAATATTGAGCTGGTAAATGAATCCAGTAAAATTGGTGTCGGCGATGATGCTGCGGTTATTGAGTTTGAAGCCGGAAAGCAGACGGTGGTTACTACGGACCTGTTGATAGAAGGCATTCACTTCGACCTGATGTATGTTCCGATTAAGCACCTCGGCTTCAAATCGGTGATTGTAAACCTTTCTGATATTTATGCGATGAATGCCATGCCGAAGCAGATCACGGTTTCGCTGGCTATCAGCAATCGTTTTTCGCTGGAAGCGGTGAATGATTTGTATGAAGGAATTTATTTCGCCTGTGAGAAATATGGTGTTGACCTTGTTGGAGGGGATACAACGTCCAGTCTGAAAGGACTTGTAATCAGCATCACGGCCATAGGAGAAATTAACGCTGACGATATCGTGCTGAGAAGTGGTGCATCTGAAAACGATCTGCTGTGTGTAACCGGTGATCTTGGTGCAGCTTATGTTGGTTTGCAATTGCTCGAACGGGAGAAGCGTGTGTATCTTGAAAGTCCGGAAGTGAAACCCGACCTTGAAAATCAAACCTATATTGTTGGCAGACAACTAAAGCCGGAAGCGAGAAAGGATATCATTGAACTGTTTCAATCTTTGGAAATTAAGCCCACTTCCATGATTGATATCTCTGATGGTTTATCTTCAGAAATTCTTCATTTGTGTGAGTCGTCGGAAGTGGGTTGCAAATTGTACGAAGAAAAAATTCCGATCGCAGAAGAGACTTATAATATGGCACTCAAATTTAATCTCGATCCAACTACCTGTGCATTGAGTGGCGGGGAAGATTATGAATTGTTATTCACTATTGCTCCGGAAGATTTTGAAAAGGTGAAGAACAATCCTGACATTTCTGTCATTGGCCACATGACTGCGAAAGATAAAGGTGCTGTATTGATCACGAAAGGAAACAATGTGCATCCGTTGAAAGCGCAGGGATGGAATGCATTGAAGGGAAATCAAAGTTAGTAATGCGTATAAAATTGAACCCAGATTTTTAAGATTGTTCTTGACTACAACAAAACGTTTGTTGCATTGATGAATGAAAATTCACTATCTCCAAAAGCAAATGACCACAGGAATATGGAAAAACTAAAATATTAACCGTTAGTGAATATCTGACTGGTTAATCCTCACAACATGATTAATAATACATCCGGCAAAAGCGAAACAATAAAAATTATCTGGAGGCCGGCAAACATGGCAGCATTTGTGATCAATAGAGTTTCTTCAAAAATATTACTCCAAACAAATTCATAATTATTGCATGGAAACAAAAGATGGAAAACAAGCTGTCTATGCCAAAACGAGAGCAGTTTGGCGTAAATGGTTAAAATCAAATTGCCAAAAGGAGAAATCTGTATGGCTCATATTGTATCACAAAAAAAGTAAAGTGCCCTGCGTTAATATCAATGATGCTACGGAGGAGGCACTGTGTTTTGGATGGATAGACAGCTTAGCCAAAAAGAGAGATGCTGAAAGCTACTACCTCACATTTACACCGCGCAATCCGAAAACCAGTAAATGGAGTAAACCGAACAGAGACAGGGTTGAAAAGTTGATTAAGGAAGGACTGATGACCGAACACGGACAAAAATTAATTGACATTGCAAAACAGACCGGAAAATGGGAAACCTCTCCACCAACGAAGAATAAGTCAACAACGCCAGGAGTTACAGCGAAAGAATTCCTGCACAGGTTAACAGCGCTACGCACTACTGCTAAAGCAGACAACTCGAGGTTTTTCAGGGATGAGGATAAAGCAAATAAAAATTTAGGCGTTGCAATGTCTGCCATTTTCGGCCTTGCGAAAGAGTTTTCGAAGATGTCAATTGATGAAGTGGAGAAGTTGATTGAAAGCGAATATTACGAAGCAAGAATGGGTGCGGTAAGCATTATGGATTTTCAGGCAAGGGATAAAAAAATTACGGCAGCAAGTAGAAAGGAGTTGTTTAAGCTGTATATCAAAAGACACGATAGAATTAATAATTGGGACCTTGTAGACCGCAGTGCACCTTATGTTGTTGGTGGTTACCTGATTGACAAACCAAGAGCGATTCTATATAAACTGGCCAGGTCAAAAAATATTTGGGAACGAAGAACATCCATCGTAAGCACTTATTATTTCATCAGACAAAATGATCTTATTGATACTTTTAAAATTGCGGAGTTGCTTGTTCATGATGAACATGATTTGATAAACAAAGCTGTCGGCGGCTGGATCCGGGAAGCAGGGAAGAGGGATGAACGTATGTTGCTTACTTTTCTGGACAAATACGCTGTTACGATGCCACGCGTAACTTTGCGTTATGCGATTGAAAAGCTGGACAAGAAGTCGAAGGATCATTACCTGAAAGCAGCTAAGTGAAAAGACTGATAACGCATTGATTTTAATAATGAGCAAAGAACTTACTGTAATTGTACGCCATTGATTTTCAAGCAACGATATTCAAAAGACACAGACAAAAAGAATTATCATGAAAGAATTGTTGATCAAACAAATAAATTTTGAACATTGGGCGAATACCAAATTGCTCACATCAATGAGAATGGTAAATCCACTTGATGAAAGATCGTTGATGCTTTTTTCTCATTTGCTTTCCTCAGGCAATATGTGGTTGAGCAGAGTTCATGGAACACCCATTTCTACTACGCTTTGGCAGGAACGCACCTTGCAAGAATGTGAGCAACTGGACGCAGAAAATACTGCCAACTGGTTGGATTATCTGCAACAGGCTTCTCCCGATGAATTAAACAGAATTGTAGATTTCATTTTTCCTTTGGACGGTAGCAAAAAAAGGATGAGCGTTTCTGATGCGATCATGCACATCGTTCACCACTCTTCTTATCATCGCGGACAGATTGTGGCAAGACTGAAAGGCAGTTTGGAACCACTTCCTTTACTGACCTACATTCCTTTTGCGGCTGAAAATTTAGCATAAACGCATAGCTCTCATTCATTCTTCTATTACTCATGCAGAAATTTTATAGATTTAAAAATGAATCAACCAATCTTTTGTGCCACATCTGTATAAAAAAAGTGTCCGGCGTTCATGACTCCGTCTTTATGATGCTCCATAGTGCATCGCTGAAATCAAGTCCAGGACCACATCGTATATCATTCCTTATCGTTTCATTTCCTAATTTAGCCTTCAAACATTTTTTATGTATTACCGGTTAGCTACTTTATTATTTGGACTTCTTCATTCAGTCAATGTTTTTTCACAGGCTCCTGCCATTCAGTTTCAGCATGCCATGGGCGGTTCGCTGGATGATATTTCTTATGATGTGGTTGTGACGCAGGACGGTGGTTATTTAGTAGCCGGCGGTTCCACTTCCAGTGATGGTGATTTGCTGAAGCCGTCAGAAGTGCAACATGGCGGCAATTATGATTTCTGGTTTGCGAAGCTGGATCCTGCTTTAAATTTTCAATGGAAGAAACACCTGGGTGGAACCGGAAGTGATCTTGCCAGCAGTTGTCTGCAGGCTCCTGATGGCGGATATTTTATCGGCGGCAGCACGAGTTCCAATGATGTGGATGTTTCAGGAAATCACAGTGATGATTTTGACTTCTGGATTGTAAAACTATTTTCATCCGGTTCTGTGCAGTGGAAAAAATGTTTTGGCGGAATAAATTATGATGACTTCGGTGGCATGCGAATCACTCCTGACGGAGGATTAATCCTGGCCGGTGGATCGCAATCAAACGATGGAGATGTAACCGGAAACCATGGCAGCAGCGATTTCTGGTTGGTGAAAACAGATGGCAGCGGAAATATTCAATGGCAAAAGAGTTACGGTGGAATTGACTATGAGAAGGCGGCTGATGTGAGAGTTTGTCCGGATGGTGGATATATACTGGTTGGATTTTCTGAATCAAACACCGGCGACGTAACAGGCAACCATGGTGACTACGATGTCTGGGTTATGAAAACAGATGTTTCGGGTAATCTGCAGTGGCAACGTTCCATCGGTGGCAGCGGCTATGATGCGGCAAATGGTGTGGTGGCTTTGAATGACGGTGGTTTTATTGTCTGCGGTTATTCGGGTTCAAATGATGGAGATGTTACGGGTAATCACGGCGACGATGATGCCTGTATTTTTAAACTTGATGAATCAGGTACTATTTTGTGGTCGAAGTGCATGGGCGGATTAAACACTGATGTAGCAACAGGAGTGGAAGCGGTGGGAGATGATGGATTTATTTTTTCCTGTTATTCAAAATCAACCGGTGGCGATGTGGAAAATAATTACGGCTTATGGGATTATTGGATTGTTAAAACAGATCTGGATGGTGTAATTCAATGGCAAAATAATTTCGGAGGAAGTTTAAATGATGTTTGTTATGCAGCAAAGCCAACTCCGGATGAAGGTTTTATTCTGACAGGCTATTCAGAATCGCAGGATGTTGACGTATCCGGAAACCATGGCAAGAAAGATTTTTGGGTAGTGAAATTAGCAGGTCTTGTAGGCATAGCGGAAACAGTTCCCGCAGAAGTAAAATTGTCTGTATATCCTCAACCTGCTGATAACTTTGCATTCCTGCAAATTCCTCAGGATGCAATTTTGAATTACCCGCAATTATCAATTGATTTTTTTGACCTGGCAGGAAAAAAAATTAATGAACAAACAGTCACCTATGATCCGGTTATTAAATTGGATTGCAGCAGGTGGAACAGCGGCATTTATTTTTATCGGTTGAAAAATAATGGATATACGCTTGCCAATGGAAAAATCGTAGTTCAATAATTTGTAGCTGATGTATTGCAATTATCTTCTACGATTTGAATTTTAAAATTCCGGTATCTTTCGTTCTCACAAGCTCACCGATAAGGTGTCTGAAAAACATTTAATGAAAAAGCAGGTACTGATTTTTTCCACGCTCTTATTTTTCACGTTAGAAACCCAGGCACAGTTGAAAGACAAAGAAATTGCAGGTGAATACTATCTGAAAGGTGTTATGGAAGTGGGTTCCGGTTTTCAGCTATCAGAAGATCATACTTTTGAATTCTTTTTTTCTTATGGTGCCATGGACCGTTCAGGTAAAGGAACCTGGAAATCGGAAGGAAACAATATCATATTTAATTCCGAACCCTGGCCGGGCTCAGATTTTAAGCTGGAAAAGAAGGATCATCGAAAACAGACAGGAGTGGTGATTCAGGTGAAGGATAAAAACACGATGATACTTGGTTATGTCGGTTGTATTGTTTCCGGGGCCGGCAATGTGCAAGAACTTCAGTCTGATAATGATGGCACAATTGTATTTGAATCACAAACTATAGATACCATTTCATTGTATCACCAGTTTTACTCAGATGTTTTGTCTGTTTTTCCTGTTAAGGAATCAACTGATAATTATTTTGAATTCACTTTTTTGCCGCATCTCGGAACCGTGTTTTTCAACAATTTTATTTTGACAATCGATCAACAGGGATTTTCCGGCGGAAATCCACTACTGAAGAAGGACACTGTTTATCAGTACACGAAATCAAAATAATTTTTGATCCGTTTCCTGTGTCATTATTTTATGAAACCATTCCAACCTTGCAATCCGCCGGTATGAAGTGCAACGATCGCAGTATCTCTTTCAAAGAAATTATTCTTAATTAAATCATAAATGCCGAACATCATTTTACTATTGTAAACAGGATCCAATAAAATTGAATGTTTGGAATGGAAGCCTTGTATAAATAACTGAAGCTCTTCCGGCATTTTAGCATAACCACCAAAATGAAAATTGTGATTGACTAACCAGTTGGAATATGTTTTTCCTGATAAATTATTCACCAGTGTTGTGATTTTCTGATCCAGTTCATTCATTCCTTTGAGTGCTGAAAAGCCAAGCACCTTATTTTTCCCGTTGGCTCCTGCAATTAATCCTGCCAATGTTCCACCTGTTCCACAAGCGCAACAGAGATAATCGCAGTCAATTGTTATTTCATCAACAATTTCGCTGCAACCTTTTACTGCCAACGTGTTTGTTCCGCCTTCCGGCAATAAATAGAAATTGCCAAATTCACGGCGAAGCGCATCAATGAAATCATCTTTTTCTTTTTGTTTGTATTCTTCGCGGCTGATGAATTGCAATTGCATTCCCTGTTCACTTGCAAAGGTCAATGTCTGATTGAGTGGCAGCACTTTTTCACCGCGAATAATGCCGATGGTTTCAAATCCGGATGCCTTACCGGCAGCAGCTACTGCATAAATGTGATTTGAATAAGCGCCGCCAAAAGTGAGCAGCTTATGATGCCCTTGTTCTTTCGCAGCCTTGAGGTTATACTTCAGCTTTCGCCATTTGTTACCGCTGATTTGCGGATGAATGAGGTCATCCCGTTTGATGAAAACACGGACCTGCTTTTCTTCGAAGAGTGTATCATTTAGTTGCTGCAGTGGTGTAATCACGTTCGTTTTTTATTATTTTAGCGGGAGAGCGGTGCTGCCGGCATGAGAAACGGGACATTTGGCACTTATTAAAATCGAACATTGGATGCATAGATTCATTTTTACTAAAACCATTTTCAACATGAAATTAGCAGCATTAATGATCACAGGCATTTTTTTTCTTTCGGCGATCAGCCTTGACATCCATGCCGCATGTCCTGCACCCAAATGTGTTCAAAAACTTATCAAGCAATATAAAAGCAAACCTAAGCAGGATCCGCCAACTACCATTTATGAATATGAATATAAAGGAGCGAAAGTGTATTATGTAACTGCTCCCTGTTGCGACCAGATGAGTACGCTTTATGATTCCAAATGCAATGTTATCTGTCAGCCTGATGGTGGCATAACAGGAACAGGCGATGGCAAATGCCCTGATTTCAATAAGGAAAAAACCAATGAAGTTTTAATCTGGAAAGATGAACGTTGATGTGCAGGTGAAAGAAAAGCAATGTGTTTTTTTTGTTGAATTGTTCTTCGCCTTTTTTCCTGAACCGTAAAAGCATAATTTTGTTGATTCCATGGAAATGCTTTTGATAATGAAAGATGCTGGATTTTTTGATGTAGGAAGTAAAAAAGACGACGCATGATAACCAAGATTACCGCAGGTGTCAAGATATCGGTGGAAACCTTTTACCAGGAAGAATATTCGCAACCACTGAACAATGAATTCATGTTTGCTTATCGCATCACCATTGAAAACGGCAGTGAGCAAACGGTTAAATTGTTGCGCCGGCATTGGTATATTTTCGATTCATGCGGCGTTACCCGCGAAGTAGAAGGCGAAGGTGTGGTGGGATTGCAGCCGGTAATAGAACCGGGCAAGTCGCATCAATATGTTTCCGGCTCACACCTGAAGACTGAAATCGGCCATATGCACGGCACTTATCTTATGGAAAGATTGATTGACGGCAGTCAATTTGAAGTGAACATTCCCGAATTTCAACTGGTAGCTCCTTTCAAGCTGAATTAACTGAATGCTGTTTTATTACACCATCAACTCTTAAGCTGATGGTCTGCCACTTGCTGCATTTGTCCCATCTGAAAGCTTATCCCATATTTCTAAACTTAAACTTCTTACTTCTCATAGTATATTTGCCCACCTTATAAATAAACAGCAACAGTGAAAGTAACAGAGTACATAAAAAAGTCAGACTCCACCATGGTGTCGTTTGAAGTGCTTCCTCCCATGAAAGGGAAAAGCATTCATTCCATTTATGACACCTTGGATCCGTTAATGGAATTCAAGCCACCATTCATCAATGTCACTTACCATCGTGCTGAATACATTTACCGGCGCAATGAACAAGGTCTGTTTGAAAAGACGATTATCCGCAAAAGGCCGGGCACTGTCGGCATTTGCGCGGCTGTTGTAAACCGTTATAAGGTGGATGCTGTTCCTCACATTGTCTGTGGTGGATTTACGGTAGAAGAAACAGAAGATGCATTGATTGATCTTGCTTTTCTCGGTATTGATAATGTGCTGGTACTTCGCGGCGATCCGAATAAAAATGAGACTTCTTTTGAACCGGAACCAGGCGGTCATCATCATGCAATCGACCTGTTGAAGCAGGCCGTGAAAATGAACCACGGAAATTTCCTGCAGGAAGATATTACAGATGTGGTGCCTACTGATTTTTGTATTGGCGTGGCGGGTTATCCTGAAAAGCACTATGAATCACCCAACATGAAAATGGATTTGCAGTACCTGAAGGAAAAAGTGGACGCCGGTGCCGATTATATTATCACGCAGATGTTTTTCGACAACAATAAATTTTTTGAGTTTGTAAAAAGTTGCCGCGAAATCGGTATTACCGTTCCCATTATTCCCGGAATAAAACCCATTACGAACCGAAAGCACATGAATACATTACCACGTTTGTTTCATGTAGAAATTCCGGAAGAACTGGCAACGCAGTTACAAAAAGTCACTACGGATGAAGCTGCGAAGAAAGTGGGTATTGAATGGTGTATTCAGCAATGCAAAGAACTGGCGAAGGCCAATGTTCCGCTTATTCATTTTTATACCATGAGTAATCCTGGACCTGTTAAAGCTGTAGTGAGCAAGGTGTTTTAGTGTTGTACTAAGCTTGAGTTGGTGCCAACTTTGGCAGGGTTTTGTAACAGCTATTAACAATGAAGTTGCCCGGGATGAACCCTGCCAAAGTTTACTTTAACAGAACACTAAGTTGGAAGTTATCACGAAGCAGCGGCTCCTATTTTCATTTGTAGGTAATTTTCCAGGAAGATGCGCAAGTCTTCTCCCGGGTTATAAAGCAATGCATGCAATCCTGCCGATTTTGCACCTTCAACATGTTGTGGACTGTCGTCAATAAAAAGCGTTTCCTCCGGCTTTAAGTTATTTTCTTCCAATACTTTCAGGAAGATGTCTGCGTCAGGTTTGCGAAGTCCCACCACAAATGAATAATACACTTTGTCGAAATAGGCATCAATATTCGGCCGGCCAAATGCCTGCACCATATATTTTGTAATCTGTTTAAGATGGATAATGTTGGTATTGCTGAGCAGGAAAGTGCGGTAAGTGTGACGCACATCCATCAATAATTTTAATTTCTCCTTTGGAATTTCACCCAGCATTGCATTCCACGCATCGTTGATCTGTTGATCGGAAAATTGTGTTCCCAATTCTTTGTTCAACTGATCACGGAATTCCTGCTCTGTAATTTTCCCTTTGTCGAAATTATCGAAGAGCGTTGTTTGCTTCAACTGGTTGAAATGCTGGTTGAAATCCTTCACACCTAACCTGATGAAAGCATCTTCGGTTCTCTTCATGTCAATATCAATGATTACGCCGCCGTAGTCGAAGATGATATTGCGGATGTGAGTTGCCGGATGCAATTGAAATGGGTTTGAAGTTCAAATATAATTTGAAGAATGTCGAAATCTAATGCTGACGAAGTTATTGGTAAATCATTCTAAAACAAGAATGGAAAGTGATCTCAGCAGGAGATCTGATTTGTAAATGAAAGACTTTAATACCTGTGGGCCCACCAGGACTTGAACCTGGGACCTGCGGATTATGAGTCCGACGCTCTAACCAACTGAGCTATAGGCCCTGAATTGGGGCAAAGATAATCTTCCGGAAGTATTTTCCTGTCAGTTTAATTGTTTTGATCAGCGTCATATCTTTTATAAGCAATTGCCATTTTAAAGTAGGACCTGAACACGATTTTGGCGTTGAAATAGTAATTTTTATATCCTACATTAGAGCGGTAGTAATTAACTTCCAGTGTTTGCCAGGATTCCCTACCGCAAAAAGTAACGAATAGAATACAGGATAAGTCATTACCGCTGCCGATAAATAACGTTTGCAAATTCATTTACATGAATACGGTTTGTAACGGAGCTACTTTTTCATTCCAGATTGATAGGGGGAAAGTGTCTGAACTCGAAGCACTATTGCTTCAAATGAAAGCAGATCCTTCCGGTAATGCCGTTTTCCCGATGGGGAAACTAAAATATGTTCATTACGCTTCCTGGGTGCTGGTGCCGGAAGAAAAGATGCCTAACGGAAAATTATTACCGATCCACCTGCTGCTGCTGACTACTTATTGGGGCAACAGGAAAGCGCATATTAGAGAACTTTCTGAGTTGTCATTGCCGGGACTTCGTCAGATAATGTCGTGTTGTGAAGGATACGTAGAAAATGGCAACATTGAAAAATATCTGTATCAGTTTCTGAAACGCCATTGCGTAGTAAACAGCACCTACAATGCATTTCAATACGCAACGGTGGAGGATATTAAAAATGAAGAGGCATTAAGAAAGGAGATAGAAAATTTCCTTGATCAGGAATCTGTAAATTCCTCTTTCCTTCAGCAATCCGCAAAAAATATCAGGGATCAGATTCAGCAGCATGTAAAAGCAAAACCCGAATTCAGTTGGGCAACTACTGCCTGGAAACGAGGATTTGCAAATAACTGGGCGCTGAATGGAAACTGGATTCTGCTGCAACTGTTTTTTCTCCTCCTGCTATTAACATCGCTGTTTGGATTATTTCATCATAACCTGTTTTCTTCTATCGCTTTTTGGCTGCTCTTGTCGATGCTCATTGGTTTTGGGTTGATGTTGATCTTATTCAGATTGAATGAACTAAAGCTGGCCATTCAAGTGAAAAATAATGTGACGCATGCAAGTGATGAAGAAAATAAAAAGATAGCTGATCAGGAGTGCGAGCGGGTATGTAATGAAATGACAGTAACCGGCCCTTTGAAAGCAGGATTTATACGTCCAGTTATTTTATATGTGCTGCTTGCATTTGCGAGAATACGGCGCGCAAATATTTTTATTCCCACTGTACATACAGCCCGATGGTTGCAGTTGGATGGAGGAAGAAGAATTGTCTTCATTGCATACTTCGACAATACATCAGATGGCTATGCACGTGATTTTGTGGACTCTGCACGCAGAACAAAAAAGGTAAACCTGATTTTAGGTCATGGCAATGGTTATCCTTATACCAGATGGGCATTGTTTGAAGGTGGTAAAGATGCCAACGGTTACATGAACACCGTGAGAAAACAACAGAAGCTCACTAATGTGTGGTATGCTACGCATAAAGAGTTGAGTATCCTGAATGTGCTTAACAATCAATTGATCCGCCGGGGACTTTGGGGAGAAATGAAGGAAGAAGAAGTAAAGCAATGGTTGCAATATTTTTAATAAGACAAGAGCTATGGAACAACTTGAAAAAGAAGACATACAGGGATTGCTGATACGTGGCTATGGCAACTTACATGCATCTTGTTTTTTAATGCTGCAGTTTCCTGATAAGCAGAAGGCAAAAAAGTATCTCCGTACTGTAAGTGAAAAAATTACTACTGCTGAATATGCACCGGATAATGTTGCCTTTCACTTTGCTTTTACAAATCATGGATTACAAACGATCGGTCTGTCTAAAGACAGTTTCGAATCTTTTTCACGTCAGTTCAAGGAAGGGATGACCGATGAACACCGGCAGGAAATATTGGGTGACTATGAAGCGAACGCGCCATCAAACTGGGAGTGGGGAACTTCAACTCATGCGCGTATTGATGCGATGCTCCTGATTTATGCAAAGGATGTGAATGCATTAGAATCAATTTGCAGCGAAGAAAGAGCATTGCTTGCTGAACATGAGACTGCGGAAATTCTCTGTTTATCAACCAATGAATTAAAAAACGGTAAGGAACATTTCGGTTTTCAGGATGGAATCAGTCAGCCGTTTATAGAGGGACTGAGTAAAAGCACCAATCAGTCGCCGGAAAATATTGTTAGAGCAGGTGAATTTATTCTTGGCTACAGAAATATGTACGACCAATACACAGAATCGCCAGATGTTATCTGTACTGACGATCCGCTGGAAATTTTACCTCCAAAGGAGCAAACACCTGCAATGAAGGATCTGGGAAAAAATGGAAGTTACCTGGTGCTGCGTCAAATGAGCCAGGATGTATTTGCTTTCTGGAAATACCTGAAGGAAAACTCACGTGAACCAACTTCCACAAACTCACCCTTACAAGCCATTTGCCTGGGCGCAAAAATGATGGG
Source organism: Chitinophagaceae bacterium (assembly GCA_016717285.1). Taxonomy (NCBI): domain Bacteria; kingdom Pseudomonadati; phylum Bacteroidota; class Chitinophagia; order Chitinophagales; family Chitinophagaceae; species Chitinophagaceae bacterium. Next base: position 386,276 of record JADKFU010000005.1, read on the forward strand.
ACGATGGCCCGGTGGCGCACCTCTCACCTTGTCGCCCGATAAAGACAATCCTGAACTCCGTCATGAAAATAAATTTGACTATTTCAAAGATGATAAAGAAGGATTAAAATGTCCGTTCGGGGCACATATCAGGCGTGCAAACCCGCGCGACTTTCTTCAGACTGAACAATCATCAGCTTTGCCCAAAGAAAATAAGTTCACACAAATTCAATCGACTGAAATGATTCAGAAGCACCGGTTGCTTCGCAGGGGCAGAACATATGGAGAACCTGTTGCAGCGTCAATGGATGTGAATGAAATCATGAATGCACAGCCTGATGGCAAAGAGCGCGGTATTCACTTCATGTGCTTCGCCGGCGATCTGGTTCGTCAATTTGAATTCGTGCAGAATTCATGGGTGAAGTTTCACAAGTTCGGTGGGCTATATGAAGACAGTGATCCGGTTATTGGTACCAATAGAAATGTGGGTGATACAATTACCAACTCATTTACTGTTCAGGCGGAACCTATAAGAAGACGTTACAAAAATCTGCCGCAGTTTACCCGTGTCCGTGGCGGTGCTTATTTTTTCTTTCCCGGAATCAAAGCCATGAAATTTTTGAGCACATAGTCCGGTGATTGAAATAATCTGGAAAGTAATTTATCATCTTCAAAAAAGAAAAATGATATGATCACTGAATTCCGAAAAACATGGAAGAATACGGTCAGCACTTTTCAGGCTGATCCCATCCGTTATGTGTATCCTGAGTCACTTGAAGAAATTGTAGCTGCCGTCAAAGATGCAGAAAGTGATCGGTTGCCTATCAGGCCTGTTGGATCAGGTCATTCATTCAACGATATTGCCTGTGGCAATGGCGTGATGATAGACATCAAAAAGCTGAATCGTATTTTAGAGAAGGGAGATAAAAGTTTTGTGCAACCCAAAAATGGAAACACCTTTTTGGAAATAGAAGCAGGAATAATTATTCAGCAATTGTATGCAGAATTAGAGAAGCGAAAACTTGCTATTGTAAATATGGGTGGTGTGTATCATCAGACACTTGCAGGTGCTATTGCTACCGGAACACATGGAACAGGATTAGGACTGCCTGCTGTAAGTGGTGCAGTTCGTTCAATGGTATTGGTTGCTTCTAACGGAAGAAAATTCCGTATTGAACCGGAAGGAGGCATTTCGGATCCTTTTAAACAGCATCAGATGGAACCGGAAATAACACTCGTGCAGAATACCACAGATTTTAATGCTGCACTTGTACATCTCGGTTGCTTCGGCATAATCTATTCATATGTGGTGGAAGTGTTGCCCGAATATTTTTTGCGCGAATCAAAACGGTTGGAAACATGGGAAACGGTGAAAGATATTTTGAAGAAAGGTGACATCTTCAGGGAAACCAGGAGTTTTATGATTCTGTTGAATCCTTATTGTTATAATGAACGGTATTGGTGCATTATGATCAAGCACCGCATTTCTCCTAATCTATACAACTGGTTTGGTGCAAAAAAAAGAAACCTGATTACCAGGCTCGGTAATCATTCATTTATTTTTTACTATGCCAGGTGGCGGCTCAACAGGAAACCGGAAATCACTCCAAAGTTTTTGCACAATGCTTTAAAAAGCCAGCAGGATATTGTCTATATCGATAAGGCACAACGTGTGCTATACCAGGCAGCTGAAAAAATAAAGAAACATGCGTATGATACAGAAGCGGCTTTCGAATACAGCTATGCAAAATTTGAAGACCTGATTGAAAAAATAATGGCGCGGTTAGAAACTATCAGAAAAGAGGGTAATATCTATTTGCAATCGCCTATGGGAATTCGTTTTGTGAAAAAGTCTAATGCGCTGCTGACACCTGAAAGCGACCGATTTGTTTTTTATATTGATGCGCCTGTACTGAAAGGTTCCGTTGGAACAGAAGGACTGCTTGATGAAATGCAGGAGTTATTCATTCGTGAAGGAGGAATATTTCATTGGGGAAAAATTAATAACCGTCTTACATCGCACCTGCATACAATAAGGGAACACTATCCAAAACTCGATGATTGGCTGCGGGTAATGAAAAAATATAACGCTGAAAACCTCTTCAATAATAGTTTCACTGACCGGTTACAGTTAACGGAAACATTGCCTTGATTTCAGTTCCGCATTTGCGTGATTATTATCGAAATAGAAATGGTTAGCCAAACTTATTTTACTTCAGATAATCATTAAAAATGAAAATGGGTTATTTTGCAACCTTATAAACCCTGTCTGAAATGCATACGCGCAACCAACTTGTCCTTTGGGCACTTAAGATTACTGCAGCGGTAATCATGCTGCAAACTTTGTATTTTAAATTCTCTGCGCATCCGGAAGCGGTTTATATTTTCACTCAGTTAGGAATGGAACCCTGGGGACGTATCGGCACCGGCGTGATGGAGTTGATGGCTTCCCTATTGATCTTAATTCCACGAACTACCTGGCTTGGAGCCATCATGGGATTTGGTCTGATGGCAGGCGCTATTTTCTTCCATCTTACTAAACTTGGTATTGAAGTTTATGATGATGATGGACGTTTGTTTACGATGGCTGTAGCTGTATTCATTATTTCTGCCATCCTGATCTGGATCAACCGCCATAAAATTCCGGTACTCGGGAAATTGATTTTTTCCTGAGAAATATTTTAAATGATAAGAAGTTAAAGGAAACGATAGAGATAAAATTGAACGATTAAAAACTTTCCGGCATATAAAGGCATCGATCATATGAGTTTGCCATTCGCCTGTGGAAAACAGATTTCAAGCTACTGAAAAATGAAGCTTAACTTCATCATCATAAATTGTAGCCTTTCATGTTCAAAAATGCGCTGGTCTTTTTTATCTGCCTTTTTACATTCAAAAAAGCAATCGGTCAGGAACTGCTAAGCTATGGCGGCGGCACTTTTGGTGCCGGTTCAACCCTTTACCGCGATTATCAGTCGGCCGGCGTAAATCCTGCTAACCTTGGAATATTCGGCGATGAAACCCGGATGACCTTCGCATTTTTTGACGCAAGTGGATTGGTATATTCTGACGCCTTGCCAAAAACTGATCTGGTGCAATCCATCATTCATGGAAAGAAATTATCTGAAGATGAAAAACTAACCATCGCGCAACTATTCGCCGAAGACGGATTATCTTTCAATTATGAGTTGATGCCTGTAGCATTTGCATTGCAGATTCCTAAAGTGGGCGGATTGTCATTTACCTGGAAAGAAAAACTATCCGGTGACGCGATACTCAACCCTGCTTTTGCCGACCTGGTTTTCAACGGCCTTAACTCAAAGTATATTGATACTATTATCCAGGATGCGGCGGGTTATTTGGTGGGACACACTGATACTACATTGTCCTATTCCCAGTATTTCAACGGATCGTCGTTCCAATCGAGCTGGACGCGGGATTTTAACATCAGCTATGGCAGAAAAATCATTGATTTGGAGGGCATCAGCATTTATGGTGGAATAGGTGTTAATTTCTTGCTGGGTAATGCGATTACTGATATCAGTTATTCGGAAAATACCGCCACCGGCTTTGCTGCTTATTCTTCTGTTTTTGATATCGACTATGCAAACATCACCAATCCACAATTAGATTTGAAAGGTAACCTCTATCCGGTAGGAAAAGGTTTTGCAATTGATTTTGGCGGTACAGTTTCTATTAAAAACAAAATTTTCGGCGGCATCTCAGTCACGAATATGGGATCGATGAAATGGAATGGTAATCTGGTGAAGCTTAATGATGGCATACTCGATAGCGTTGTAAATTTTATTGGTGTGAACTCAGCAGATATTTATTCTGACATTGCGAGCCTCCTCAATGCAGGCGGACTGTTCAGTTGGAGTCCGCAATCAGAAATCAAACAAACTTTGCCGGCCCAGTTACGAATCGGCGGAGCCATCAGGCCTCTCGATAAACTGGAGATAGGTGTGGATGTGATTCAACCATTAAATAAACATCCGGGCAGTATTCAACAGACAATGCTGTCGGCTTTGGTAAGTTTTGTTCCTGTAAAGGCGCTGAAAATTACGACAGGAATGATGGGTGGTGGTGTTGCTGATTTCGATATTCCTTTGGGTGTTGCATTCAGTTTTACGCCTGAACAGGCCTGGCAAATAAGCATTGGTACAAGAGATATTATTTCCCTTTTTAAACAAAATACCCCTACACTTTCCCTGAGTGTTTCGATGTTACGGTTTAGTATGTAACGTGGTTGCAATGTTTTGTGTAGTCAAAAGTTCTTGTCCGTTGGGTTAGAAAAATGAGCTACAATAATGCCGCTAAGATAATGCGCCAATAGAATTAGGAATTAGGAATTAATTGGGGCGATTAAAGTTAATGAGTAATGACCAAAATGACTAATGACCCGCTACTCAAACAACCTAAACATTTCCAAACCTCACATTTCATATCTTTGCCGCCTTAATTTTTAAATGGATTCAGCAAACAATTTTGAGGCAGTGATTGGCCTGGAAGTACATGCGCAGTTACTCACTGCCAGCAAGCTCTTTTGTGGTGACGCCATTTCATTTGGCGCTGCACCCAATGCACATGCCGGAGCTTTTACCATGGCTCATCCCGGCACCTTGCCGAAATTAAACAGCAAGACCATAGAATTCGCGGTAAAGATGGGACTGGCCTTCCATTGCAGCATTCAGCGCGTAAACCATTTTGCACGCAAAAATTATTTCTATCCTGATCTGCCGAAAGGCTACCAGGTTACGCAACATGAAAATCCAATCTGCTTTAACGGTTATCTTGATGTGGAAGCAGCAGGAAAAATAAAAAGAGTGCGCATTCATCATATTCACCTCGAGGAAGATGCAGGAAAATCGATGCATGATCAGGATCCATTTTTTTCATTCATAGATCTGAACAGGGCAGGCGTTCCACTGATTGAAATTGTAACAGAACCTGATATCAGCACTCCTGAAGAAGCGCATGCATTTGTAACGGAAGTGCGGAAATTGGTGCGGTACCTTGATATATGCGATGGTAATATGGAGGCAGGATCACTGCGTTGTGATGCGAATGTTTCGGTCAGGAAGAAAGGTGAAACAACTTTAGGTGACAAAAATGAAATCAAGAACCTCAATTCAATCCGACATGTAAAACTTGCGGTTGCATTTGAGATCAAACGACAAGTGACAGCCATCAGTAAAGGAGAAATTATTAAACAGGATACACTCAGCTATGATGAAACGAAAGGCGTAACCTATTCGATCCGTTCCAAGGAGTTGGCTAATGATTACCGTTATTTTCCTGAGCCGGATCTTCCACCGGTAATGATCAGCGATGAAATGATTCAAAGAATTAAAGAGCATATGCCATCACTTCCTGAACAGGTAAAGCAGGAATTGATGACCACTTTTTCACTTTCTGAGTATGACGCAAGTATGCTGGCGGAAGAAAAAGAAACGTCCGGCTATTTTTTCGCGGTAGCAGCGAAAACAAAAAACTATAAGGCAGCAGCAAATTGGATCATGGGACCGGTGAGAAGTTACCTGAATGAATATTCCATTTCTTTGAAAGAATTTCGGCTGCCACCCGAAGTGCTTGCAGAGCTGATTGAAATGATTGACGAAAACAAGATTAGTTTTACGGCCGCTTCACAACGGATTTTTCCGGAACTCATTCAGCGGGAAAACAGTTCTGCCGGAGAAATTGCCGGTGAATTGGGTGTTTTGCAGGAATCAGGAGAAGCGATCGTCCAAAAATTTGTAACGGAAGCAATTGAAAAATTTCCTGATAAGATACGCGAATACAAGCAGGGTAAAAAAGGCGTGATGGGTTTATTGATGGGCGAAGTGATGAAACTTTCAAAAGGAACTGCTGACCCGAAAGTGGCCGGCAGATTATTGTTAATACAACTAGAATCAAAATAAAGAAAATGAAAAAACAGTTTTTATTGCTGCTTGCAATTGCCGGAGCATTCCTATCATGTCAGTCAACATCGAAAGAAGGCATCACCATTAAAGGTGAATTGAACAATCTGCCTCAGGATTCAAAAATATTTCTTGAAGAACTTACTTACAGTTCGCGCAATGCGCTCGATACGGCTGTATTGGATGGCAAAGGCAGGTTTTCATTACAGACTACTGTAAAAAATCAGGGTTTGTTTCAGTTGAGAATCGGAGAGCAGCGTGCTATTTTCCTGGTGCTTGATGAAAAGAGCGGAACATTGGAAGTGACTGGAGATACCGCGGCGATTACTAATTTCAATTATAAAGTGAAAGGCTCACCGGCTACGGATCAATTGCGTGATTTTATTCTGCACACAAAAACGTATGGCGAAGCTTTCGGTGCTGCAATGAACGAGTACAACATGAATGTGGATGGTGAAACTCCCGATTCCATTCGCAAAATTTATGAGCTAAAGGTGATGAAGGCCGACAGCAATTTCCGCCGGTATGCAGCCGGTTATATTGACACAGTGAAGAACCCCATCATCGCCGTATTCGCAGCGAGTAACCTCGATTATCAGAATGATGCGGCAGTGATTGATAAACTCGCTGACCGTTTAAGTAAAGATTATGCGCAGTTGCCCTTTGTGCAGGATTACATGAAGATGGTGACCGATCAGCAGAATCAGTTGAAGCAGCAGAATAATTCACCTTCGTTTCAGCAAGGCAGTGAAGTGCCGGATATTGCTTTGGAGGATTTCAATGGAAAAACATTGAAGTTATCTTCACTTCGCGGACAAATTGTGCTGGTGGATTTCTGGGCTTCCTGGTGTGGCCCTTGCAGAAAAGAAAACCCGAATGTGGTGAAGGCCTATGAAGCATTTAAAGACAAAGGATTCACCATTTACAGTGTTTCGTTAGATACTGACAAGAACAAATGGATTGCAGGAATAAAGAAAGACCAATTGATGTGGCCCAATCATGTGAGTGATCTCAAAGGCTGGCAATCTTCCGTTTGTGAAACCTATGGTATCCATTCCATTCCGCAAAGTTTCCTGCTTGACAAAGAAGGTAAAGTGATTGCCACTAATCTGCGGGGTGAACAATTGATGAGTACTTTGCAAACGGTGTTTCAATGATCTTTTTGTTTTTCATTTTATGATCTATGAGTCAAGTTGATCAAAAAGAAGGGACGTTTTACTTCTATTAATTCAGTTTAAGATTACGCGGGATCAACAAAATAAACGGCAGCAAAAATTTGATTGAATTGGTATATTTTACATTCTTGAAATAGCACGATGGAATTTATAAAGGACCTTTGGCAATTTATGAAACAGCGGAAAAAATGGTGGCTGCTGCCCACCATTCTTATTCTGCTTTTAGTGGCTGTGCTTATCGTGTTTGCAGGCGGAAGCGCCATTGCGCCATTCATCTATACTTTATTTTGATGGCGCAAATGGAAAAAGCGCATATCCTTGGCATTTCTGCTTTTTATCATGACTCCGCTGCTGCTATAATTAAAGATGGGGAGATCATCGCTGCAGCACAGGAAGAACGATTTACAAGGAAAAAACATGATCCCTCTTTTCCGTCCAATGCAATTAAATATTGCATGGAAGAAGCAGGTGTTGGCCCCGCAGATTTATCCACCATCGCTTTTTATGATAAGCCACTGCTCAAATTCGAGCGGCTCCTGGAAACATATTATAGTTGGGCACCAAAAGGATTGCAATCCTTTCTGATGTCGATGCCTGTGTGGTTGAAGGAAAAATTGTTTTTAAAGAAGCTGATGCGTGATGAACTCGAAAAGGCAATTGGCCTGAACAGAGCGTCGATAAGGTTTTTATTCCCGGAACATCATCTATCACATGCAGCAAGTGCTTTTTATCCTTCGCGGTTCAATAACGCAGCTATACTGACTATTGACGGAGTAGGTGAGTGGGCAACCTCTTCCCTGTGTTATGGTGAAGGCAATAAGATTAAAGTGATTGCTGAATTAAAGTTCCCGCATTCAGTAGGCCTGTTGTATTCGGCGTTCACTTACTACACCGGTTTTAAAGTGAATTCCGGTGAATATAAATTAATGGGACTCGCACCGTATGGTAATCCACATGCAGCGAGAACTAAAAAGTATCATGACCTAATTTGCAATGAATTATTGGATATTAAGAATGACGGTTCGCTTTGGTTAAACCAGGATTATTTTGATTATGCGGTCGGCCTTAAGATGACCAACAATTCCCGTTGGGAAAAATTATTCGGCCTTCCTGTTCGTAAACCGGAATCTGAGCTAACGCAGGAATATTGCGATATGGCATTGGCCATTCAGCAGGTGACGGAAGAAGTGGTGTTGAAGATGGCGCGTCATGCAAAAGAAGTTACACGAAGTAACAATTTGTGTATGGCAGGTGGTGTAGCGCTGAATTGTGTTGCCAATGGTAAAATAATCCGCGAGAAAATATTTGACCACGTTTACATTCAGCCTGCGGCCGGTGATGCCGGAGGTGCTTTGGGTGCCGCATTGGCTGCGCATCATATTTACTTTGATAAACCACGCGAAGTCAATTATTCTTATGATGCGATGAAAGGATCTTATCTCGGTCCGGCTTTTGAAAATCATGATATGATCCCGATGACTAAAAAATATAAGGCAACCTATAAATATTTGGAACAGTCAACAGAGTTATATGATCATGTGGCCACATTATTAGCTGATGGAAAAGTTGTTGGTTGGTTTCAGGGACGTATGGAATGGGGCCCTCGTGCCTTGGGAAATCGCAGCATATTAGGTGATGCACGAAATGAGGAGATGCAGAAAAAGCTGAACCTGAAAATCAAATACCGCGAAAGTTTCCGTCCATTTGCACCTGCTGTGCTGGCTGAAGACTGCGAAGCATATTTTGAAATGAAAGAGGATTCTCCCTACATGCTGCTGGTGGATTTCATTAATGAGACACGCAGGAATAAATTGCCGGATCAATATGACGATCTGCCACTGAAGGATAAATTGTATTTCAGGCGAAGCGATCTTCCCGCAGTTACACATCTTGACTTTTCTGCCCGTATTCAAACAGTGCACAAAGAAACCAATCCGCAATTTTGGGGACTTATCAATGCCTTTAAAAAAATTACCGGTTACGGAGTAGTAGTCAACACAAGTTTTAATGTGCGTGGCGAACCAATTGTCTGTACACCGGAAGATGCCTACCGGTGCCTTATGCGTACAGAAATGGATTTTCTCGTGATCAACAACTTTGTATTTGATAAGTTGGAACAACCCAAATGGTTAGAAGAAGCTGATTGGAAAAAGGAATTTTCACTGGACTAAAAATCAGTATGCAAACAAAATCGCAAGTCTATTCGAACATCATCGCTATTGCAGCAGGTTTACTGGCTGTTCATTTTATTTTTAAAGTCAATTACCTTGATTATGCAGCGTTGGCTATTCTCGTTGCGACATTGCTGAGCTATTCGTTGGCTTCCATGCTTTCAAAAGCATGGATGAAATTAGCGGAGGCAATAGGCTACGTCAACTCCAGGATTATTTTATCGTTGATCTTCTTTTTGTTTTTGTTTCCGGTATCAGTGGTTTATCGCTTGTTCAATAAGGACAAGCTTGGGTTGAAAAAACAGGCTGCCGCGAAAACATATTATACCGAACGCAATCATGAATATCAGGCCGGCGATCTTGAAAATAATTGGTGAGATAATCGATTTCTGTAAATTAGTATCAGGCGTAGAACCCAATCATTTTGCTGCAATTATTTGATTCACGACAGGACGTATTTGTTCTATCAGGCGTGCTGCTACAATTTTGTGACCTTCTTCATTCCAATGATATCCATCATTAGCGCGAACAACCTGGCCAAGATCCTGCGCCTCCTGCACTTTGGTACCCACACTGTCAATAAATTCCAGGTTGTTCTTCACGCAAATGTTTTTAAGAATGCTGTATAGTGGATCAAAGCTATCGGAAACATAGGTTATAAGGTGCGTTTCTTTTCCAAAGCGATCCTGGAATTTCTTTGCAATGAGGTCAGTAATGTGAATGGAATTTTTGAAAAGCACAAAAGAGGAATCCTGTTCATACATCATCTTTTCTCCAGGGTGTTCAGGTGCTTTTCCGGTAATTTTAGTTTTGGCCGCATCCATTCTTTCAGCAAGAAAATACAGAAAGTGCGAATATTCGCGCAGGTGTTTATTCGGTAGCCACGCACGGTCATAAACAATATTGTTAGTTGCTGTTAAATAAGGTCGTTGCATGCCAACACGGTAATTAGTCTCTTTTTCGAGCGGACAATAGTTATCAATATAATCATTGGTGCATAGTTGCCACAGCACGATGTCGGGCTTAATTTTGTCGATGTATTTCTCGAGTATTAAATATTCCTGCAAATTTCCATAACCTGCTGCTCCGTATCCGTATACTTTAACCGGCAGACTGTCCTGGATGATGGAATAAAAAAGTTTTTCATTTGAAACTTCAACACTTTCGGTATAAGAATCACCGAGGAATAAAATGGTGACCGGTCTTGGCAGTGTATCATGAACAGGTACATTCCGGAAACCATTTTCATCAAATGAAATGTGAACAGGATATTCATTGTTTTTCAGATCCCGCATCTTGCCGGTGAATTCATAATTGGGTTTAATGATCCAACCAATTTCATCATTTAATAACCGCGAATTATAAGGAGGTTCCGGAAGCTGGTCAGCTACCGCGCCAGGAAAAACCCGCAGTACTATTTCGCCAATTATTGAGATAACAATCAACACTATCACGGTGCTGATTATTCCAAAAAGTATATTTTTTGTCGAATTGGATTGCGGTGATGTCATAATATGATGAAGGTATAATTTTTTTTATTGTATGGAAGCCCTGCCTGCATTTAATAGTACTTACTTCGTTTTTAAATAAACGTGCATATTTAAAGTCAGTGATTTCTTAACTTTAAAAAAATACTACTCCATTTCATAGTGTGATAGCATATGTATGACGCAACAACAAATGATTTACGGCGCCACCGGTTACATGGGGAAATTGATAACCCGCATGATGTCAGAGAAAGGTTTAAAACCGGTTTTGGCCGGAAGAAGCGAAACTGTAAAACAGCTTGCAGCTAAGCATGGACTTGATTACCGCATATTTTCATTGGAAGATCAACAGGAAATAAATAAGAATCTGCAAGGCATTTCCTTGCTGATAAATCTTGCAGGTCCCTTTAACAAAACCAACGCACCACTGATAACTGGTTGCATTGAAAATAAAGTGCATTACACAGATATTTCAGGTGAAGCAACAGGGTATGAAACGGTTTATTCTTTCAATGAAAAAGCAAAATCATCAGGAGTCATGCTCATGCCAGGCACGGGCTTCGGCATCGTTCCAACAGATGTGATGGCGCTATATTTAAAGCAGCAGATGCCGGATGGAAATAAGCTCATCCTTGCATTCGCTGTTGACGGCGGAGCATCACGAGGAACGATGAAGGTAGGATTGAAAGCCATGCATGAACCTGGCATTGAAGTCATAAATGGGGAAAAACAAGTGACGCTTCCGGCCACTAAATCTTTTCACGCGAAAATTGGAAACAAGGAGGTGAAGATGGTTTTGAACCCGTGGCGCGGAGATTTGTTCACGGCATCCATCACGACCGGTATTCAAAATGTTTCCACCTACACTGCATTCCCGTCACCATTGGTTTTTATCATGAAACATCCGGGAATATTCAGAGGCGTGATGAAAAGTAAATTGATGGATTGGATTGTCGGACTGATGCCGGAAGGACCCGATGAGGAAAAACTGAAGAGCGGCAAATCGTATGTGTTTGGGAAGATCGCCAATGATAATGGACAACAGATTGAATGTGTGATGACAGGTCCGGAAGCTTATTTATATACTGCAATTACTACTCTTAGAATTGCAGAAAACATTTTGAAAGGAGATTTCAGGCCCGGATTTCAAACACCTGCGGGAATGTATGGTGCAACGCTTATTGATGGAATTGATGGAGTAAAAATTCTTTAGGTTAATTGGAGTTTTTTTTGTTTTGATTGAATTGCAGCGAACCATTTGTGAAGCCTTTCGACAGGCTCAGGGAACGCGACGCCGACGCTCACCCTGAGCGTGGTGTTACTTAAAAAAATGAATGAGTGGATTGAAATTAATTCCCGGAAGAAAAAAGTTGTTCAATACTCAAAACTTCCAAACTCACTTTCAATCGTAAGTTTTTTCTCACTTGCCGAAACACAGCGACCTACTATTTGCGCTTCGATTTCAAATGATGCAGCTATATCAATCAATGCTCCTGCATTTTTTTCTTCCGTATAAATTTCCAGGCGATGTCCCATATTGAATACCTGGTACATATCCTGCCACGGTGTCTTTGATTCCTGCTGAATAAGTTTGAATACCGGTGGAACGGGGAACAAATTATCTTTTATGATGTGCAACTGATCGGTATAATGTAAAACTTTTTTCTGCCCGCCGCCGCTGCAATGAATCATGCCGTGAATTTCATCAGAAAACTTTTCAAGTATTTTTTTTACTACCGGAAGATAAGTGCGGGTAGGAGAGAGCAGCAGTTTTCCAACGTTTAAGGTAGCTCCTTCAAACTGATCGGTCACTTTTTTCGAACCGGAATAGATCAGTTCCGCTTTGGTATTGCTATCAAATGTTTCAGGATATTTCGAATAGTAAGTATGATCCAGCACATCATGCCGTGCAGCAGTTAAGCCATTGCTTCCGATACCGCTGTTATACACTGGTTCGTAAGATGCTTTTCCATAAGAAGCAAAACCAACAATCACATCGCCCGGCAGCATTTCATTCCTGATCACTTTTTCGCGCATCATTCTGCAACTGATAGTGGAATCGACGGTGATGGTTTTTACAATATCACCAAGGTCAGCGGTTTCGCCACCCATATAATGAATTTCAATTCCATGTTCCCTCATCAGATGCAGGAAAGCGGCTGTGCCTGAAATAACCTCAGATAACACTTCAGCAGGAATTAAATGTTTGTTGCGGTTGATGATAGATGAAAATAAAAAAGGACCTGTAGCTCCGGCGCAAATCAGATCGTCAGTATTCATGACAATGGAATCCTGCGCAATTCCACTCCATACTGATGCGTCACCTGTTTCTTTCCAGTATAAATAAGCAAGAGAAGATTTGGTGCCTGCGCCATCGGCATGCACAATGCTGCACCAATACGGATCATTTGAAAAATGATCGGGGAAAATTTTACAGAATGCATTCGGAAATAATCCTTTGTCGAGTCCGGAGATGGCAGTATAAACATCTTCTTTGGACGCTGAAACACCACGCTGACTATATTTTAAATCTTTCGAACTCATGCATTTTTATAAAGAGAAACCGGAACAAAAACTTCAACAACAACAAATCAACAAACAGTAAATGATGTTGTGAGGTAAGTGTTTACTGAACAACAATCAATTCAAATGATGGCTGAATTTTTTCCGTTATAAAAATTTAAAATTTTTACCAGGAAAATAAGCGTCATCACCCAACTGTTCTTCAATGCGCAGCAACTGATTGTATTTAGCAACACGATCGGAGCGCGATGCAGAACCAGTTTTTATTTGTCCGCAGTTAAGCGCAACAGCAAGGTCAGCAATGGTAGTGTCTTCTGTTTCACCGGAACGATGACTCATTACGCTTGTATAAGCATTTCTGTGTGCGAGATCAACTGCGTTAATCGTTTCAGAAAGTGTACCGATCTGATTTACCTTTACCAGAATTGAATTTGCAATATGCTCATCAATGCCCTGTTGCAACCTCTTCACATTGGTAACAAAAAGATCATCGCCTACGAGTTGCACTTTATCTCCAATGGCAGCAGTGAGTTTTTTCCAACCTGCCCAATCATCTTCGGCTAAACCATCTTCAATGGAAGCGATCGGATATTTTTTGATCCATTTTTGCCAGTAGTCTACCATTTCATCGGAGCTGAAAGCTTTGCCATCCGATTTATGGAACACGTACTTCTTTTTCTTGGCATCCCAGAGCTCTGAAATTGCGGCGTCCATGGCAATCCAAATGTCTTTGCCGGGTGTATAACCCGCTTCTTCAATCGCTTTCAATACCGTTTCAATGGCTTCTTCATTGGATTGAATGTTAGGAGCGAAACCTCCCTCATCACCCACGTTAGTGGAATATCCTTTTTTCTTCAGCACATTTTTTAACTGGTGAAATACTTCAACACCCATTCGCAGTGCTTCGCTGAAGCTACCTGCACCAAAAGGCATTACCATAAATTCCTGGAAATCAATTTTGTTATCGGCGTGTGCACCTCCGTTTAATATGTTCATCATCGGAACAGGCAATGTTCTCGCATTCACACCGCCGACATAGCGGTAAAGCGGCATGCCCATCTCATTCGCAGCAGCGCTTGCAGCGGCGAGAGAAACAGCCAATATCGAATTAGCGCCCAATTTTGATTTGTTGTCGGTTCCATCCAGCCCCAGCATAATCCTGTCGATCATCTGCTGTTCAAACACGCTTACACCCAGTAGTTCTTTCGAAATAATTTTGTTGATGTTTTTCACTGCCTGTAAAACACCTTTTCCCCCATACACTTTTTTGTCACCGTCCCGTAATTCTACTGCTTCGTGCTTGCCCGTGGAGGCGCCTGATGGAACGGCAGCACGCCCCATAATCCCGTTTTCGGTGATTACTTCAGCTTCAACAGTGGGATTACCTCGCGAATCAAGAATCTGGCGGGCATTGATTTGAATGATGACTGACATACAGGGAAATATTTTTTAGTTAATTAAGAAATTGAATGTATTACGGACGCTAAAAATAAGATTGAAAGAGGAAAGTCTTTAGTGAAGAATGTATTATTTTTTGAAGTGGAAGGATTACATCCGGAGCAGGCTTGTGGCAGGTGACGCTTCAAATCAGTTTTGCAAGCGGAAAAAATTGAAATGGGGGAGATGCATCGTAAAGGAATCAGAAATTATACATCAATGGCATACTGAATTTGCAACAGAAAATTTGCCGGTCAAAGAGAAATTGTTGCCATGATGGCGTTAATTTTTCTTCCATTGAAACTCAATACCGTTATCATCGATATAATAAAACCAGGTATCGGTAAGTTTTCGCACAGTAAAAAAGATTTGTAAAACCTCTTTTGATACGTCCATTCCATGGTATTGGGTGTAGATTACAATAAAGTCATCGCTGTTATCGGCAAATGCATACGTGCCGAAAGAATATAAAGAGCCCGACTTGAAGTAGCTTAAACTTTTTGAATCTCTGCCTGCCACCACATAAAGAGTCTGATCCGCATATTCGCTGGTAACATCGTTGCCATTCGCGTCAATCACTTTATCAATCAACCAGTTGCCTTCGAGACGTTCATCTTTAGTTTGCAAAGTGAAAAAAGGGCCCTCCGGATATTGCATGCAACTGTTAAAAGAGAGCAGCAATACGGCAACGACTATGATTCGTAAAGGCAATGAAAATCCTTTCATAATGCGGTAATTTGCGGAATCGATCAGATGAACTATTGATTTTTCGTGCGTAAAGATAACTTTTTAATTTCTTAGAGAAAAGTAACGTTTTTACATTCTGTGCAGATGTTGATTTTCTTTAATGCCATGCGTCAAATGTTTATTGTAGTCACATTTTATTAACAAGCAAAAAAAAAGGAAGCAATGAGCTTCCTTTTTTGCAATTCAAAAAAAATTCTAGTCCCAATCTTTCACCTGGAAAACTTTTGCTTCCTGAACGTTCATGACTTTGTGTGACATCGGATCAGTTCCCACCAGATTAATAAAGGCAACAATTTTAAGATTATTAACATTGTAACCCGTAGTGCTCGCACTTTTAGTAATTACATATTCTCCGCCGGGAACCATTTTAGCTGCTGGAATTACATCTCCAAGATTTTCAGTAAGTGCAGTACGGACTACACTGTTATGTGCCCAACCAATGATTGGATCACCCATGCCTACCAATGGAGAATTCGGATCTAAAGAACCATCATCATAATAATTCGCCTGTGGATAGCCGGTTACTTCATTTTCTGTAAGGTAAATGGTAACACGGTAGTCACCGGATAATGTAGTATTGAAACCACAATGGGCAGTTACATAAAGGTTACCTGTTTGAACATAGGATGTAATTGCTAATCCGCAGGATGCTGTTCCGGTCAATAACATATTTGATGCACCTTCCCAGAAATTACGATCCATTATTAATTGTCCACTATAGGGTTGGCGATTAACCAATCCTGAAGGAAATCCGGTTACACCACCTAAAGCGCCATCAAGCGCTGCAAAAACACCTATTTCCAAGGGATCACCTTCATGAACAGAAGCGCCGATTACTTTTCCTGGATTATGCAGCACTAAATCTTCGAGTATCAAAGCGCCATCAGGACAATATCCGCACCATGTGCCAGTGAATTCTTCTACCAATGCTTTTTGAGTGAAAGTAGTGGGGACTGCTGAAATACCGGTACCGCCGCCGGTTCCTCCCGTGCCACCAGTTCCTCCGGTACCACCTGTTCCTCCGGTACCACCATTGTTATTATTGTCAATTACAACCGGAGTTGGATTATCATATTCTTTGGTACAGGACACTGCGGTGAAAGCAATGCAAACAATGAGAGCGAAGAAATTTTTCATGAGGGATTGTTTGAGGTAAGATTTTTTGAGCATTCAAATATAGAAAAAGGTTTTGAACCCTGAAAATTATTAATATCGCCTGCCGGAAGAAAGGGTGCAACCCTGGCTGGATTTAACAAACAAGATTTATGTTCTGTCAACCGCTACTTTGTATTTTATCTCTTCCACCACTTCAGGATTCAGTAAGGTTGAAATATCTCCCACCTGTTCCGGATGACCTTCCGCAATTTTACGCAGAATACGGCGCATGATTTTTCCGCTACGTGTTTTGGGAAGTCCGGAGACGAAATAAATTTTTTCCGGCTTGGCAATTGGCCCGACAATTTTTGAAACAGTCTGAATGATTTCCATTGTCAGAATGCTTTCATGTTGTACTGCAGCTCTGCAAATCGCAAATGCTATGATCGTTTCGCCTTTAATATCATGTGGAACAGGAACAACAGCACTCTCTGCTACAAGCGGATGCTCATTGATTGCATTTTCTACCTCCGCGGTGCCGATTCGATGTCCTGAAACTTTGATCACATCATCTACACGACCGGTGATGCGGTAATAGCCATCAGCGTCCCGGCGGCAACCGTCGCCGGTGAAATACATGCCGGGATAAGCACTGAAATAAGTTTGAATGAAACGGTCATGATCTTTATAAACCGTACGTGCCAGCGCAGGCCATGAACGACGAATGCAAAGATTTCCTTCTGTAACCATGTCTTGCAGCACACTTCCATTTACGTCAACAATAGCGGGCTCAATTCCGGGAAATGGCAATGTTGCAAATGATGGTTTGGTAGGTGTAATACCTGCAAGTGGCGTAATGAGAATGCCACCTGTTTCGGTTTGCCACCAGGTATCAACAATGGGACAACGTTCCTGACCAATATTTTTATGGTACCATTCCCAGGCTTCTTCGTTAATGGGTTCACCGACTGTTCCCAATATTCTGAGCGAACTGAAGTTGGCTGTACGGAGGTGTTCCATTCCCTGGGCTTCCAATGAACGAATAGCTGTAGGAGCTGTGTAGAAAATATTCACGCGGTATTTCTCAATGATCTGCCACCATCTGCTCCAGTCAGGAAAAGAGGGAATGCCTTCATACATCACGGTAGTGGCACCATTTAGCAAGGGACCGTAAACAACATAACTGTGACCTGTTATCCAACCGATGTCGGCAGTACACCAGTAAATATCGTTCTTTTCGTATTGAAAAACATTCAGGAAGGTAAAGCCAACATACACCATGTAACCTGCGGTTGTATGTACAACGCCTTTTGGTTTTCCGGTGGAGCCGGAAGTATACAGGATGAACAAAGGATCTTCAGCATCCATTACCTCCGCAGCATGTAGCTCATTTGCGCGCACCATTAGCTGATCCCAAAACAGATCGCGGTCTTTAATTACAGCTATTTCAAGATGTGCATGATTACAGATTATCACGTTTTTTATGGTTGGAGTTTCCTTCAATGCTTCATCGGCTATTTGCTTCAGGTAAACGGGTTTTTCTCCCCTGTAAAAACCATCAGCAGTAATCAGCAACTTGCATTCAGCATCCTGAATTCTTCCTGATAAGGAAGCAGCAGAAAAACCACCGAACACGATTGAATGAATGGCACCGATTCGTGTGCAGGCCAACATGGCAATAGTTAATTCAGGAATCATGGGAAGATAAATGCTTACGACATCACCTTTCTGAATTCCCAATTGCTGCATCACATTTGAAAATTTGCAAACCTCTTTGTGCAATTCACGATAAGTGAAAGACCTTGCTTTTTCATCCGGATGATTGGGTTCCCAAAGAATGGCCACTTTATCGCCGGATGTTTTTAAATGAACATCGAGACAATTTTCGGAAAGGTTCAGCTTGCCACCTTCAAACCATTTATAATCCACTTTTTCGAAACCACCTGACTGAACATGTTCCCATTTCTTTTTCCAATGAAAACTGTCTGCCACCGATGACCAGAATGCATCAGGATCATGCAGGCTTTGCTCGTAAGCATTTTTGTAATCGTGAAAGGAGGTGATGCGGGGGAGCATGGGGAATTAAGAATTGAGAATTAAGAACTATGAGTGGAGGTATAATGAGCTGATGTGCGAATGAATTGATGTGCCGATGAATTGATGTGCAATGTGCCAATGCTTAATGACTAATCTGCAAATGCCTCAATGACTCATGCACCAGTGACCAATTTACTAACGACTCAGGACTAATGACTAACGACTAATGACTTGTATTAACTACTAACTACTCACTACCCGTTAACGCAAAATACCAATTCCCTTCTTAATTTAGTGCCCGCATAAATTTAGTTCATTTAAAAAAAATCTGAGTTATGAAGTTGTCTGTTGTGATGTCTCTTCTGTTATTATGTATAGTTTCAACAGCGCTTAATGCCGTTGCACAAACTGATTTACCTGCGACTGACATATATATTTTATCCATCTCAAAAAATGAAAAAGGCAAATACCTCGTAGAGGCGCCTGAAAAAATAACTTCATGGCGTGGCTACGATAATCAACCCTATTTTCTTCCGGATGGAACAGGTTTACTATACACTTCCATTCGCGACAGCACAAAAGCGGATATTTATAAATATACTTTTCAATTTGCAAAAACTTCACCGGTAACACACACTCCTAATACGTCGGAATATTCTCCTATGATGATGCCGGATAAAACAGGAATCTCCTGTGTGCGTGTGTTGGAAGATGACAGCACACAATTGTTGACCAAGGTGCTGGCGCATGATGAGTACGTTCCCATTTTTCCAAAACTAAACCCGGTAGGTTATTACTGTTGGGTAAATAATGATGTTGTAGCAATGTTTGTGTTGGGAGAACCACAGACCTTGCAGTTGGGCTATTACAAAACCGGTGTAATAAAAAAGGTGGGTGAAAGAATTGGCCGTTGCATGGTGCGCATGCCGGGAAAAACTTCCACAGGATTTTACTATGTACAGTTTGATGAAGATTCCACTTCATCCACCATCAATTTTTATGAATTGAAAACAGGCAAGTCAACGGAAATTGTACCTACGCTTCCCGGCGAAGAAGATTTTGGTGTGATGCCTGATGGCACTTTTTTAATGGGCTCTGAAGGCGTATTATATAAATATGATCGCACGATAGATAAAGACTGGAAATCAATTGCTGAATTTGAAGGAACGGCCGTGGAGAAATTCTATCGCATTGTGGTGAATGCTACGGGTGATAAGATCGCGGTGGTTACGTATCCGGATGAGAAGCCCTAAAGAATTTAACTTTAACGCTGTTGATTTTTCTTCTGAATAAAGAATAAAAAGGACTGTGAGTAAAAATTCACAGTCCTTTTTTGTGTTAAAGAAAGTTATTCAATCACTACTTTCTTCGTAACAATTCCATCTTCAGAAATCATTTGTAAAAGGTAAACACCTGATGCAAGTTGATTCCGCTGAAGCGAAGCCTGGTAAGTGCCGGCATCAACTATTCCGCTAAATAATTCCTGAACTATTTTTCCCTGTACATCCAGCAATTCAAGTTGTATCGCTGATGTTTTACCAATCACATATTGAATAGTGGCGTTATTGCTCAATGGATTTGGAAATACATCCAGTGTGTTTGTGATTGTAATTACATCACCACCGGTTTTTACTGCAGACGTAGTAAAAGTTTTCGCAGCTGAAAAGACTGAAAAAACTTTGGGAGCGCTGCTGACACATTGTGTCCTTATTTTCCATTTATATTTTGTATTGGCAGTTAATCCGGTTAATGAATAAGTAGCGCCTGACGGAAAAACTTTTATCCAGGTTGATGCAGTGCTCACCTTGTATGAAAGCTGAAAGGCAGAACTGCAGGATGGTGGAAGCCAATTGAGCTTGGCACTGGTTGCAGTAATATTTGTAGTGGTAAGGTTAGTAGGTACAGGACAAGCTATATTAAGGTTTGAACCATTATCAGTTCCCGTAACCGAAGGATTAGAACCTATCACACGTATTCTATAGGCAGCACCAGACGCTGCTGAAGGAATGAGTGCACTGATGTTTCCGGAGGCGGTAGCATTCACACTTCCGATGTTGGTTGGAGAAGCAAAACTTCCGGTAGCATTGGAAAGTTGCGCTGTGAAGATATTTCCTGCCGTGAAAGCTCCGCTTGTAGTGTACGCAACGCTAATGTTTTCACCCGGACAAAAGGATGAAACGCCAAACGCAGTGGTTGCAATGGTAAGCGTTGGCGCAGTGCCTGCAAGATCGGTTTCATAAATGCCTCTGCCATAAGTTGCAGCAACCAGTTTATCAGATGTGTAATTGATTTCGAGTTCATGCACCATCACATTCGCAAGTCCGTCGTTGTAATACACCCAATCCGTTGTGTTGTCATCACGATAGTAAACACCGATATCCGTTCCGATATATACACGATTGGCACTTCCGTTTTCATACACAATTGTATTCACAGGCATGTTGGGTAACGTGCCTGAAACATTGGTCCATGTGCTTCCTGCATTTATAGAATGATAGACTTTATTTCCTGACGAATAACCACTAAAAACAACCCACAAATTGTTTGGGTCGGTATTGCTGACCGCAATGTAATTGATGCCCGCAGATGAGACAGGCAAGCCTGCTGTGATATCGGAAAAAGGAGCAGCACCATTGGTAGTTTTCTTTATCAATCCAAGCGAACTCGTATAAATGTAATTGGTGTTGGAAGGCGCTACGGCAATTGCAGTAGCATAATCACCTGCGTAAAGATTACTTCCCAGCACTGACCAGTTGCTTCCATTGTTGGTAGATTTATAAAGTGAAGTATAGCCAGCGTACATTTTATTGTGGTCAACGGGATCCATTATATACTGTGTCAGCCAGGCACCTGAGCTGGGTGCGACAAAACTAAAGGAGCTGCCTCCGTTGGTTGATTTGTAAATGCTACCGTATTGTGTTTCAATAAATACAATATTTGAATTGGTATAGTCCACTAATGCTTCCATACCATCAGCGCCATACACCTGCGTATAGCTGGTGCCGTCCCAGCGGTTGCTCCCATTATCCTGCCAGCCTGAATACACGATGGAAGGATTGGTTGCTGAAGTGGAAAGCCGGTAGATCTGGGCGATGCGCAAACCTGAACTGAGATCCGTCCATGCAGTGCCCTGATTTGTTGATTTAAAAATACCGCCATCATTTCCGGAGAAGATCGTTTGTGTGCTGCCGGGTAAAAATTCCAGTTCATGATTATCAGCATGGACATAATTAGTTGCTGTGTAAGGAGAGTAAGTTGAAATGGTTTGCCATGAAGTGCCGCCATTAATTGTTTTGGCAACATATAATCCACCAGCTAACAGTATGTCGGCATTTGCATCAGAACATTCCAACACCAGGTCGTAATAACCATAAAAGGTAGCTGCTCCACTGGGTGAAGCTTTTGTAACCCAGGTAGCGCCACCGTCAGCACTTCTTGAGAGTGTTCCTGATTCGCACAAAGCGTAAATCACCAAAGAATTAGCGGCTGATGTTTCGATAGAAATTCTTCCTGAGCCACATAGGTTATCTTTCATAATCGTCCAGGTTACCCCTCCATTCGTTGATTTGAGAATATCCTGGTTTCCTCCTGCATACACAGTGTTTGCATCGGCCGTATTGAACTCCATATCGTAGCAATGGTTCGCGTTAACCTGGGTCCAGCTTACACCGGCATCGCTTGTCCTGTAGATTCCACCTCTCGTGGCCGCCAATAGTATCGATGGATTGGCAGGAGAAATGATCAGCCGCTGAACAACTTCTTTGTTGCTTTGCGTATAAGTTAAACCAGTAGCTGTCCAGGAAGCACCGCCATCGGTGGATTTTAAAACACCTGAAGCATATACACCTCCCCAAAAGTCATTGTCTGATTGCCAGGTTGCTTCATATCCGTATCCATCGCCTGTTGCGATGTAAATATTGTTGGAGTTGGAAGGATCAATCGCAATATCCGCAATGCTGGTTACAGGAATGGAAGAAGTCACATCGCTCCACGAAGTACCTCCGTTAGTGGTTTTCCAGACGCCGCCGCCGGCAGCACCAAGATAAATGATGTTGGAATTGTTCGGATCAAAACGAATGACATTCACTCTGCCTACGCCACCGCCATTTCCGGGTACGTTTGCCGAACCAACAGATTGCCAGCTCGCAGATCTGGTAGAAAAAGCTTCGGGATGCGCTATTTTATAAGCATCATATTCTTTTAAAGCGATAGATGGATCAGGAAGATTTCCGGATGGAAAAGTTCTTGATTCCATCAGGTATTCCCAGCGCTTGAATTCATTGTAATAACTTTCTTCCTCATTGTCTTCGCCGGCAATTTCAGATTGCAGCTCCGTTTCATCGCGCTTGCCATAGTGGTTGTAAAAATTTTCCTGAATGGTATAAAAATTTGCCGGTGTAATTGATTTTGGTACCAGGTTTTTATTCGCCTGTTGTTGTGCTATTGCGATATTATTCACAAATAGAAAAAATATGGCTGTAAGGCCAAGGCGAATGATTTTGAAAAACAAAGAAGACTTGGCTTCCAATGAATGAATGTCAAAGTTGGTTGTCATAATGAAGAGTTTTTGGTGGCGGTGAAAAAAAGTAAAAACAAGAAAAAGTAGTTCAAATGGATACCAAAATTATAGATTGTTTAAAATGAAGAATATGAGAATTGTCATGTTAGATCAGCAATTAGCAAACTTTAATTGAAATTTTTTTAAAGAGCGTTGCACGTTGGTTCTTTGTTCAACCATTGTGAATAAGCGTAGAGTACCGGTAAAAAAGAAACGGAAGTTAGCACCTTAAATTGACAATTTAAGATAATTGAGTCTTTATGTTTTGCATGCCTGAGATTTGACTCCATTTAATTGGCAACAGACAGCCATAAGTAAAATTAAATGGTCTGTCTTTTGGTTCAGGATAAGAATTTCACAGCAATGGTTTTTACAGTTCGAATCCAGAGAAAGTTATGTCGAGCCAATAGTCTTCTTGTAATTGAATTCAACTGTTCTAATAATTTGTGCCTAAGTCCTGACCTGCGAAGGCAGTTGTTAAGTAATAAATCTTTCTATTTATCTTTCCTCATGAATCGATTAGATTTGGAGTCAAAACAAAGCATAGTAAATAAGACGGAAGACCTGATTTTTTATTGAATCTTCATAAAATTTAAAATCATGAACATAGCAATTCTCGGAACAGGTTCAGTAGGCAATGCTATAGGAACCAAACTCATACAGTCAGGACATATTGTAAAAATGGGTTCCCGCAATGCTGCCCATGAAAAAGCGCTGGCGTGGGTGAATAAGAATGGTGCGAATGCATCAACAGGAACTTTTGAGGCGGCGGCCGGCTTCGGAGAGATTATTATTCTTTGTTTGAATGGAGCTGGAACAGTGGACGCCCTGAATATGGCAGGCATTAGTAATTTCAATGGAAAAACCGTGATTGACATCACCAATCCGCTTGATTTTTCTAAAGGAATGCCACCGTCTTTATTTATTGGTAATACTGATTCGTTGGGCGAACTGGTGCAGCGAACTTTGCCTGAAGCTAATGTGGTAAAAACACTGAATATCGTAACTGCGGACGTGATGGTTAATCCCGCTCTCGTGTCGGGTAAAATTGATATGCTGATGTGCGGCAATGATGAAAATGCCAAAAATGTTGTATCGCAGATGCTGACGGATTTTGGCTGGAAGAACATCATTGATCTTGGTACAATTCAATCAGCCCGTTATATGGAATCGTTTGTATTGCTATGGGTAAACCTGATGCAAAAATTCGGAGATCCGTATTTTGGGATAAAGTTCGTGAGGAAGTAGTGAGTAAAGTCATTAGTCGTTAGTCCTGAGTCGTTAGTTAATAGTCATTCGTGCATCGGCATATTAAAACATAGGCACATCAAATTCCTAATTATTAATTCTTAATTTCCAATGTCATCCCGCTTAAAGAGCTTATCCGATTACCATCTTGATGAAATGCCTGATCTTTCGAATGCAAAAGTTGGTGTGATCGTTTCAGAATGGAATCAGGAAGTAACCAATGCATTATACAACGGCTGCAGAAAGACGCTTGTGGAATTATCATTGAAGAAAAAAAATCTGTTGAAAATTGACGTACCCGGAAGTTATGAATTACCGGTTGCTGCGAAATTGCTCATTGAATCAAAAAAATTAGATGCTATCATTTGTCTTGGTTGCGTGATACAGGGAGAAACCAGGCATTTTGATTTTATCTGCGATGCAGTAGCACATGGAATTATGGAACTGAACCTTCGTTATACCACACCTGTAATATTTGGTGTGCTTACCACCTTTGATCTTCAGCAAGCGCAGGAACGCGCAGGCGGCAAACATGGAAACAAAGGTATTGAAGCCGCTGTTGCTGCTGTAAAGATGATGGCACTGAAGAGGAAGTTGTTGAAGTGACTTTCTTAAATTGTTGTCTTGTTAATTGTTGTTGCATCTATTGGAAGAGTACAGCTATTATCCATTTCACTAAATTGCTCCATTGTTGCATTGCTAAATTGTTGTTGCTCAGATGGAGCCTCATAGCCAAAATGCAATTTGACAATTAAACAATTTAACAATTCAGCCATCCTCTCCAAGTATGCAACTCCACTCCCTCAACACCGGCTTCTTCAAACTCGATGGCGGCGCCATGTTTGGCGTAGTGCCCAAATCTATCTGGAACAATATCAATCCGGCTGATGAAAAAAATCTATGCACGTGGGGATTGCGGTGTTTATTGGTAGAAGAAGGAAACAGGTTGGTGCTTGTTGATTGTGGATTAGGAAATAAACAAAACGAAAAGTTTTTTTCACATTATGAACCACAT
Organism: Chitinophagaceae bacterium; assembly: GCA_016717285.1. NCBI lineage: Bacteria > Pseudomonadati > Bacteroidota > Chitinophagia > Chitinophagales > Chitinophagaceae > Chitinophagaceae bacterium. The sequence continues at coordinate 411,669 of JADKFU010000005.1, forward strand.
GGCGATAAAAGTCTTGAAGTGTCGTTGCGTGATCTTGGATTTTCGCCGCATGATATTACCGATGTTTTTCTGACACATCTGCATTTTGATCATTGTGGCGGAGCGATAAAATATGACAACGAAAACAAACTGGTGCCTGCATTTAAAAATGCAATTTATTATTCCTGTGAAAAACATTGGGAAGCGGCCACACAACCTAATCAACGGGAGAAAGCTTCTTTCCTGAAAGAAAATATTCTGCCGATTAAAGAAAGTGGTCAGCTAAAAATGCTGCAGGATGGTGAGGAGTTGTTTCCCGGTTTCAAAACTAAGTTTGTGTATGGTCATACAGAAGCGATGATGCTTCCGCTGATTCAATATAAAAATCAAACGATCGCTTACATGGCCGATCTCATTCCTTCAGCAGGACACATTCCTATTGCTTATGTAATGGCGTATGATATCAGGCCGTTGATTTCTTTGCAGGAGAAGGAATCATTTCTGACTACAGCGGTGGAAAATAATTATGTTCTTTTCTTTGAACACGATCCGAAGATAGAAGCATGCACCTTGCAACAGACTGACCGCGGCATCAGGATGGGAGAGGAGGTAAAGTTGAACGCATTATAGGCGGACGATAGTTTCATTCAGAAAGAATTTATTACTATATTATTATAGCTGAGCATTCAGATATTTTTCTGCGCGCAAATTCAGTTACTGGCAGACAAAGCTCTTCTATGCTGCTAATATGCGCCGTTCGTCAGCTCAAGGCGACCACTTGAACATTCCCAAACGCATTCTGTTCATTGTTCCTGGTTTTGATGAAGCGTGAAGCTATATTTGTAAGGCATGACGATAACTACTTAATTACATCGGAAGAATTTGCGTTGAGTAAGAACAACGTGAAATCAGCAATTGGGATAAAGAATAAAACTGGTAGATTGCGAGCAAACACATTGATTAAATATTGATGCAACATTTTCCGGCAAATCATTTAGATAAATTAACTGCTCATGATTTCACTTATTATGTTTTAACGCTTAAATCAGCATCAGATGAAACAAGTTCTACTAAACAACAAATTGATCAGATACGTCTACGCATCCCGTAAAAAAATTCAAACTCCAGCGCCTAAGGGAAAAACGCATTTTAATCAAGACATTCTTGATATGCACCTGCCGCAATTGTTCAAAGTGCTGGTTGGATTTATATCATTGCATAAAAGAGAAGTAGTTCCGATCGCGATAGGTATCTGCCTCTTGTTATTTCAAGCTAATGCATCACAGGCGCAAAATTTTGCCGTTGTGCAGTCTAATCCGTTCTCATTGACTGCCGTTGCTGCCTATTCTACACCTGCATTTGCCGATTTGGATGGCGATGGTGATCTTGATATTATGGCAGGTGAACAATATGGCAACTATCAGTACTTTCAAAATACCGGAACAACTACCACTCCTGTATTTGGTGCTCTGCAAACCAATCCCTTCGGATTAACCGGTAATGGATATATTTCTACACCTGCCTTTGCCGACCTTGATGGCGACGGCGATCTGGATATGATGTCAGGGCATGGTCTTGGCAACTTTTACTACTTCCAAAATACCGGAACGGCTACTGCCCCTGTATTTGGTGCGGTACAAATCAATCCTTTCGGACTAACAAATATTGGAAATAATTATTCTGCACCTGCATTTGTGGACCTTGATGGCGACGGCGATATGGATATGATGTCAGGGCATGCTTTAGGCAACTTTCAATACTTCCAAAATACAGGAACGACTGCTGTGCCTGTATTTGGTGGGGTGCAATCCAATCCTTTCGGATTAACTGGTACTGTTAATGGCGGTCTCTCTAAAGTTACCTTTGCGGAACTTGATGGTGATGGTGATATGGATATTATGGCAGGTGAATTCTCTGGAAGCTTTGAATACTTCCAAAATACCGGAACACTTACAGCTCCTCTATTTGCAGCGGTTCAAACAAATCCATTCGGATTAATTAGTATTAGTTATTGGTCTGCCCCTGCATTTGCCGACCTTGATGGCGATGGAGATTTTGATTTAATGGCAGGGGATGGAAATTCCGCTTTCCAATATTTCGAAAACATTCCATGCACCCCACAAAATTTCTATGCTGATGCAGATGGTGATGGTTTTGGTAATTCAGGTGTATCAGTTCTTACTTGTATTGCACCTGCCGGTTACATAACTGATAATACCGATTGTAACGATGCAAGTGCATCCGTTCATCCCGGAGCAACGGAAGTTTGCAATGGTGTGGATGATAATTGCAATTCCCAGGTTGATGAAAACTTTACGATACCAACATGGGTAAAAATTGCCGCCGGCAGCTACCACAACCTTGGCATAAAATCCAACGGCACACTGTGGGCGTGGGGATTGAATACCGAAGGCGAATTAGGTGATGGAACTACCACAGACAGAAGCAGTCCCGTTCAGGTAGGAACTGATAATGACTGGAGCATTGTTTCGGCAGGTAGAATGCATAGCATTGCCCTGAAAACAAACGGCACGCTTTGGGCGTGGGGATCCGACTACTACGGCCAGTTAGGTGATGCATCGATTATTAATAAAACCAGTCCCGTGCAAATTGGCACAGACAATAACTGGGTGAATATTTCTGCCGGTCATTTTTATAACCTTGGATTAAAAGTTGATGGCACCATCTGGTCATGGGGATTTAATGACCTGGGCGAATTGGGCAATGGCACCAACGGCAACTCCACCAATATCCCTACGCAGATCGGAACAGCCAACGACTGGGCAGTGATTGCTGCCGGAGGTTCTCATGCGCTTGCCATTAAAACGAATGGCACGCTGTGGGCATGGGGTTACAATGGATACGGGGAATTGGGCGATGGAACAGTAACAGAAAGCGATGTTCCAATACAGATAGGAACAGATAATGACTGGGCTGTTATTTCAGGCGGCGGTGTTCACTCACTTGCAATCAAAACAAACGGAACGCTCTGGGGCTGGGGCTGGAACATCTATGGACAAGTGGGAGATGGCACTTCCTTCAATGCGCGAACTTCCCCTGTGCAGGCCGGAACTGATAATAACTGGGCAAAGATTGAAGGAGGCTCTTTACACAGCACTGGCATGAAAACCAATGGAACAGTCTATACGTGGGGACGCAATGTGGAAGGGCAGATAGGCGATGGCACATACAATGATACAGGAAATCCTATACAAGTGGGAACAAATAATACCTGGACAGCTATTGCAGGGGGCGATTTTCACAGCATTGGAATTAAATCATCAACGAACGAATACTGCAGCGCAGGACTCAACAACTATGGACAATTGGGAAATACCACTATAATTCCGCAGAACATTTTTCAGTGTATTTCCTGTACATACTATGCTGATAATGACCATGACGGTTTTGGCGCAGGGGCACCTGTGTTTATGAATTGTTCATGTGCTACGCCAACAGGTTACGCCACCACCAGCAACGACTGCGATGACAACAATGCGAACATTCATCCGGGAGGAATAGAAATTTGCAATGGTGGTATTGATGATGACTGCGATGGATTGGGGGATGATGCAGATCCTTCAATTACTGGTCAGAATACTTATTATGCTGATGCAGATGGAGATGGTTATGGTGGAGGCATTCTAATTCTTGCATGTGTTCAACCAGCAGGATCTTACTTAACCAATGATGATTGTGATGATGGAAATGAATCTACCCATCCCGGCAGTCCTGAATTCTGCAACAGTGCTGATGATAATTGCAATGGTCTGATTGATGAAGGACTGGTATTCGCTATCTTTTATATTGATGCTGATGCTGATGGATATGGAAGCAGTAACGATCCGGGTAGCGGATATTGCACAAACCCGGGAGCAAATTTCACTACATCACATACTGATTGCAATGATTTCAATAGCGCAATTCATCCCGGCGCAACTGAAACTTGTAATACAGTGGATGATGATTGCGACGGATTAATTGATGCTGCTGATCCTTCTGTAACCGGAGTTGGTACTTATTATGCAGATGGCGATGGTGATGGTTATGGTGGAGGTACTCCGATTCTTGCTTGCATTCAGCCCGCAGGAACTTCCTTGACCAATAATGATTGCGATGATGGAAATGAATCTACCCATCCCGGCAGTCCTGAATTCTGCAACAGTGCTGATGATAATTGCAATGGTCTGATTGATGAAGGACTGGTATTCGCTATCTTTTATATTGATGCTGATGCTGATGGATATGGAAGCAGTAACGATCCGGGTAGCGGATATTGCACAAACCCGGGAGCAAATTTCACTACATCACATACTGATTGCAATGATTTCAACAGCGCAATTCATCCCGGCGCAACTGAAACTTGTAATACAGTGGATGATGATTGCGATGGATTAGTTGATGCTGTTGATCCTTCTGTTATTGGTTTGAATACTTATTATGCCGATGCTGATGTGGACGGATATGGAAATGTGAATGCTTCCGTTTCCGCTTGCAGCCAGCCTTTTGGTTATGTTTCTAATGCTAATGATTGCAATGATGCGACCGATGCCATTCATCCCGGAGCAATTGAAACTTGTAATGGAGGATTTGATGATGATTGCGATGGATTAGTTGATGATGCAGATCCATCTCTTATTACCAGCCCGAGTATTTACTCAGCTATTGCAGCAGGGTGGAGTCACTCCCTATTTCTTGATTTCACCTATCCTGGAAAGCCTGGTTCTTGCGGATGGAATGGTTTAGGGCAATTGGGGGATGGAACCACTACGACTAGAACTACACCTGTTCAGGTGAGCGGATTAAGCGGCATCACTGCAATTGCGGGGGTAGAATTACAATCATTTTTTTTAAAGAATGACGGCACCGTGTGGGCAGCGGGAAGAAATGATGCATTTCAATTAGGTGATGGAACTCATACGAATAGAACTACACCTGTTCAGGTGAGCGTAGTAAGTGGCATCACTGCAATTGCGGGGGGATATTTTCATTCCTTGTTTTTAAAGAATGACGGCACCGTTTGGGCAACGGGGTCGAATTTATGGGGTCAATTGGGGGATGGAACAACTACGACTAGAACTATACCTGCTCAGGTGAGCGGACTAAACGGCATAACTGCAATTGCGGCGGGAGAAGAACATTCCTTGTTTTTAAAGAATGACGGCACCGTGTGGGCAACGGGAAGAAATATAGAAGGTCAATTGGGTGATGGAACCACTACGAATAGATCTACACCTGTTCAGGTGAGCGGCCTAAGCGGCATCACTGCAATTGCGGGGGGATTGTTTCATTCCTTGTTTTTAAAGAATGACGGCACCGTGTGGGCAACGGGAGATAATACTCATGGTCAATTGGGTGATGGAACCACTACGAAAAGAACTACACCTGTTCAGGTGAGCGGCCTAAGCGGCATCATTGCAATTGCGGGGGGAGCGTATCATTCCTTGTTTTTAAAGAATGACGGCACCGTGTGGGCAACGGGATGGAATGGCTATGGTCAATTTGGTGATGGAACCACTACGAATAGAACTACACCTGTTCAGGTGAGCGGACTAAGCGGCATCACTGCAATTTCGGCGGGGGCGTCTCATTCCTTGTTTTTAAAGAATGACGGCACTGTGTGGGCAACGGGAAAAAATAGCGACGGTCAATTGGGTGATGGAACCACTACGAATAGAACTACACCCGTTCAAACAAGAAGCGTAACACCTTCCTGGTATCTTGACGCCGATGGCGATCATTATTACACGGGCAGCGCAGTAGTACAGCATTGCAACCCTGGTGCAGGTTATACCACTACAGCATTATTGGGAGGTGGAGATTGTAATGATGGCAATTCGTCAATTAATCCCGGCGGAATTGACATCTGTAACAACCTTATTGATGAGGATTGCAACGGCATAGTAGATGATCACCCCATGACTGTAACCGTAAATCCCTCAGGTTCGGTTGCTCTTTGTGCAGGTTCAACACTCACGGCACTCACGGCCTATGGAGGCACTGGCATTACCTACAATTGGTATAGATATACAAATCTCATCAGCACAGGCAATGGCACTCAAACGTTCAGTGTTCAACAATCCGGTAGTTATACTGTTCACGTAAGCAACGGCTTTGGTTGCACTGCTGTTTCTGCTCCAACATTTGTTACAGCATTAAGCTTACCCTCCTTGGCTACTGCTGCGGTGGTCGGAGGCTCAAATGATCTTTGCGTCCATGCGAGTATTACGCTACAGGCCAATACCGGTTCAGGATTATTGTATATGTGGTTGAAAGGAGTTAACCCCATCACCCCTTCCACCACGAATTCAACGTATGTGGCCACCACTGCCGGTAACTATAAAGTGACTGTCACAGGCAGCAACGGTTGCAGCAAAACTTCCACTGCTGTGGCTATCGTGAAAACTCTGCCGGTGGCAACCATCACAGCATCTGGCTCGTTAGATTTGTGTGTTAACCCCAGCCTAACACTTACTGCAAACTTCGGAACCGGGTACACGTACCAATGGAAGAAGGGCAGCCAGACCGTTGGAACCAATCAAAGCTACTTGGTCGGAAATAGCTTCCTCAGTGCCGGCAACTATAAAGTAACAGTAACCACTCCCGGAGGATGCAGTACAACTTCTGCCGTAAAGACTGTTTCGAAGAGCTGTAAGGAAGGATCAGTTGCAAACGTGGAGAGAGATGTAGCGATGAATCTCTATCCAAATCCTACAAATGGAAATTTTATAGTAGAAATGAATTTACCAGGAGAGATCAGCGAAGAAAATGCAACCGTAAATATTCAACTGCTGAATCTGCTTGGTCAGCAGATGAAAATGATACAGGCTTCAGTAGTTGATGGAAAAGCGGAACAGGAGATTCACCTCGATAACAGCATTCCATCAGGAGTTTATTATGTAAAAATGTTGGTTGGAGATCATGTTTATCTAGGTCAATTAGTTTATCAGCGATAAATATTGGTACTAAACTGCGGCTCATAAAACTCCCTGCTTTTTTCAGGGAGTTTTTTTGTGGTTTTTATTTTTCTTCTGAGTGAGTAAGAAACTTCAAACAATGCCATCATTGCGATCCCGCCTTTAACTTCGTAAGAATTACCAAACAATGTATAGAGCGGGAGTAGCAATCTCCAAGGATTTAATTACCAAACCAATTTGAAAAAAAATGATGCATCAGGATATTGCTTCTCCCGCCAAAAACAGTGTTGCAAATCAGAGTGCTTGCAAGGCGGGATTACAATGACGTCCATGCAAATGCTTGATAATGAGTACCCAAATTTTGAATTGCAATTCCAATTTAGCCTTTTACTTGAATAGACGTATTTTTTTCCATTTTTTGAAATGGTTCTTACTCGAAATGACGGCGTTGGTTGGTCAGTGTTGTAAATGGAAGTGCTTTCTTAGCGAGATCGTTCGAAGAGCCCTTTGGATAATAACGGCGTTGATTGAGTGGCGACGCAAATGTTAAGGCGACTTAGATTGGTGACCTATTATCCGGCTTCGCCGCAACCATTTAGCAATTCAACCATTTAACAATTAATAGATGAAATAACCAATCACAATTTCACCTTCACCTTATCACCTGATATAACAATCACCTGCGAATCAAACCTTCCTTCCTCAGGTCCATTCTCTAATCTTAAAACTCCACGCGGACACACCGCCGCACACACACCACAACCTACGCAAGATGATCTAACTATATTTTCTCCGCGCTGTGCATAGGCACGCACATCAATTCCCATTTCGCAATAAGTGGAACAGTTACCGCAGGAGATACACTGCCCGCCATTTGTAGTAATCCTGAACTTTGATTTGAATCGTTGCATCATTCCTAAATAAGCTGCAAGCGGACATCCGAAACGGCACCATACACGGTTTCCCATCAATGGATAAAAACCTGTTCCCACTACACCTGAAAAAACAGAACCAATCAAAAAGCCGTACCACTGGTGCAGGTTGTTCGTAGCATTACCCAATAATTTATAGTCAGAAAAATAATTGATGAGAGTTGTACCGGTCATCACCACAGCAAAAGCCAATACGCCATGAACCATCCATCGTTCAATCTTCCATGCTTTTAATGATTTATCTGACAACTGCCGGAATGGATCACCTAATGTTTCTGCAAGTCCGCCACAGCCGCATACCCACGAACAATACCAGCGTTTGCCGAAGAAGTAAGATAACACAGGCACAGCAATGATGATAAGTGCAATTCCCCAAATCAACATGAACCATCCGATAGTTCCTGCCTGAATCATATTTTTCAGATTGTAATCATAAAAGAAACTGTAATTGAGCGGCCAGATGTTTTTAAAATCGTACCACGGCTTGTTGAGCGAAACAAGAATTTCAGGAATGATAAAAGCAAGTGCAGTTTGAAAAAACATCACAGAGCCTGTTCTTATTTGCTGATACGTATTGTGCCGGTACTTGAGCAGCATGCGAATACCCATTACAATAACTGCTATGGTATAAAGAAATCCATAGAGAAACCACTGACTGGCATCATTGCCGCTAAGAAACCTGCTAACAGGATCAACCAGTATAACCCAATTGGTGAGGTAGTAAGGAAACCAATAGAGCACGATATAAAACAGAATGAGCAAGGTACCAATCAATATTCCAACCCACCCGCGTGCATTTAATTTATCGAAATAAATATGGTTGTTTTTAATTCCTTTCAAACCCAATCCATATTTTGGAATGATATACAGCAATGCACCGAAGAAAATACATATCACAATCAGCAACAGCAATAATTTATTGTGTTCTTTAATGTATCCGCTGGTTGAATTTTTAGTGATGGCGAAAGTGTAGTCACTGTAAATTACTTTATCCCATTGTTGAGCAGTACGGTTTTTTGTATTGATGTCCGCTACAATTTTTTTGAAATCATTTGCGAAAGTAAATCCTGAAGAATAGTTTTTGTTAAGCATCGCTGTTGCTTCAGGTTGAATTTGTTGTAAGTGTGCCGAATCTGAAATTGTCTGCTGAAGGATTTCGCTGGTAAGCTGAAAACTGCTTCCAAAGAAACTTCCAAAAAACAATAACAAACCTGCCAGTGTAATGGCAATTCCTGATTTCATAATAATACTCATCGGCTTCCTGCTGATTGAAATGGATTTGAAATTTTTAAAAATAATCCACGCTTTGCTTTCACCTGAAGTTGAGTTGTTGCATGCTCTGCATTGAATTTATCAATGATAGATCGCTCATGTTGTTTATAAAATTCAGGATCAAAGTTGGCTTCCGGTAAATGTTCAAGTATATATTCTACGGTTTTCTTTTCACGAATCCATTGATCAAACGTCAAGTGCCGTAGCCGCATTCCTAAAACCATTACACCATTTATTGCATGTGAAACTTTATGAAAGTTGATGCGCAGGCTTATTTGTTTCCCGGGATTTTCCCAGTAAAATGTTTGCTCCTCTGCCTGCAATCCTGGAAATACCCAGCCATAGGTTTGATATTCAATATCAAAAAACTTTGCGGAGTTGAACCAATTGCCCGGAGTATATTCCATAGGCTGGTTACAAATAGTTGCAGCAACTGCTTCACCCATTATTTTCCCGGTGTACCAAACCTGTTCAATGTGCTTCCGGTTCGGTAAGCGTTCAGTGAATTCCGCGCAATCTCCGATTGCATACACATCCTGTATATTTGTTTCAAGAAATTTATTCACCACCACACCATGCCTGCAAGCGATACCACTTCCTTTTAAAAAGTCAATAGAAGGAGTTACTCCAATAGTAAGTCCTACAAACTGACACTCAATCATCTCATTGGTATCAGTTACCACTCCTCTTACACGGCCGTCTTCATCAGAAAGAATTTCAGCCAGTTTAGTTTTATTCCGGAGATCAATATGATGGTCCAGAATGTGTTTGTTGATCATGGTTGCTTCTTCCTGCGGTAACACACTTCCCCAGAAATGTTTTTCACGTACCAGGTAAGTCACCGGAATATTCCGTGACGCTAACATTTCTGCCATTTCAATTCCGATCAATCCACCACCTACAATCACAGCACGTTTAATATTTTTTGTATAAACTTCCATGCTTTCAAGATCCTGCTTTGAATAGAGGCCTTGTACACCTTTCAAATCCTGGCCGGGCCATCCGGATTTTTTAGGTCGTGAGCCGCTTGCGATAATTAGTTTGTCGTAAGTAATTGTGGCGCCCGTTTTTAAGATCAATGATTTGTTTTCAATGGCGACACTCATAATTTCATCCTGCATAAGATCAATACGGTTCTTTTTCCAGAACCAGTCTTCATACGGTTTTGTATGTTCAAATTTCATATGACCCATGTATACGTACATGAGCGCTGTGCGTGAAAAAAAGTATTCGCTCTCTTTTGAAATTACCGTTATGCGATGATCGCTTCCCTTACGAATGTGACGCGCCGCCGTAATACCTGAAATGCCATTGCCGAGAATAACGATGTGCATGAAAAAAAATGAGTTTGGAATATTACGAAAAAAGTGGCTGAGCAGGATTTATTTATCTGTCGACCAGGATCGACATCCATTATTATTGAAAAAAAATTATTACTGTATTGAAAATCGAATGAAAAAAATTAAAAGGGTTTCAAACCAATTTGGCTGAAACCCTTTCTCTGAAAATAATCAGGATTATTTATTGCTCTGCTTTCATTAACCTTTTTCTCTTTACAAACGATTCCCCTAATTGTTGTTTTACCTCCGGCTCTTTCACTTTTTCCACCTTTATTGTACTGGCAGAAAATTGCCCTGAGGATTGATTAGCTGCATGCTTTGCCACTTGTTGTATTGAAGGAATTACAAAATTTGCCTCAGGCAGACTTACTAATTTTGGCTGTGGGTTCACTTGCTTCGGTTCTCGCTTTGGCGGTGCTACAATGTTCGGTTGTTTCACATTGTTATTTGCAGGTTTCTCCTCCTTACTTTGTACAGGGATTTGTTTTGTAGCAGGAGATGTTTTGACTGAAGTATTTGACTTTGGCTGATCCTGAAGTGATGATTGGATGGATGCAGGTTCCTTCTTTTTCATAACGGCAAGATCAGTCACTTTCTTTGGAACAGGTGTTGATCCATTCGCATATGTTTTCTCTACACGAGGTTTATAGATGCTCAGTTGACCGTTGCTCATACTTTCACCGGGTGTGCTGCGATCTTTAATTGTTACAGCGATGATAGGAGTGCCTGTAACTTTTTGCGCAACATCACGATCTGGCCCATATGAATAAGTGATGTGTTCCTTCTCGTTCACATACGTGCGATTAATGATCGCAGTATTTTTGATGTTGGTCACGTTGTTAGTGCGTGGAGCATAATAATTAGGGATGTCGCGCCTGGTAATATGCGAACTAGGTGCGAAGACCCACCATTCATTCGGTACTTTATAACCTGTCCCAAACGCAGCATTGATGCTGATGCCCGGTTTTAACGGAGCCCATCCATAATAGTCAGGACTTGATCTCCATACCACCCAGGCGGGTCCCCATACAGAGTCCGGAACCCAGAGCCAGCCATAAAAAGGATCAAACAACCATCTGCCGTAATGGAAAGCCGCCCAACCCCACGAATAATCTGATACCCACGTCCATCCGTATTCAGTAAATATCCAATGTCCGGCCGTAGCATACGGACTGAATCCGGGTCCTGCATTCGGCAACCATACATATCCGTGGTTTGGGTAACTTACCCATGAACCATATGGACTGAGTTGATCGTAAAAAAGCTGGTAGCTGACTGCAATTTGTGCTGAAGCTTTAGCTGGTATCACCCACATACTCGTTGTTATCACAGCAAGTATTGCAAACATTTTAACGAACCTTTTCATAATACCTGTTTTTATTACAGCGGCACGTTTGCAAACGCCGTTCCATAACCCAACTGCGAAATTTTAGAGGTACGATTGTGGTTCGATAACGGATAATGCATACCTGTTTTCATAGAAGAAAGCCGCAATTGTTAATATTTATCCAATTATAATTCTGTTATAAGTGAACTGTACAAAAAAGCGATTTTGAATGATTTCTGCACGCATATACCTATCCTGAATAGGATTATAGTATTATATTTTATACTATATGTTCAGTCGCAAAGTCGTTGATTAAAAATTAATATTGCTATAATCCTGTTTTTCATAAATATTATCTCAAAACAGCAAAGAAACTTCAGACGGTTTATGATTGCAGGTTGATAAATCAATCCAAAAACCTGTTTTGATATTAGAACTTTCCAGACCTTATATCCAGGTATTTAAAATAAAATTAATAAATTAAAACTTTTTATTATTCGGGCTTTGTCTGTGTTCTTCACCGACCACTACATGTAATTACAATACAAACGATTAATTATTCCTAAACCTTTCCAATTCAGCGCCCAACTTTTCCCAGCGACTCATTTCTTCAGCAAGTTGTTGTTTGTGTTTTTCGTAGTGCGCATAAATTTCTTTCGATTCATTTGCACTCAGCAATTCAGGTTTTGAAAGTTTTATTTCAACATGTTCAATGCTTGTTTCCAGTTCAGCAATCTTTTTTTCAGCATCTGAAACCTGCCGCTCCAGTTTTTTGAGGTCTTTTTGTTTCTGCTTGTCGTTGGGTGAATTGGAATTTTTGTTTTTTTCTTCCACGCCATTTTTTTTCCCCGATGCAAGCAACCCTCTTGATAATTCCAATTCCCGGAAGGAAGCTTTTTTCTGTGATTCTAAAAAATCATACACGCCACCAATATATTCCCTGATGCTGTGATCACGGAAGTAGAAAATTTTGTTTACCAACCCATCCAGGAAATCACGGTCGTGAGAAACAACTATGAGTGTTCCCGAATAATTATTCAATGCTTCTTTCAGCACTTCTTTAGAACGCATATCGAGGTGATTCGTCGGCTCATCCAGCACAAGGCAATTCACTGGCTCCAGCAACAATTTTGCAAGTGCAAGACGTGATTTTTCTCCACCTGAAAGCACTTTTACTTTTTTATCTACATCATCGCCACGAAAAAGAAACGCGCCCAGCAGACTGCGAACACGTGCACTCATTTCTGAAGGCGCAATTTTATCAATTGTATTGAATACTGTTTCATCACCATTTAAACGATCTGCCTGGTGCTGGGCATAGAAACCAATCTTCACATTGTAGCCGGGCGTTACGTCTCCATCAGCAGGTTCTTCGCCCACCATAATTTTTGCCATGGTGGTTTTTCCTTCACCATTCTTTCCTACAAATGCAATGCGATCGCCGCGGTTTACATGAAACGTGATATCTTTCAGAATCACTTTGTGACCATAGCGTTTGGTAACATGCTTTGCTTCAAACACCAACTGACCGGAACGTGGTCCTTCCGGAAAACGAAAACGGATAGCGGAATTATCTTCATCATCCACTTCAATGCGTTCTGTACGGTCGAGCTGCTTGATGAGTGACTGCGCGAATTTTGCTTTTGATGCTTTGTACCTGAATTTTTCAATCAGCACTTCCGTCTGACGGATTCCTTTGTCCTGATTTTTTTTCTGCGCCAGCAAATGATCCCTGCGTTCTTTTCGCAGGTCCACAAATTTTGAATAGGAAGCCGGATAATCATCAATGTTGCGGTTAATGATTTCAATCGTACGGTTGGTTACGCGATCTAGAAATGCGCGATCGTGCGAAACAAGTAATACAGCACCTTCATATTCCTGCAAAAATTCTTCAAGCCAGATGATGGCTTCAATATCAAGGTGATTTGTTGGCTCATCCAACAAAAGCAAATCAGGTTTCTGCAACAACAGTTTTGCAAGTTCAATCCGCATCTGCCAGCCGCCGCTGAATTCAGCCACGCTTCTCGAAAAATCAGTTCGGGCAAATCCTAAACCTACCAGGATGCGCTCCATCTGTTCTTCTAATTTACCAACTCCGAGAATTTCGAGTCGGTGACCTACATCATGCCATTCAGTAAGCAGATCCATGTAGTCAGGTGCTTCATGACTGGTATGATGACTCACACGCTCGGTCAGGTCATCGTATCTTTTCTCCAGTGCTTTAATTTCCTGAAAAGCAGTTTCTGTTTCTTCCAGCACGGTTTTATTACCATGAAAAGTAAGTTCCTGAGAGAGGTAACCGCGGGTAAATTCTTTCGGAAAGGAAATATTACCGGTATCAGGGTTGCTGTTTCCTGATAAGATCTTCATCAGCGTTGACTTGCCCGCACCATTTCTGCCCACGAGGCCGATACGGTCTTTGTCATTTATGAAAAAGGAAACATCCTCGAAAAGTGCTTCACCGCCATGAAAGACGGAAATGTTGTTAATGGAAATCATAAGCGGCAAAGGTAAGTGGAAAGTTGATTTATGATTTTATGAATGTTGATGATGTGGAAAGTGGGAGTAATTGTTTCGGGATTGGGAGATTCAAAGAGTATGATCGAATCAGTTTTTATAGGAATAAATTCTGTTGGGAACATTTCATGCGTCCGTGGAGATTGCTTCTCCCCAGTCAATGCCGGCTACTCATTGTGCATTTTTGAATTTTTCATTTTGGCATGGTCTGGGGATCGCTCGAAGAGTCCTTTGTGCAATGACGGCGTTCGTTAGAGTGTCAGTCCTAAATTAGGATGACGGCGTTGATTGAAATGCTTTGTAACAAAGAATCATTGAATACTTGAAAGATGCGATTATTCTCCGGCTTCGCCGCAACCCTGTAGCAATTTAACCATGTTGCCATTCATTCACGTCAAATATCAAACTTAATCCCCTGCGCCAACGGCAGCGTTTTACCATAGTTAATGGTATTGGTCTGCCGGCGCATATATGCTTTCCAACTATCGCTGCCTGATTCACGTCCGCCACCGGTTTCTTTTTCGCCACCGAAGGCACCACCGATTTCCGCGCCGCTGGTGCCGATGTTTACGTTGGCAATACCACAATCGCTTCCGGTATTTGAAAGAAAGTGTTCCATCTCCATCATATTTTCCGTAAAGATGGCGGAGGATAATCCCTGCGGTACATCATTGTGCAGGTGAATGGCTTCCTCCATCGTTTTGTATTTCATGAGATAAAGCAAAGGTGCAAAGGTCTCCTGCTTCACGATAGCAAGATTTTCTTTTACCTCGGCCATGCAGGGTTCTACATAGCAACCGGAGGTATATCCTTTTCCCTGTTTTACATTTCCACCAATCAGCACCTTGCCACCCTGAGTTTTTACTTTATCAATGGCGGAAAGGAAATCATTCACCGCACCTTTATCAATCAACGGACCTACATGATTATCGGTATCCAATGGATTGCCAATGCTCAACTGACTGTAAATTTTCGTCAGTTTCTTTTTCACTTCTTCATATACTTTTTCATGAATGATCAATCGACGTGTGGTGGTGCAACGCTGTCCAGCTGTGCCCACCGCGCCAAATGTTACTGCCCGAATGGCGAGATCAAGATTTGCATTTTCAGAAATAATGATGGCATTGTTTCCACCCAATTCAAGAATGGAACGACCTAAACGTTCTCCCACTTTTTGTGCTACCCTAATTCCTACACGTGTTGAACCGGTTGCGGATATCATCGGGATGCGTTTGTCCTCCAGCATCACATCACCCACTTCGCCGGAACTTCCTGCCACAAGACATAAAACACCTTCAGGCACATTATTCTTTTTCAGCACTGAAGCAATAATCTGCTGCGTAGCAACGGCACACAACATAACTTTGGAAGAAGGTTTCCAAACCACTACATCGCCACAGGCCAATGCAATCATCGCATTCCACGACCAGACGGCTACCGGAAAATTAAAAGCGGAGATTACGCCGATGATACCCAATGGATGCCATTGTTCATACATACGGTGATTAGGTCTTTCACTGTGCATCGTAAGGCCGTATAATTGACGTGAAAGTCCGACCGCGAAATCGCAGATGTCTATCATCTCCTGCACTTCGCCCATTCCTTCCTGCAGACTCTTACCCATTTCGTAAGACACCAATGCGCCAAGCGCTTCCTTGTTTTTACGAAGTTCATCACCGATCTGGCGCACTACTTCGCCGCGTTTGGGAGCAGGAATATTTTTCCATTCGCGAAAAGCTTTTTCTGCGGTGGAAACCACTACTTCGTAATCAGTGCGTGAAGCCAACCGGATCTTTCCGATCAGTTTTCCGTCTACCGGAGAATAGGATTCTAATGTTTCACCTGAGGTTTTTAACCAAGCTGCTCCGGTTGAAGCGCCGGAGGAAATGGATTTTAATTTTAGTTTTTTGAGGAAGCTGGTGGAGACTTTTGTGGCCATGATTTAAGATTATTATCGATTCGATTTTTTTGACGAGCGCAAAAATAGGACATCTTGGGTGGTTCTGAATGAAACGGAGAACTAAAAAATAAAACATTTCTATTACGCGTAAGTTCAATTGCAATTATGAGCAGCTGAAGTGCAATTAAATTTCGAAAGCCGCAACCGGGAGATAACTTTGCTGAAAATTTCAGAAAGCATGAAACCCTTTCACGAATCGCTGCTTGCAAGAATTGCAGGGTATATAATTATCGCTTACCTCGCTTTTATTGTGATCGTGAAGATGGGTGGTTATGATGGCGGCAGAGTGCCCTGGTCAAATATCTATTTCACCACCTTTTTTGCATTGGTGTACTTGTTTTTTGTTTTCCTGCCCTGGAGGAAAAAGTAAATGGGCTGTTTTTTATGAAACCAGCACGATTACCCTGTTACAAAGTTATATTCCGGATTATTTTGAAAGGATGAAGCTGATTGATATTGACGGTAAACGAAATCCGCTTATACCACTTATCATAAAATTCAGTGCTGTTTAAATTCAACTTCATGTCGTTCGAAAAAAGCAATGGAAAATATACTTCCACTATGTTTGGAACAAGTGTGAATCCGATTCCTGCATCAAATTGAAATGATTGATAGTTGTTATTATCCGGCGCAATGCCTGCATCACCAAATGCAAAAAGCGGTGTGAAAAACGGCAAAGGAATTTTCGCATTCAGCGATAGCAACCACGTATCTGATTTCCCAAGTTCAGGTTGTACGCCATCCGTTCGCAATTTAAATCCACCTTGTTCTATGGCAACTTGCTGCGATAAAAATCCGGTGGACTCCGTTCTTCCAAAATAAACTTCATCAAAAAGATAATCCTTCACGCCGGTGGTAGCACCTAAATGAAAATCCGCAACTGTTCCTTCTTCCGGCGAAACAAGCATAACGCCTGTGAATAATCGAAGATTGATGCCTGTTTTTTTCCTGGGATAAGTGAAAGTGTAGTTTCCTTCAAAAAAAGTCTTCAGGTAAAAATCTTCACCTTCATTGGTTCCTTCTTCCAGCGAAATGGAAAGTGCAAATGGATTCAAGACTCTTTTGTTTTGAAGAGCATAGGTGAGCTGATTGAAAAACTGGTGACCATACCTGGCGTGACTGTAAAAACTTTCCGGGGCCTCCTGCAACACATAAATATTTCTATATGTGATCGATTGATTTACCGGGCTGCGTGCTTCACTTTTTCTAAGACCTAATTGCACTTCCTGCGTGAATTTCATAAAACGATACACGTTGTCTCCTTCATCACCATAAAAGGAATCGTTGATGTAGTCAAAGGATTTTGCGGATGAATTAATATCAATCCTGCGAATGAAAGATGTTTTTGGAAAAAGCTGCAGGTTGATTTCTCCTGATCCAATAATACGGTTGCTGCCAAAAGCGTAGGAAGGCATCACTACAAAACTCAGTGGTTTTCCCGGCAGAAATGAATTGTACAAAGCAAGACCCAACCACGTTTTGTCATAATTATTCCATCCGATGGTTGGCGTAAAAAAAAGTTGGGTGCGTTGCGGATTGTCTAAACTGCCAAGCCATTGCAGCCTGAACTTCTCCACATTTGGCAACAATCCGGATGTTCGAATGGTATTGTTTTTCCTGTTGACTTCCGGTTGATCGGATTTTTTATCAATGCGGAATGCATCATAATCACCTTCCGGAAAAAGAACGTCCATCTTTCCGTTAAAACCACCATACCACATTTCAACTGCCGGAAGTTTATTTTTTATGGCTGTTATTGAAAACGGTCCTTTTATTTCCGCTTTGTTCCTAATGGTAAGTTTCCGGAAAGTTCTTGTTCCGATGTTAGTGGTGTCGCCTACTTTCACCAGTTTATAATCAAGATACTCATTCGTTTGAATGGATTGATTAAAAAACCAATCGAACTCTTTATGTGTGTTTGTTTCGAAGAAATTTTTAAGGTCTTCCGGATACGGATGCCTGAATGCCCATTCATTATAAAACTGATGCATCAACTCATCATAAATTGGAGTCGTTAAATAAGCTTCGAGATATTTAAAAACAATCGCAGTTTTTGCATACACAATGCCTCCATAATTAAGGGAAGTGAATGCTGTAGCATTGATATCCATCGGTTGATCTACATGGCGATAGGCCTGAAAAGCATAGATGAGGTAATTCTGATAACTACGTTGATAAGAAGTTAGATCGAATGGCTTTGCCAGCACATTGGGCACGAGGCCTTCATCAGGATATCTGGTTTCAACATACCGGTTTTCGTAATAGGAGTTAATGCCTTCATCCATCCACGGATGTTCACGTTCATTAAATGCAAGAATTCCGTAGAACCAATTGTGACCTACTTCATGTGCAATTACTGTCTCCAACGATTTATTATTTCCGAAACCACCACTCACTACCGTAATCATCGGATATTCCATGCCATCACCTGCCTGCAATGCGCCTTCTACAGCAGTGGCCTGTGGATATGGATAATCACCCACCCATTTTGAGTAATAGATAACTGCTGAATCCACAAAGTGAATGGCATGTTTCCATTGGGCCGCATGTTTATCGAGAAACATAGTCCATGTAGTGATGGTGGAATTTTTTCCCGGTAGGTCAACATGACTTTTCATTACATGATATCGCTTATCAGCAAACCATGCGAAATCGTGCACATGGTCGGCAACATATTGAAGTGTTTTTGTTTCGTGATCAGATGGAGGAAAGCTATTATCATCTTTGTTTTTTTCAAAAGGGGAAGGCGGCGGTTCATTGCCACTTTGTTTCCGGTTTTCAAATTTCCTTTGGTTGGCCTGCGCAAGTGAATCAAGCCACTTGTTTTCAGTTTCATTCAGAAGTGTTCCGGTGGCGCCGACTACATAATTTTTCGGCAGTGTAACCGATACATGAAAGGAACCGAACTCTGAATAAAATTCTCCCTGATCAAGATAAGGCATTGGGTGCCACCCGAAACGATCATACACTGCAGGCTTTGGATACCATTGTGTTATCTGGTAAGACTGGCCTACATGACCGAAGCGTGAAAAAGTTCTGGGAATTTTTACGTGAAAAGGAGTGGTGATGGTGATGGAACCTTCCGGCAATAAAGGTTCGGTCAATAAAAGTTTTGCAATATCGATGTTTGTGGAATCATAAATTGTTGCTGCAGTGTGATCATTAATTCTGAAATCAAGTTGATCAATATAACCACGATCCTCTGGTGCTGCATAATGAAATTCTGTGCTTCCATTTTCCAATTCCTGCTTTGCGAAAGCTGTGCTGTTATTTTTATAAGCGTTAGGCCATAGATGAAACCAAATATATCGCAGCGTATCCGGTGAATGATTGATGTATTCGATGGAAATAGTGCCGGTTAAAAAATGAGTGCTGTCATTCAGTGTAACCTGAATGTTATAATTTACTTCCTGTTGCCAGTATGCTTTAGTTTTTTGAGCATACAGCGCAGAGGAAATGAATGAAAAGAAAATGACAACCGGTAATCGAAGCTTAAATCTGTTCATGGATTTTGAAACAATGTAATTCAAGTGACAACACTCAAACATCGGTTATTCAAATCAATATGAAAGCAATTCTTACTAAAAACTTTTCGATGAAGGTGGGTAATGAAAATTGTTTCAAATTTGCCGCTGTGGAAAAGATGACGCTGATCGTATACAGATTTTTGTAAATTAGCCTCATTGTAATTTCGTGCAGTTAAATTCGCGATGATGGAAGAAAGAGATTATGAAGAATCATTGCCCGTTGACATCCGTTCATCGGTGGACAGGTTTGAAGAAATGGTGCGCAACCAGGACGCCTGTTTTTTTGATGTAAATACGTTTGAGCACATTGTAAACTTTTATGAACAAAAGGAGCAATGGAAGAAAGCCATCCATGTAATGGATGTCGCGATTGAACAACATCCATATTCACCCTGGTTCCTTACAAAGAAGGCGAGTCTTCTTATTTATTTCAAAAAATTCAAACAGGCGCTTGAGCTGATTGACCAGGCGGAGGCCATGGATCCTTCCGACATTGGCTTGTACATTCTCCGTTCAGATATTTATCTTGAACGCAACCAGCATCAACGGGCTGTTAATATTCTGGAAGCTGCTATCCGGATCTGTGATGAATCTGACCGTGAAGAGTTGTACCTGGAGCTTGCTGATGTGTATGAAGACTGGGATCGTTATGATCTTGTATTTGATTCTTTGAAGAAAGTGCTGGAGCTCAATCAGGAAAATGAAGAAGCGTTGAGCAGGATGTGGTATTGTGTAGAGCTGGCGAAGAAACACCATGAGAGTATTGAGTTGCACAATAAGATACTTGACAACAATCCATATTCCTACCTTGCCTGGCACAATCTCGGCCATGCTTATTTTGACATGAACCTGTACGAAAAGGCCATTGAAGCATATGAATTTGTTACGGTCATCAATGAATCGTGCGATCTTGCTTATCGCGATTGCGGTGAAGCGTATTTTAAGCTGAAGCAATATCATAAAGCCATTGATCAGTTTCAAAAGGCCATCGAATTTTCAAAACCTTATGAAGAGTTGTATTATTCGATTGGTATTTGTTACGAGAAGCTGAAAGATTATAACAAGGCGCGCAGTTACTACAGAAAATCTATTTCTGTAGATCCAAAATATTGCGATGCATTTTTTCGAATAGGGGAAACATTCCGCAAAGAAAAAGCCTGGACGAATGCAGTTCACTTTTATAAAAAGGCGTTGCGCCTGATGCCTGATAATGTAAATTACCTGATGGGTATGGCACAGGGATTTTATAACCTCGGAGAAATTGATCCGTTCATTTTCGCATGCCAGTCTGTAATGGCGCTTAACCAACGTTATAAAAACAAGAGTGATTACGAAAAGCTGGTAGGTTACCTGATAGATCTTGAATGTTATGAAGATGCCATCCAGTTAATGGATTTTGCTGCGCTTGAAAAAGGACCCGTGGCATCTTATTCATTTATGCGTTCTGTTTGTCTTTTCAGGGTGGGTGAACGCCGTGAAGCACTGGCGTGGTTAGAAGAAGGACTGAACTCACATTATTCAAAACATAAATTGTTGTATAAATTCGCACCCGAGTTAAGGAAGGACGCTGTTGTCTCTTCCATCGTAGAACAGTTCAAATAATCATTAATGCAATTCTTACTTAACAGGTTGCCTGCCCGCTCACAGAAGCCGCGCAACAATGGGCTTACCATGGTAATGGATAAAGGGCTAAGTGCACGCGAAGTCGAAAATTTTCTTTCGATCGCGGAACCATATGTTGACATTGTGAAGCTTGGTTTCGGTACTTCCGCCGTTACGCCGAATCTGGAAGAGAAACTTGCTGTTTATAAAGCGGCAAAAATTCCGGTGTATTTCGGAGGCACATTAATGGAATGGTTTTATGCCCATGATGCATTTGATGAATATCAGAGAATCCTGGATAAATATGGAATTGAATATGCTGAAGTCTCCGACGGTTCATTGGATATTCCGCACGATATTAAATGTAATCTTATCCGAACGCTTGCCAAAGACAGGATTGTACTTTCTGAAGTAGGATCAAAAGATGCGGAGAAAATTATTCCGCCGTATAAATGGATTCAGTTGATGAAAGAAGAGATTGAAGCCGGTGCCTGGAAGGTGATTGCAGAAGCGCGGGAAGGCGGCAATGTCGGCATCTATCGCGGAACCGGCGAAGTGCGCGAAGGACTGGTAGATGAAATTCTCACACAAATTCCGGCAGAAAGAATTCTGTGGGAAGCACCTAACAAAGCGCAGCAGGTATTCTTTATCAAGCTCGTAGGTACAGATGCTAATCTTGGAAATATTCCTGCCAATGAAGTGATTCCGTTAGAGACGCTTCGTGTTGGGCTGAGAGGAGATACGATGGTTTATTTTCTCAACAAGAAATGATTTTTATGATGTTCCGCTGTTTTGATGTTCCGATGTGCCAATGAAGCAACTAACGACTCAGGACTAACGACTTGTTTCTCACTACTCACTACTCACTACTCACTACTTAGTGAAACACTTCGGCCTCATCGGTTACCCACTCACGCATTCCTTTTCAAAGAAATATTTCGGAGATAAGTTTCAGCGGGAAAATATTGCAGACTGTGTGTACGAAAATTTTCCACTGGTTTCCGTTGAGGAGTTTCCTGTTTTAATTCAATCTCAAAAAGACATTATCGGTTTGAATGTTACGATTCCGTATAAAGAATCGGTGATGAGTTTTTTGGAGGAGATAGACGAAACGGCACGTGAGATTGGCGCGGTGAATACGATCCGCATCTCCGATGGAAAATTAAAAGGTTTCAATACAGACGCATATGGTTTCATGCAATCGATCATGAAGTTGCTCGAACCACATCACAACAACGCATTGATTTTAGGAACAGGCGGCAGTTCAAAAGCAGTAGCCTGGAGCTTAAAAAAAATGGGAATCGATTTTCAGTTTGTATCGCGCCATCCTTCGGGCATCGATGAAATAAGTTATGAAGTGGCGAATGCTGATATCCGGCACTGTAAAATTATCATCAATACAACACCGGTTGGTATGTATCCTTTGGTAACAGCGGCACCGGATATTTCCTATGAAAATATTACACCATCACATTTATTATTCGACCTGATTTATAATCCGGAAGAAACCCTTTTTCTCAAAAAAGGGAAAGCCCGGCAAGCCAAAACTAAAAACGGTTTGGAAATGCTGCAACTCCAGGCGGAGAGAAGCTGGCAGATCTGGAATACATAAAGTGCAGGTTTTGACGTTATGTGTTTTTTCATTTAACGGTCAGCAGGTTTCTCAATCTTTCCTACTTAAATAATCGTGGTTGTCTGATAGATTAGTGAAGCGCACACTGTGTGTAAATGAAAATTCCTGCTAAGAAAAAAGTGTGCGTGAATATCAAAACCAGAAGTAAATAAATCCACCATGGAAATCCTTCCTCTCATTTTAACAGCATCGATAGCTTTCATTATTGGCTATTTGTTTTCCAGATTGATGATGATCAACAAAATTTCTAAACTAACGCTGCATACAAATGTAGCAGCGCAAAGAATTGCGGAATTATATGCAGCCAATCAAAAACTGGAAACTATGGTTGCTGACAAAGAGCAATCTGTCCGTAACTATATTGCAGAGTTATCAAAATCACAAGCAGATGCCTCACACCTGAATGAAAAACTAAATGACCAAAAGGTTGAAGTAGAAACATTGCAGCTAAAATTTTCAACGGCATTCCGCAACCTCGCCAATGAAATAATGGAAGAGAAATCTGTAAAATTTACTGAGCAGAATAAAGCCAACATTCACGATTTGCTTTTCCCGCTAGGTGAAAAAATAAAAGATTTTGAAAAGAAAGTGGAAGATGCTTATGACAAAGAATTGCGGGAGAAAGTAAGCCTGAAAACAGAATTAAAAGGACTGTTTGATCTCAACAAACAATTATCGGAAGAAGCGAATAACCTGGTAAAAGCATTGAAAGGAGATACCAAACAACAAGGCAATTGGGGCGAACTGATTCTTGAAAAAATCCTCGAACATTCAGGTCTGACCAAAAACAGAGACTATACTTTACAGCATGCTTCGCAAAATACGGATGGCAGATCTATTCAGCCTGATGCAGTTATTTTTCTTCCGGATAACAAACATCTCATCATCGATTCAAAAGTTTCTTTGATTGCGTATGAACAGGCTATGAATGCCTCGAATGTAGAAGAGCGAACAGTTTTCCTTAAGCAGCACCTTCAATCTGTTAAAAATCATATCCGGCTGTTGAGTGAAAAAAAATACCATACAGCCTCTGGTCTGCATGCTCCTGATTTTGTATTTCTCTTTTTGTGGAGCGAAGCCGCTTTCAGCGCTGCATTACAGACGGATGCGGAATTATTTCACTATGCCTGGGAGCGCAACATTGCCATTGTGAGTCCGACTACTATTTGGGCCAACTTAAAAACCATTGCCAGCATCCGGAAGATGGAGCAGCAAAACAGGAATGCCGAAGAAATAGCACGGCAGGGCGCAGACCTTTATGATAAACTGGTGGGATTTGTTGATGATCTTTTGCTAATTGGTAAAAAAATTGACGAAGCAAAGAAATCACACGATGATGCGATGAATAAGCTGCATTCAGGCACGGGGAATCTTATCCGCAGAGCGGAAAAAATGAAAGTACTCGGACTTAAACCTGCTAAGAATTTACCGGTACCATTAGTGGAAGCATCTGTTGATGGTTCAAACTAAAAAAACCTTCCTGCGCCGGAGCGTTGAAAGGTTTTAGCAGTAAATTTAAATGAGAAGGCAGGTGCGAAATTATACACTGCCTGAAATCATTCCCCACTTCGCCAGAATCAGTGCCGCGACAAAAATACCGATCAGGTGATAGCCAATATCTACAAACCATACTCCCAACGGCTTCTTGCCATAATTCAAAGCGGTGCCTACAAGTCCAACTACGAAGCCTGCAATCATTACATAGCTTCGCATAAAGCAATCCGTTAATTCTTTACAGCGGATGGAATTCAGAAGCAATCCTGTGCAGGTAACAATCAAAAAAGTGAGCAGGAAACCCATAACCATTGTACGGGCCATTCCACTGCGATCGTTCATATCAGCATTATGAGCGCGTGCCCAGTATTTTCCAAATAGAACGGTATACCAGACTGCACCAATTGCAAAGTAAGCAACTGTAGCGGCCAGCACCATGGGCCAATTCAAATGAAGTACTGCGTTTTTCATTTCTTTTTTTTGCCCAAAGTAGGAAAAGTTCTTAAAAGAGTAGTGAGTAGCGAGCAGTGAGTCGTTAGTCCTGAGTCCTTAGTCGTTAGTTTGGCCATTGGTCAATAGTCATTGGCACATCGGCACATCAATTCATCGGCGTATTATTTCCAATTCTTGCATTGGATTCCTGTTATCGTTTACTGCTTCTTCATTCGAAAATACTGAGGTCGCTTTCCCGGGCAAGTCAGATAAAAAGATGAAAAAATACATGGTCCTTAGGCGTTAGTTTGGTCAATAGTCATTGGCACATCGGGACATCAATTCATTGGCACATTATTCTAAATTCTCAATTCCCAATTCTTACATTTGCTTCATGCCTCCATCAACCATTCCTTCATTTGAAAACACAGAGATTGCGTTTTCCTACAAATCAGATAAAGAGTTAAAAAAGTCGTACTGGCTTTTTTCTCTCATGAATCAAAACTGGTTAGTTAAAATCGGAACACGGGCAACACCGTTAGCATTCAGACTTCATTTGCCGATTCGTGGTTTGGTGAAGGCCACCATTTTCGAGCATTTTTGTGGAGGAGAAAAATTGTCGGAATGTTCTGTGGTAACCAGTAAGCTCGCTGCATTTCATGTAGAAACGATTCTCGATTATGGCGTGGAATCGAAAGAAACGGATGAAGAATTTGATATTGCCGTGAATGAGTTTCTACGTGCAATCGCTTATGCGAAGGAGAATAAGCACATTCCGTTTATCAGCATCAAAATCACCGGCATCGCTGCTTTTGGTTTGCTTGAAAAATTGCATGCCCGAGAAAAATTATCCGATGCAGAAATCCTGGCCTGGAACAGGGTGAAAGGCCGCATTCACAAAATCTGCAAAGCGGCACATGATGCCGGCATTGGCGTAATGATGGATGCTGAAGAAACCTGGATACAGAATCCGGTGGATGATCTTGCGATGGAGATGATGAATTTTTATAACAAAGAAAAAGCGATTGTCTACAATACTTTGCAGTTATACCGTGTTGACCGGCTGCAGTTTTTGAAAGATTCTTTAGAAAAAGCCCGGGCTGGAAAATTCATTTATGCGCTTAAGTTGGTGCGTGGCGCCTACATGGGAAGAGAACGCAGGAGGGCAGTGGAGATGAATTACCCGTCACCGATTCAACCCGACAAAGCTGCCAGTGATCGTGATTTTGACGCCGCCGTTCAATACTGCCTCGATCATGTTGAATTCGTCAGTTGCTGCGTGGCTTCTCACAATGAAATCAGCGCATTGCGTGCGGCAAGCTATGCTTCAGAAAAGGGCATTGCTTCTTCGCATCCGCATTTACATTTCTCACAGCTTTATGGCATGAGCGACAACATCACTTTCAACCTTGCACACGCCGGTTACAATGTTACCAAGTATGTGCCTTACGGTCCGGTGAAAGATGTAGTGCCATATCTCATGCGCAGGGCACAGGAAAATACTTCCGTGGCCGGCGCAACGAGCAGGGAATTATTGTTGTTAAAGAAAGAAATCAACAGAAGAAAGATTTGACTTTCGATTTTATAGTTTCGATTTGCAACGCACGTATTATTTTTAGCTCCGCTTCTCAGCATTGTTACTTTCCATGAAACAATACCACGACCTCTTACAACATATCTTAGACAATGGTGTCCGCAAAGAAGACCGCACAGGCACCGGCACCATCAGCGTGTTTGGTTATCAGATGCGGTTTAACCTGTCAGAAGGATTTCCGTTACTGACCACGAAAAAGCTGCACACAAAATCCATCATTCATGAGTTGCTTTGGTTTTTACAGGGCTCCACCAACATTGCTTACCTGAAAGAAAACGGTGTAAGCATCTGGAATGAATGGGCTGATGAAGACGGTGAATTAGGACCTGTGTATGGAAAGCAATGGCGTTCATGGGTAACACCTGACGGACAAACGGTGGATCAGATCAGTAATGTGATTCAGCAGATCAAAAAAAATCCGAACTCACGACGATTGATGGTGAGTGCATGGAACGTGGCAGACGTAGATAAAATGGCATTGCCTCCTTGTCATACGATGTTTCAGTTTTATGTAGCACCGCCTGATGTATCTATGGGAGAAACAAAAGGTAAATTGTCGTGTCAGTTGTACCAGCGCAGCGCGGATGTGTTTCTGGGAGTGCCGTTCAACATTGCTTCTTATGCATTGCTCACGATGATGATTGCTCAGGTTTGTGATCTCGAAGCCGGTGACTTCGTGCACACACTTGGTGATACACATCTTTACCTCAATCACCTCGAACAAACACAATTGCAACTCACCCGCGATATCCGTCCTTTGCCGCAGATGAAAATCAATCCTTTCGTAAAAAATATTTTCGATTTTAAATTCGAAGATTTTGAATTGCTGAATTACAATCCGCATCCATCCATCAAAGCACCTATCGCTGTATGATTATTTCACTGATTGTGGCAGCCGCCGAAAACAATGTGATTGGCCTGGATGGAAAGTTACCCTGGCATCTTCCTGCAGACATGAAATATTTTAAGCAAACCACCGCAGGTCATGTGGTGATCATGGGACGTGGTACGTATGATTCGTTAGGCAAGCCACTTCCGGGAAGAACCAACATCGTAATTACGAGGCAGCAGAACTTCAACGCTCCGGGTTGTACGGTAGTTGGAAATCTTAAAGCAGCCATTGATCATGCCGTAGGAACTGGAGAAGCGGAAGCTTTCATTATTGGTGGAGGAGATATTTTTATTCAATCAGTGCTGTGGGCCGACCGTATTTACCTCACACGCATTTTTCATTCATTTGAAGGTGATACATTTTTTCCCGCGCTGAATGAAGATGATTGGAAGATGGTGAATGAACAGCGCCATCAGGCCGATGAAAAGAACAGGTATGCGTTTGCATTTCAGGTATTTGAGAGACAGCAACGTTTGTAAATAATTGTGTGGTGCGTATCAAATTGTCGCATTGATGGTGGGAAAAAAAAGCAAAATCATGGCTGTCATCCCGAATTTATTTCGGGATCTCCCAATTTGGCAGAGATGTCGCCTGCAGGATCCTTCGGAAAATAAATTCAGCATGACGGTTCCATTTAGCGACAACTTGGTATGCACCCGTTGTTTTTGTTTTTCAAAACAAGGATGAATCATCGGATTTAGAAGCCATCCATCAGATAGGTTGCGAACTTTTAAGAAGAGTCCTTTCCGCTGGATGGGAAGCATAGTTGTCTAAATTTCTTCCTTCCTAAATATTCCTCCCATTTCCCCTCAATTTTTCATCTTTGCTGTAACTTTCCATTTCAGCATACGACTTATGAGTCAATGCCTAACTTTTAAAACCTAAAACTCACGCACTTACATGAAAAAGATTTTTCTTCTTACTGCCGTTCTTTTATCAGCGGTATTTTTTGCCAGCGCTCAGAATGCAGATGAAATAATCGGCCAATACGTAAAAGCCGCAGGTGGACGCGAAAAAATTAAAGCGATCAATACCATGAAAATGACAGGCACGGTAGATGTTGGTGGTGGCATTCAGATTCCATTCACCAACTATTTCGCACGTCCCGACAGGATGAAAATTGAAGCCACTTTTCAAGGTATGACACAACAGATTGTGGTAGATGGCAACACAGGTTGGCAGATCAATCCATTTATGGGATCAAAGGATCCTGAACCTATGAATGGTGATGAACTGAAAATTATGAAACAGCAAGCCGACTTCGAAGGCCACCTCATTGACTTCAAAGAAAAAGGATATACAGCGGAATTTCTTGGTCAGGAAGATTTTGAAGGCACACCTGTAAATAAAATTTCCTTAACAGGAAAAGACGGTGAGCAAACTACCTACTTCATTGATGCAGCTTCTAATCTTTTACTGAAAGAATCACAAACCATCAAGATGGCCGATACGGAATTACAAAGCGAAACGATCTATGGAGATTATAAGGAGGAAGGCGGTATGATGATGGCACATTCTATTGAAAGCAAAACACCTGGACAGGAAGGCTCTCAGAAAATAACAGTGAATACGGTGGAAGTAAATGTTCCGGTTGATGTTACCATGTTTGTGATGCCGCCTAAATCTGCTGAACCGACCAAGTAAGTAGAATGGTCATGAAAGCGGGTTGAGTGGTTAATTGTTGCATGGTTTAATTGTTTAATTGTTGCGGCGAAGCCGGAGAATAGTTGGATACGATCCCTATCCTTTCAAATAGGTCTCCATCAATGTCATCATTCCATGTTTGCAAATGAAATGCGAAAAAGGAATTTGAAAAGAATGGTAAGCGATAATACAGATTAGTAAAAATCAATCCTTAATTGACATTAAGACGCTCCGAGCGATCCAAAACTGATAAGAATTTTTTTTTAATTCAGAGTTGTCACAAATCGATGGAGATTGCTTCTCTCCCGATAATGCCAACTAATCATAATGCGTTTTTGAATTTTTCATGCTGGCATTGTCCGGGGATCGCTCGAAGAGTCCTTTGGGCAATGACGTTGTTTAGGAAGATTTCAATTGTTGAGTCTGCATCGAACTATTCTCCGTCTTTGCCGCAATCATTTAGCCATTTAACCATTTAACCATTTAACCATTTAACCATTCCTCCTATTTTTTTATTTCTGAATTCAAACCCACCATCATTATGAAAAAAGTCCTGCTACCTGTTATTTTCTTTTTGTTGCTTATCGTTCAAAAGAACAATGCGCAGACACCAGCGATTTCTTCCGCCACATTCGGATCTATCGAAGCACGCCAGATCGGTCCTGCAGTGATGGGAGGAAGAATTTCAGCAATTGACGCGTTGAACAACGATCCCAAAACAATGTATGTAGGCAGTGCTGCAGGCGGTGTTTGGAAAACCACAACCGGCGGTACTTTTTTCAAACCCATATTTGATAAATACACACAAAGTATCGGCGATATTCGAATTGATCAGCGCCATCCCGATACTGTTTGGGTAGGAACCGGCGAATCAAACATGCGCAACAGCGTGTCGTATGGTGATGGTTTGTACGTAACTTTTGATGCAGGTGCCAACTGGCGCAAAATGGGTTTGGACAGCACAGAACACATCAGTAAAATTGCCATTGATCCTTCCAACTCTAATGTAATTTATGTAGCTGCTCCGGGCCCACTATGGAGCGACAGCAAAAGCCGTGGATTGTATAAGTCAACTGATTGCGGGAAAACATGGCAGAAGATTTTATATACAAATGAAAAAACCGGTTGTGCAGATGTTGCTATTGATCCTTCGAATCCCAATGTAATTTATGCATCTATGTGGCAGTTCAGAAGAACACCATGGTCATTTGCTTCAGGTGGAACAGGAAGTGCATTGTATAAATCTATTGATGCCGGAAAAACATGGAAGAAAATTCAAAACGGATTTACACCGGGCGATTTAGGTCGCGTAGTAATTGCTATCTCACCAAGCGCACCGCAAAATGTGTATGCGATTGTTGAATCAAAAAAATCAGGACTGTATTTATCCAATGATGGTGGTGAAACCTGGAAGGAACAAAGTACCACTGCCAATGTAACAGCGCGTCCATTTTATTTCAGTGTGTTGAAAGTAGATCCGGAAAATCCGAAACGTATTTACCGTCCTGCCTTCACACTTTCTATCAGTGATGATGGTGGTTATTCATTTAAAGAAGCATCGAATGCCGGCGGTTGGGTGCACAGCGATCACCATGCTTTGTGGATCAATCCGAACAATACAAATCAATTGTATCTCGGAACTGATGGCGGCGTATACATGTCGCTCGATAAAGGCAACAACTGGATTTTTCTTAACTCATTACCTGTTTCACAATACTACCATGTTGCTTTCGATGGTGAGGATCCTTACAATGTATATGGAGGATTACAGGACAATGGTTCCTGGAAAGGTCCTTCGGCAAGTGCCGGTGGCATTAATAATGATGATTGGACGCCGCTGGGATTTGGTGATGGATTCTGGGTACAGCCCGACAGAAAAATGACGGACTATGTTTATTGGGAATATCAGGGTGGAAATATTTTCCGCAGAAATATGAAAACCAATGAACAGAAAGACATCGCGCCTTATCCGATGCCGGGAGAAGCAAAGCTACGCTGGAACTGGAATTCACCTTTGTATTTCAGTCCTTCCAATAAATTATACGCAGGCTCACAATTTTTATACGTCACTTCCAACCAGGGTGATACATGGTCGAAAATTTCTCCCGATCTCACCACCAACAATCCTGATAAGCAAAAGCAGGAACAGTCAGGTGGTGTTACGGTAGATAATTCTTCTGCGGAAAATCATTGCACCATTTTCACGGTAGCAGAATCAACTTTGGATCAAAATCAGATCTGGGTAGGAACAGATGATGGCAATCTTCAATTGAGCAACGATGCAGGAAAATCATGGACGAATACCGTAAAAAATATTACGGGACTTCCCGCGAATACATGGGTGAGCAGCATCGAACCTTCGCGATTTGATAAGATGATTTGTTATGCAACTTTCGATGGCCATGCAACCGGTGATATGAATTCCTATGTGTACAAAACAAATGATGGAGGAAAAACATGGATGCGTTTAGGTCCGGATGGATTGAAAGGGTCAGCACATAAAGTGAAGGAAGACCTGGTGAATAAAAATCTGTTGTTTGTTGGAACAGAAACCGGATTGTTTATTTCTATTGACGGAGGAAAAGTATGGGCACAAATGACCGGGAATATTCCCAACACACCGGTGCGTGATATTGCCATTCATCCTGTTAAGAATGATCTGATACTCGCAACACATGGTCGCGGAATTTTAATTGTAGATGACATAACACCGATTCGCGCATTGAATGATGAGGTGTTAAATGCAGAAGCCACTATTCTTCCATCACGACCGAATTATGTTTCATTGTCAGCGTTGGGCGGATCTTATCCGACAACAGC
The DNA here is from genome assembly GCA_016717285.1 of Chitinophagaceae bacterium. Lineage (NCBI taxonomy): Bacteria > Pseudomonadati > Bacteroidota > Chitinophagia > Chitinophagales > Chitinophagaceae > Chitinophagaceae bacterium. The sequence continues at coordinate 443,551 of JADKFU010000005.1, forward strand.
CGGAGATTTTTCCGCGCCCAATCCTAATGAAGATGCCGTGATTACTTACTATCTGAAAGACCGCGTGGTGACTGGTGCTGTAAAAATTGAGATTTATGATGCAACAGGAAAGCTGATGACTACCATTGACGGAACGAAACGCAAAGGCATCAATCGTGTAACGTGGCCGATGAGAATGAAACCTCCACGGGCTCCTGTTGGTGCACAGATTGAAGGCAATACAACCATTGGCCCGTTGGTGGATGAAGGAACTTACACGGTGAAACTTATTAAAGGAGATAAAACATTCAACGGCAAAGTAATGCTGGAAACTGATCCGAAATCTGTTCACAGTGTTGCAGACCGTTCGGTGCAGAAGAAGACATTGAGCGAACTATATTCGATGATTGAAGAATTGGCTTTCATGAATCAGCAACTCATCAGTCTCAATGATTCCATCTCAAAAATGAAACCTGCTGTGAAGGATAAAAAGTTATTGCAATCATTAACTGTATTGTCAGATAGTTTAACTGCCGCCAGAAAATCACTCGTAGCTACTAAAGAAGGAACGGCCATAACCGGTGAGGAAAGGTTGCGTGAACGAATGGGTTCGTTATATGGAAGTGTGATGAGTTATGAAGGAAAACCAACCGACTCGCAAATGGATCGTTTCAACGGCTTGCAATACGATATGGATGTGGCGCATAAAAGGATCGACAAAATTTATGAAACGCAACTTCCAAAAGTGATTGAAGCTTTGAAGAAGAATGGAATGAGTGAATTGAAACCACAAACAAAGGAAACATTTGAAATGTCTGAGAGAATGTAAGTGCGACTGTTCGAAAGCCGCACTTCATTAAAATATGTCCAGCACTATTGGGAGGGTTTAGAAGTGCTTCCGATTCCGCTCATAGTTTATTTCTAATTTGTCAGAAAATAAGGTCCATGAATTCAAGAAGAAAATTTATCCGTAACGTATCACTGGCCTCCGCTTCCGGCGCATTGATTTCTTCTTTGGCTAAGGCAGGTGAGCAAGAGAAAAGCGCACCGGTTGTAAACGGCAATATTGTTGTCTCTACCTGGAAACACGGACTTCCTGCCAATGAAAGAGCGATTCAAATTTTGAAAGGGAAAGGTCGTCCGGTGGATGCTGCGCAGGAAGGTGTGATGGTGGTGGAATCTGATCCGCAAAATACTTCCGTCGGACTTTCAGGATTTCCTGATCGGGATGGTCATGTTACACTCGATGCATGCCTGATGGATGAATTCGGCAATGCGGGATCTGTTTGTTTTCTTGAAGGTATTGACCACCCAATTTCAGTGGCAAGACTCGTGATGGACAGAACGCCGCATGTGATGTTATCAGGTGACGGAGCATTGCAGTTTGCGCTTCAAAATGGATTTCGTCAAAGAAAAGGATTGTCGCAGGAGGCAAAAAGGGCGTATGATGAATGGTTAAAAACAGCTGATTATAAACCGGTCATCAACGTTGAAAACCATGATACGATTGGATTGATTCTGCGGGATGAGAAAGGTAATTTCTCCGGTGCCTGCACCACGAGTGGTTTGGCTTTTAAGATGCATGGACGGGTAGGAGATTCTCCTATTATTGGTGCGGGATTATTTGTTGATCCGGAAGTGGGCGCAGCTACAGCATCAGGTTTGGGAGAAGCTGTGCTAAAAATCTGTGGCAGTCATTTGATCGTGGAACTGATGCGCATGGGCCAGTCACCACAAAGAGCTTGTGAAGAAGCGGTGAAACGTATTTCCGTAAAGCAGAAAAATTATAAAGACATTCAGGTCGCATTTCTCGCCATCAACAAAGCAGGGGAAGTGGGTGCCTTCTCTATTCAACCGGGTTTTCAATACGCGTTGGCCACTGAAGGGAAAAATGAATTGATAGATGCATTTTCCTTAATTCCTTCCGGCAAAAAGTAGTCGTGCAAACTGTAAATAATAATGTTCAGCTATGTGAAACCCAAATTTATTAAAGAATGACACTCAAGTTTGCTCTGGATGAAAACGATTATTTGCAACATCAACTTTACCTTGCGTCTATAAGCAACAACATAAAAAGCCAAAGAAAAAGAAGTTTGATAACTGTGGTGCTGGCATTTCTGGTGTTGGCTTTTCTTTTCTTTCAAACTGAAAAAAAATGGTGGATGTATTATTTTGTTGCACTCAGTATCCTGAGCGTCATTTTTTATCCCTTTTATTTGCAAAGATATTATAAGCGGCATTACCGAAAGCATATTTCAGACACGTATAAGAACAGATTCAATGAGCCCTGCACAATAATTTTCAATGAAGCAAGCATAGAGGATATAGACAAGTCCGGAGAAACAAAAATGGACATGTCGGCTATCGAAGAAATTGTGGAGACCGGTAGTTATGTTTATTTAAGAATCAAGACAGGTGGAAGTCTGATTATTCCCAAATCAAAAATTGAAGATCCGGACAACCTGCTAACCTATTTAAGAGCACTTTCCGGAACATTGAAAATCAAATATTCCCAGGAGTTAAATTGGAAGTGGAAATAAAAGGCATCAAATACAATGCTTATTGTAAAAGATTGATGAAGATTTTCTATACAATCTCTGGCTTCGCCACAACAATTTAACAGTTTAACAATTTAACAATATCCTCAAATTTCTCCCAACGCCCCCGCAATATCCTCCATCAAATACCCCGCATCTTCCAACCCAATATAAAACCTCACCATTCTGTGAGTAACATTATCCGGATTAAAATCTTCCGGTTTAATTACCGCACAAGAAGGAAAGATCAATGATTCATGTCCGCCCCAGGAAACAGCCATCAGAAAATGTTTGAGTGTGTTGCAGAATTTTTCAATCGCCTGAATGGAATTTGCTTTTAACACTACCGTAAATAATCCCGGAGCTTGCTGCATTTGTTTTTTTGCAAGATCATATTGTGGAAAGGAAGGCGAAAATGGATAGTGGATTTTTTCTATTGGAGGTAAATTTTCCATCCATGCAGCAATCTTCAATGTACTCTGTGCAATTCTTTCTAATCTTATTTCCAATGTTCGTAAACTGCGAATCAACAGCCAGGCATTAAACGGTGAAATGACGGAACCCACAGTCAACAAATCTGAACGGAATATTTTTTCAATCATTTCTTTTTTGCCTGCAATCACACCTGCAATCACATCGCTGTGACCACCTAAGTATTTAGTGGCGGTTTGTATGGAAATGTCGATTCCAAAATCAATTGGACGCTGATACAATGGTGAACAATAACTGTTATCGATAATGGTCAACAGTTGTTTTGATTTTGCGAGCTGTGCAACTGCTTCCAGATCCTGCAATTCAAAAGTGAAGGAGTTGGGTGATTCGAGGAAAATGATTTTTGTATTCGGTTGAATGGCCTGCTCGAAATTTTCAATCCGTGTTCCATCTACAAATGTGGTGGTAACACCTAATCGTGGTAATAAATTTTTAAAAAGTTTATCTGTCCATGAATAAGGTTTTGCAACAGATACAATGTGATCACCTTGCTTAACATTGGCAAACACTGCAAGAAAAACTGCCGCAACACCACTGGAAAGCACCAGTGCATCTTCTGCATGATCGAGTGCTGCCAGTTTTTTCCTGAGTATAGTTACGGTAGGATTATTTCCCCGTGAATAAAGATTCACTCCAAATTCATCCATCATTGCTTCCCGCAATAGTGCAACATTTTTAAAAGCAAAATTGCTGGTTTGAATAATGGGCGGCGCAACAGCACCGAAATATGATTCGCGATCTTCTCCTAATTCGTTAATGATGTATGACAGATCCATGATATTGATTTGTTTGTTCGAAAGTTAGGTTTAAAAGTTTATCCCGGTATTTATTGATAAAATAACTACTGCGGATAAAAAAATTTGATGTATTCAAAATAATGCTATCCTGAAGCTTACTCCAACCTGCCTGGAGGGATTCAACAAAATTTATTCTTTATGCCATCATAATTTCTCTCAACAGGATGTGCATTTTTGTAAAGCCCCGTAGGAGCGTAATTATGTAGCAGCATATTCAATAAGCATTTATTCAGCCCGGGGGCGACATTATTTTCAAATATTTTCAAGACAGGATTTTTAGGTTGGTTGCAAAAAATTAGTCGGGTCATACAAACCGCTTCAACAACAAATACAAAGGATAACCACACAGTAGCACCACAAAACCAATCAATGAATTTCCGGGATCGCTGTATACAATGTTTGCAGTAACTGTCAGTTGCATCACAATAAAGATGATAGGTAAAACAGGAAACCACCTGATGCGGAAACCTTTGGATTCATCACCTGTTTTCATTCTTCTTAAAATAAAAATACAGAACGCTGCGCAGGCCAGCGAAATCGTGTCATTAAACATCACATAATTGAGTAAATCATTGTAAGTCTGCAAAAGCAGGAACATCACAACGATGAGCGAAGTGTAGAAGATCAATGTAAATTCCTGCACTTGTTTCCGCGCATGCACGTTCATAAAAATTTTAGGAAGAATTTTTTCTTCTGCCATGGCGTACATCACGCGTGGATTGTGTAATAATTCAGAATTGATGAATCCTAACACGGAAATAAAAATTACTACAGAGGCAAAAGCGGCACCTGCATTTCCAAACAATACTTTCCCAAGGTCAGCGGCAATTAACGGTGAATGCTGTACCGTTTCAAAGCCCAATACTTTCACATAAGCAATGTTGATAGAAAAATAAAGCAGGAAAACCATTCCAATTGCAAGCAGGATGGCTTTTGGAATAATGCGCTGCGGCGATTTTACATCTGCGCCCAGATTTACAATATTCTGATAGCCACCATAGGTAAAGAAAATCGCAATCAGACTCATGCCCAGCGCAGAGATGAAGGGGGAAGCAGGATGACTGCTGCTTTCTTTTACGTCCTCTAAAACAGCATGAACAGCATCGTTTTGCGGAATAAAAAAAATTGCAGAAATGAAAACCAGCATCAACCCTATTTTCAACATGCTAAGCACATTTTGTGTGCGTGCGCCCATGCGGATGCCAAGAAAATTCAGGACAAACAAAACTCCAATGATGAAAAAAAACATCAGCTTTTCACCATTCGCGTTTTGAAGTGATAAAGGCAAAAGAACAGGTGTGATATATTGAGCGCCGGTGAATGCAACTACGGCGGTTGAACCCGCATTCAATAGAATATACGTCCAGATGAGCATGAAGGCAATCGCAGGATGATAACATAATGAAAACAATTTGTAGTAACCGCCTGCTACCGGAAAACGTGAACCGATTTCAGCAAAAGTAAGTGCACCACAAATGCTGACAACCGCACCTAAAATCCAGGCAATAAAAAAGACAGTTGCGCTTCCTGCATGCTGAGCAATAATAGACGGATTTCTAAAAATACCAATGCCGATCACCATCGAAACGATGATCATCGTCAAATCAAAAAGTCCGAGTTTGGGTTTGATGGACAACTTCTATTGTGCTTTCTTTCGAAAGATACAAGAGTTGGTGGCTATTTCTATTTCAAAAAAAACAGGCATTTTTTATAAGTCCATCTCAAAAAGAGATAAACGTTAACAGAATTCCGCACCGGTTATTTTCGCTATACTTGTGGAGCATTTTATTTATATCCTTAATTGCAAATGCAGGTTAATTAATTTCTAACTCCCGATGCTTCGTACAGCTTTTCTTAATTCAATGAGAGCAATAGTAGAAAGGGAAAAGCAATTGCCACTATTCATTTTAGCTTTATATTATGTGATCATGGTTTCCATGGCTTTTATTAGAAAAGGCACAGGAGATGACGGTGACAGCATTTACCATTATTTGTTTTCCAGGTATGCATTTATTCATCCTCAAAATTTCGTGGATCATTGGGCCAAACCTGTCTATGTTTTTTTTTCTGCACCCTTTGCACAATTTGGATTTGCCGGCATAAAAATTTTCAATGTCACAGTAACTACGTTGGCTATATTTTTCACGTATAGAATCACGCAACTGCTGCAGGTAAAAAACGGTTGGTTTGCAGTGCTTGCATTGTGTTGTGCACCCATGTACATACGGCTTTCCCTTTCCGGTCTTACGGAACCTTTGTTTGCGCTTTCACTTGTGATTGTAATTTTTCTTGCGCTTCGGCAAAAGTTGGTGTATGCAATGCTGCTTGCTTCTTTTCTTCCATTCATGCGCTCCGAAGGATTGGTGATTCTTATAGTGTGTATAGTTTTTCTTTTATTCAAAAGAAGATATAAAATCATCCCACTGCTTGCAACCGGCCATGTTGTTTATAGCCTGATAGGTTGGTTTTATTACCGTGATTTTTTATGGGTGTTTAATAAAATGACGTATGCCGTTTGGAACAGTTCTTATGGCTCAGGATCTGCGCTCACATTCATTTATGGCATGAAGGATTTTATCGGATGGCCGCTCGTCGTCTTATTTTGCATTGGTACATTGACCGGTTTGGTATGGACTTTCAAAGATCTTTTCGGTAGACAGAAAAATTTAATTGCAGAAGAGCTTTTGCTGGTGTATGGAAGTTTTTTCAGTATTTGGATCAGTCACATGATTTTTTGGTCATGGGGACTGTTCAATTCATTGGGACTCATAAGGGTATTAATTGCTGTAGTTCCATGTGCCGGCATTATTTGTCTGCATGGATTCAATTGCATTGTTGAATGGAAAATAGTGTCCGCAAACGGTATTTTAAAAAAATGTGTCATAATGGTTATGGTGGTTGCCGTTTTCATTAATCCATTCCTGCAACTGCAATCACAGTGCGCATTTGATTTAAGTGGAAATCAGCAAACAATCCTGAGAGCTGCTGAAAAATATAAGGACCAACTGAATGATTACACCATTTATTCATCATCCGGTTATGCTGCTGTTGCATTCGGCTATGATATTTTCGATAGCACACGATATAGAAAATTGCAGGAGATTCACCAGGAAAAACAGATGGCCGTGAAAAGTGCAGTTATCTGGGATGATTTTTACGCACCTAACGAAACAAAAACAGCACTCGCTAATTTGATGGTGGATGAGCGTTTTGAATGGCTTGATACTTTTCAATCGAAGGATTGTTTGGGTTATCTCAGCCAGTCTGCGGTCTTTTTGTATAAGGGTGAATTAAAAAGCAACTGGAAAGTAGCTGACACGCTTTTCACAAATGAATTTGAAAACGAAAAATCAGATGGCAGAGATTCGGTTATTGTATTTTCCGGCAAGTATTCCTGTCGTGTAAATGAGTCGAACGGATATGCACCGGGATTCACAACCGAAGTTCGCCGGCTTGGTTTCTTATTGCCGGGAACAATACAAGTAGGTGCGATGTTTTATGCCAGTCAGATTCCTTTTGATCAGCAAAAGCATGCTGTTTTTGTTATTTCACTGGAGCATAATAGCGAGGTTTATTTTTGGAAGGGATTGGATATTGACAATGAAATTCGTGATCTTAGAATCTGGAAGAAAGTCGTCTTCAACATTCAGATTCCTGTTCCTAAAGATTCTGTTGATGTGCTGAAAGTATATGTCTGGAATCCGCATGCTGCTGTCATATATCTGGATGACCTGTCTGTTTTGAGAATAGAGCCAAAGTGAAAGCAGCAATTTTTGATTGCTGAGTTGCGGCAGTTAGGCGCCGATGATATATTTCCTTTGTTTAAAAAGGCATTTTACCCAAAACTGATTGATCAAAGCGACCTTTAAGTCAAAACTTCCTTAAAGCCTTTAAATACCTCTTTTTTCTTCAAATCCGTTGCACTTTTTCAGAAAAAGAATCCTATCTTTGCCGTTCTTTAAAATCGGAGGCGTTTACCATTGGTTATCAATCACTTCCCCATTCATCATTTTTCGCTATTGCAATACAATTATAGACACCTGCTTATTTAAGGTGTTAGAAGCATTTTGCTGCTTCGTCTCCTTGATTCGACTACCAGTAACTGTTAACGAATAACACAAATCATCATATGCCTTTCAAGAAAGACCTTAAAATCAAACCCAACTTTACCAGAATCACCCTGTCACTGGCTTCTCCGGATTCCATTTTAGAGCGATCATATGGTGAGGTGTTGAAACCGGAAACAATCAACTACCGGACGTACAAGCCTGAACGCGATGGTTTGTTTTGTGAGCGGATATTCGGCCCGGTGAAAGATTACGAATGTTATTGCGGCAAATACAAACGTATTCGTTATAAGGGTATCGTATGCGACCGTTGTGGTGTGGAAGTTACAGAAAAGAAAGTACGTCGCGAACGCATGGGCCACATTAAGCTGGTTGTACCGGTGGTTCATATCTGGTATTTTAAATCGCTACCTAATAAGATTGGTTACCTTCTTGGATTATCTTCCAAAAAACTGGAAACCATCGTCTATTACGAACGCTATGTAGTAATTCAGCCCGGCATCAGGGATGACAAGCAATATCTTGATCTGCTTACTGAGGAAGAATACCTCGAAATACTGGAGCAACTTCCCAAAGATAATCAGCATTTGGATGACATGGATCCGAAGAAGTTCCTGGCTAAAATGGGTGCAGATGCTGTTCGTGACCTGTTGGCACGTATTGATCTGAATGATCTTTCTTACCAGTTGCGTCATCAGGCTGCCAATGAAACTTCCCAACAACGTAAAGCGGAAGCCCTTAAACGTTTGAGTGTGGTGGAAGCTTTCCGCGAAGCAAATGAAAGAACCACCAACCGTCCGGAATGGATGATCGTGCAATATTTGCCCGTTGTTCCACCGGAATTACGTCCGTTGGTACCATTGGATGGTGGCCGTTTTGCCTCTTCTGATTTAAATGATTTATACCGTCGCGTAATTATCCGCAACAACCGTTTGAAGCGTTTGATCGAAATTAAAGCGCCGGATGTAATTCTGCGGAATGAAAAACGGATGCTGCAGGAAGCTGTCGATTCATTGTTCGACAACTCCCGCAAATCAAATGCTGTGAAAGCAGAAGGTGGTCGTGCCCTGAAATCATTGAGCGATGTGCTCAAAGGTAAGCAAGGTCGCTTCCGCCAGAATCTTTTGGGTAAGCGTGTTGATTATTCAGGTCGTTCTGTAATTGTTGTCGGACCTGATCTTAAACTGCACGAATGCGGAATTCCAAAAGACATGGCTGCCGAATTGTTCAAGCCATTCATCATTCGCAAACTGATTGAAAGAGGTATTGTGAAAACGGTGAAGTCAGCAAAGAAGCTGGTAGATCGGAAAGAACCTGTAATCTGGGACATCCTCGAAAATATTCTGAAAGGCCATCCTGTAATGTTAAACCGAGCACCTACACTGCACCGTCTATCCATCCAGGCTTTCCAACCTAAACTTATTGAAGGAAAGGCTATTCATCTTCATCCATTGGTATGCGGCGCCTTTAACGCGGATTTTGACGGTGATCAAATGGCGGTTCACGTGCCGCTTAGCAATGCTGCGATTCTTGAAGCGCAGTTATTGATGCTTTCTTCTCATAATATTTTGAACCCACAAAACGGTTCGCCAATCACCCTTCCTTCACAGGACATGGTATTGGGTCTTTATTATACTACTAAAGGAAGAAAGAGCGACAGCGTATTGAAGATGAAAGGCGAAGGAAAGGCCTTCTATTCTGCAGAAGAAGTAATCATCGCTTATAATGAAGGCAAGGTTGATCTACATTCCTGGATCAGGGTGAAAGCAAGAGTGAAAGAGAATGACACTTTTTCTGATAAACTGATTGAAACGACGGTGGGTCGGGTGATCTTCAACCAAATGGTGCCTGAAGAGGCCGGTTACATCAACATGTTGCTCACGAAAAAAGCACTTCGCGACATCATTGGAGACATCATCAAAGCAACAGATATTCCTACTACTGCAAGATTTCTTGATGATATCAAGCAACTTGGTTTCACCATGGCATTTAAAGGCGGGTTGTCATTCAACTTGTCTGATCTTTTGATTCCTGATAACAAACAGGAAATGTTGAAAGGCGCACAGGATGAAGTAGATGAAATCACGAATAATTACAACATGGGTTTCATCACTAATAACGAACGTTATAATCAGGTGATCGATATCTGGACCCGTGTGAACAACCGTATTTCTGAAACACTGAATAAAGCACTGGAATTAGATCGCCAGGGATTCAACAGTGTGTACATGATGCTTCACTCCGGTGCACGGGGTTCTAAAGAGCAAGTGCGTCAGTTGGGTGGTATCCGCGGATTGATGCAAAAACCACGTAAATCCGGAAGTTCAGGAGGAGAACTGATCGAGAATCCGATTCTCGCCAACCTGAAAGAAGGACTGAGTGTATTGGAATATTTTATTTCCACACACGGTGCACGTAAAGGTTTGGCCGATACAGCTTTGAAAACAGCGGATGCCGGTTACCTTACGCGTCGTTTGGTGGATGTTGCGCAGGACGTGGTGATTATGGAAGAAGATTGCGGAACGCTTCGTGGTATTCCTATATCAGCCCTGAAGGACAATGACGAAGTAGTAGAACCGCTGTACGATCGTATTGTAGGTCGCGTGAGTTTGTACGACATCATTGATCCTCTTACGGATGAATTAATTGTAAATGCCGGTGAAGAAATAGATGAAGACATCGCTGCAAAAATTGAAAATACAGCTATTGAAACGGTGGAAATCCGCTCGGTGCTCACCTGCGAATCCCGTAAAGGTGTTTGCGTAAAATGTTATGGACGTAATCTTACCTCTGGTCGCAGAACAGAACTCGGCGATTCGGTTGGAATTATCGCGGCGCAATCCATCGGTGAACCTGGTACACAGTTAACACTCAGAACTTTCCACACCGGTGGTGCTGCTTCCGGTATGGCCACTGAGTCTGAGTTGAAAGCTAAGTTTGATGGTGTAGTGAAATTTGAAGACGTGAGAACTGCAACGTTCACTAACGGAGCAGGAGATAAAGTGGTGGTAGCAATAGGTCGTGCCGGTGAAGTGCGTATTGAAGATCCAAAGTCTGATCGCGTGCTGATTTCGAATCACGTTCCTTACGGTTCATTTATCGTAGTGAAGGAAGGTGATAAGGTGACCAAGGGCAAAACCATCTGCACCTGGGATCCTTACAATGCAGTTATTCTTTCTGAGTTGAAAGGACAGATTGAATTCGATAACATCATCGAAGGCATTACTTTCCGTGAAGAAATGGATGAGCAAACTGGTCATAAAGAGAAAGTAATTATTGAAACGCGCGATAAGACGAAAATTCCAACTATTAAAGTTATTGGTAAGAACAAAGAGCATAAATCTTATAACATTCCGGTTGGATCACATATCAATGTAGAAGAAGGAGAAGATGTGGAAGGTGGAATGATACTCGTGAAAATTCCAAGAACGCTTGCGAAACTTCGCGGTGATATCACAGGTGGTCTTCCACGTGTAACAGAATTATTTGAAGCGAGAAATCCTTCGAATCCTGCTGTTGTAAGTGAAATTGACGGCGTTGTTTCTTTCGGAGCTGTTAAGCGTGGTAACCGTGAAATCATCATCGAATCAAGAGATGCTGATCAACGTAAATATCTCGTACCATTGTCTAAATTGTTCCTTGTTGCGGAGGGTGACTACGTAAAGGCCGGTCAGCCATTGTCAGAAGGAGCGATAACACCCAATGATATTCTTGCCATCAAAGGACCAAATGCAGTGCAGGAATACATGGTGAATGAAATTCAGGAAGTATATCGTTTACAAGGTGTGAAAATTAATGACAAGCACATTGAAACGATCGTTCGTCAAATGATGCGCAAGGTGCACATCGAAGATCCGGGAGATACACGTTTCCTCGAAGGAGAAGGTGCAGACAAGTTTGAGTTCCTGATAGAGAATGAGGAAATATTTGACAAGAAGGTGGTGACAGAAGCAGGTGCTTCACAAAACCTGAAAGTGGGACAGATCGTAACACTTCGTCAGATTCGTGAAGAGAATTCGATGCTGAAACGCCAGGATAAACCGATCGTGGAATTCCGCACTGCAATGCCTGCAACTTCAAGTCCGTTGCTGATGGGTATAACACGTGCATCTTTAGGAACGAAGAGTTGGATTTCAGCAGCGTCATTCCAGGAAACTACTAAAGTGCTTAGCTCGGCATCTATCAATGCGAAAGTGGATGTGCTTGGCGGGTTGAAAGAAAACGTAATCATCGGTCACCTCATTCCTGCAGGTACAGGTTTGCGCGATTACGAAAACATAGTTGTGGGTTCACAGGATGAATACGATAAACTCGTGGCTTCCAAACGAGAACTGATGGGCGAGGTTCCCAGTCTTGATGAATGATATTCTAAAATGTAAATGAGTCAGATAATTTCAGAGCCGCCCTTGTAAACCGGGGCGGCTTTTTTCTTTTAACTTTGAAGCAAATAAATAATCAAAATGGATCCCAAAGACAAACAACAAACGCAAAATCAAATCAATATTGAGCTGAGTGAAGAAACCGCCGATGGTATTTACTCCAACCTCGCCATCATTCAACATTCCAATCAGGAATTCGTACTTGATTTTATTAAAGTGATGCCTGGTGTTCCCAAAGCGAAAGTAAAAGCTCGTATCGTCCTCACACCGCAACATGCAAAACGTTTCATGCGTGCCATGGCTGATAACCTGCGCAAGTTTGAATCGATGTACGGTGAAATTCAGGAAGCGGAAGACATCAAGATTCCGATGAATTTCGGACCTTCTATTGCACAGGCCTGAATGTTGTTTTTCAATCAGTATCAAAGCCATCAATCCTGATTGCCTTTGCCAATTCTTTTTGAATATCCCGACAAGAATTATAACAAGTCCATTTGCAATTGGTGATTTAAGAAGTTTTTGAGAGACTTCGGGAATAACCTAAGTCTCTTCTATCACTGCAAAAATCATAGATAAGGATTGATCGGGATTGCCAATCTCATTTTATTATCATCAACTTCTTTGTGATGATATTTTCTCCGGAAATAAAACGGACGGCATAAATTCCATTGGTAAGATGTGCAGCATTAAAATAGACCTGTTGGTTGCCCGTTGAAAATATACCGTCAGCAAGAGTGGCTATTTCTTCACCAAATAAATTGACCAGCGTTATTGCAACACGTTGTGATGTATTTAATGAAAACCGGATTTGTAAATGATCATATACTGGATTTGGAAAAATATTAAAATCGTCAGTTAGCATATTGGACGCTGTACTGGTAGCAAAATCCGGAGTCAGATAAACCCGGAATACCAGGTTGCTTGCATAGGAATAACCTTCATTCGCTTTATTGGTATTAATGCCGCCGTAGAGGTAACCGATCAATTGCTTACCGTTGAGGGCGCTTAGTTTTAACACCCCGTTTTCATATTTTGGAATATTCGTAACGGGAAAAAAATCTGCATTGGCTCCATAGAGTCCGGATAATTTCACCGGCAAAACAGTTTCTGTTGTACTGTCATTTTCAAAACGGATAACTGTGGTAATGTCATTGATAAACGGCACAAGTGTGTCTTCTTCCTGGATATTGGAAGTATCGTTGCAATCATATAAACTAATGCCTCCAAAAAAAGTAGTGTACATGGTATGTGTTACTGAATCGAAGCACGGAATCACAGGACAGGTGTACTGACTCATCTTCTGTTCAAAGAAAGTATCCGTGATGACTGCTGTTTCATTAATATAAACCGGATTGAGGTAAGGAAGATTTTTGTCATACTGAAATACGCCGCCGTATAATCCGATAGATTCACTCCCATCACCATTTATTAACGGAATCGCATTGAAGTCACGGCGATGAAAATTTATGGTGTCTGTGTGCTTGCTGAAATTGGTGATAGAAATATTTGTTCCATCATCCTCAAGTTGAAAACTGCTGATGCTGTTGGTGTATTTTTGAAGGAAGGAATTGGTTGGAAGTTTAGTGTATAATCCGGTGAAATTATGACCTGCCACCAGGAAGAAGGTAGCTCCGATTTTTTGAAGAGCACCTCCCGTTACTGACAAGACGGTATCTGAAATCTGCCTGATATATGGTGACAGGTTATTGTTGCCGGAAACAACTTCGTTAATTACAGCATCAACATTAATTGCGGTAAGTGTCGGGAAGGTGATTTTTGAATTCGTCAAGGAATCAAATCCGTAACCGCCAACAATATATAATTGATTGCCTTGCTGAATAAATTCTGCATTGCTTACCGAAAGCGAAGTGCGAATGGAATAGGGCAATAATGTGACGGAAGCTGACCACACCTGCCAATCGTCGGTATCAATTACTATAATCGATTGATTTGCTTCAGCAGGAGCAAAGGCGGAATTGGGAAAAAAACTGTGTAAACCATCAATTCTGCCTGTAACAATCAGCCATTTGTCATCCGATACAGCTTTTACGTATGAATGTATTCCGGGCAATTGTGGTGCATCAACCTGTTCTAGTTCAATAGTAAAGGGTGGCAAAGGACCTTGTTGTGCATAAGTATAACTATAAGCCAATATCAGGAATAGGACCGTGTTACAGATTGACTTCCGTGAGATCATACTTAAAATTAATTACGTTAATGGCCGCAAATTGGAAAATTATGCGGAAAGAACGCCTGCTAAATTGATAATGCTTGCTTTTTGTTGTTACTATTCAACATTTCTCCGTTTCTTATGTTATGGACGAGATTAATGAGCCATATTGAATTCAATTTCCTGCATAAGGTCTTTCAAAATTTATGGCTTTTTTTGACTACCTTGCGTCATCTTTTTTAACGAAAAACGTTCCTCACCTTGTCATTAGCAAAATTAAGTTTTCAGCAGAGCAGCGGCGACCGTTTTTATTCAGAAGTAAAATCCAGGGTCAGTAAATATTTTGAAGACCGCAAGTTGTCGTCGCATGCAAATGCGCAGATGATCATTAAGACGATTGTGATTTTTTCTGTCACCTATGGTTCATATGGACTGATTATCGCTGATTTCTTACCCATGTGGTCAATGTTCCTGTTGTGCATTTTAATGGGAATGGGAATTGCCGGGTTGGGTTTTTCTGTGGCGCATGATGCTATTCATGGTGCTTATTCTTCCAATTCAAAAGTAAATGCTGTTCTTGGTCTTACGATGAACCTGATTGGTGGAAACAGGTATGTATGGAGCATTACCCATAATGTCGTACATCATACTTATACCAATATTCATGAGTACGATGAAGACCTCGAACTTGCACCTTTTATCCGTTTATCTAAGCACAAAGACTACAAACCTATTCATCGCTTTCAACACATTCTGGCTTTTTTAGCGTATTCTTTGGCCACCATTTTCTGGGTGTTCCTGAAAGATTTCAAGAAAATTTCGCAGGATGATATCGGACCTTACAAAAATAAAAAACATCCGGTTTCGGAAATTATCATGTTGATTTTATTTAAACTAATTTATTATACCTACACTATTATAATTCCATTGTTGGTAATGGATATCACCTGGTGGCAGTTCATCATTGGTTTTCTTACAGTGCATATGGTGGCTGGATTTATCTTAGGCATCGTTTTTCAATTAGCGCATACCGTAGAAGGCACTGAGCATATTAAGGATGACGGAGAGGGTACGATGGAAGATTCATGGGCTGTGCATCAAATGCGCACGACCAGTAATTTCGCGATGGGCAACCGTTTCATCAACTGGTATGTTGGTGGTTTGAATTTCCAGGTAGAGCATCATTTATTTCCCCGTGTTTGCAGCGTACACTATCCTGCTATCAGCAAAATATTAAAAAGTACAGCGGAACAGTTCGATGTGCCGTATCATTACCATGAAAAATTTGGAGGCGCTGTTCGATCACATTATCGTTATCTGAAACAATTGGGAAGACCCACTCCACGATTAGCGCACTCCAATCAGGAGGCCTTTTAAACCCTTTTTTTTACAGTTCTTCGTCGTAGCGAAGCGGGATTTTTCAAAAGAAAAATCCGGGTTAAAATCATTTATTCATTGAGAGAGTTAATTGAGTTGGCGGTGAACGCACAGCCAATGGTAAAGCCGGCTCCTTTTATGTATTTACAAACGGCTATGATAAATCCGGAAATTATTTTTTTAACCGCTAAATAACCAAATCCTAAGTTCAGGACTTTTTTTTTGTCATCGCGCGTTCCGGATTTTGAAGCAGAAACTGTTTCCATCCGGAGACTTTTTTATCAGTGCTGACAGGAGATTTATTTTGAAAATGGTGACAAACAGCTACGCCCAATGCATCGGTTGCATCGAGTAATAAATACTGATGATCAAATTTTAACAGGTGAGAAAGAATAGCTGCAACCTGTTCTTTCGATGCATTGCCATTTCCGGTAATCGATTGTTTTATTTTCCTGGGTGAATATTCGAAGACAGGAACATCTTCTGAAAGCGCAACAGTAATAGCTACTCCCTGCGCTCTTCCAAGCTTCAACATGGATTGTACATTTTTTCCGAAAAAGGGCGATTCAATCGCCATCTCAGTCGGCTTGTATTTGCGAACAACTTTTCTGATACCATCAAAGATTTCTTTTAATTTCTGATAGTGATCAGGCGCTTTATCCATGTGGAGCACATTGATTTCAATCAGTTTCATTTCTTGTTTATTGATTTCAATCACGCTATAGCCCAGGATATTGGTGCCCGGATCTATCCCAAGAATCACCTTCCTGATGTCCGGTTCTTTTTTCTTCATTGCCTGAGCAAGGTTATTCAATGGAAAATATTTTATGGAAGCAAGTTACTGTTCTTCATTCAATGGCGTAACAGGTAAGCGCATTAAGTGTTAACAAAACTTTATGGTGTCTCAGCCGTTACTTTGACACTATAAGTTCACTTTCAGTCTTGCAATAATGTTTGGTACATTTTTTATCTTAGAGCGTTATAATTTCAAGCAGCAATATATTTCATGAAGAAAATAATTTTTGTCATTGGATTATGCATCCTGGTAAGGACAAGTTCGGAAGCACAAAACGAAAGTGAATGTACTGCCAGGAATACTGCTTTTAGTATTGGTGAACAGGTGTATTATAAGGTATCATACAATTGGAATTCTCTCTGGTTGAATGCAGGTGAAGTTTCTTTTAAGGTGAACGAAGGGTTTTTTAATAATGTACCCTGTTATCACATGGTGGGTTATGGAAGTACCTATAAGTCATATGACATGTTTTATAAAGTGCGTGACACCTATGAATCTTTCATCGACATGAAGACACTTAAGCCGCTCCGGTTTATCAGGGATGTGAATGAAGGTGGCTATACGATCAATCAAAATGTTATTTTCAAGCACAATGAAAAGGAAGCAATTTCATCAAAAGGCACTTTCCTGATTCCGGATTGCGTGCAGGATGTGCTGTCGGCTATCTATTATGCCCGCAATATTGATTTTACGAAGTACAAAAAAAATGACACCATTCCTGTCTCATTGTTTCTGGATGATAAGATTTATCCTGTATATATCCGTTACCTCGGAAAAGAAGTGGTTACTACAAAGAATGGAAAATATAACTGCATCAAATTTACACCACTGTTGATTGAAGGCACGATCTTCAAAGGTGGAGAAGAAATGAAAGTGTGGGTGACTGACGACAACAATAAAATCCCTGTGCGTGTGGAATCGCCGATTATCGTTGGTTCTGTCTATGCAGAATTGTATAAATACTCCGGGCTTCGCAATCCTGTATCTTCTAAGCTGAACTGAATGTTGTTTATCTAATGGTGGCAGTATTCCGGTGCATTTTGAATAGCAGCGGTTTTTTTTGTTAAGAGTATTTGTTCTATTATCACAGCGATAAGAATGATTAATTTTAGAAACTTAACATTGCCTGCATGTTTAATAAATACAACTTCTTCCTTGCTGCTATTACTTTGATGCTGATCACTGCCCTCACTTATATTATTTTTTCTACGACGGAAAAAAATCATGTGGCACAGGCTGATGGTTCTGAATCACCCATAGAGCTAATGGAATGGGAGAAAGCGAGATATGCAGATCCTTCTACAGGCAGCATTCCATCGCAGGCATTGTGGAAGGCTTATCGGGAATTGATTGCACAGGGAAAAATTCCTGCGGCAAAATTTGCTTCACAGGCAACAACACGCACAGGCGAATGGCAACCGGTGAATGATTTTTTTTCATCCATAGCCATTACAAAAATTACCTACGACCCGCAACAACCGCAAACATTTTATTTCTGCACCGGCGAAGGCTGGTACAATGTTGATGCTGCTGTTGGAGCCGGCGTCTGGAAATCTTCGGATGCAGGAAATACATGGGCTCAACTTCCTGCCACCGATACTTCATTATTCAGTTATTGTCAGGATATTGATGTACATCCATTGAGCAGTGATGTATATGTTGCCACTTCCGCCTCGGGTCTCATGCGTTCGCAGGATGGTGGGGCTTCCTTTAAAAAAGTGCTTAATGTTCCGGGAGTACAAAACAACAGTATCTGCGATGTTGAATTCACAAAGAGTGGAGGCATTTTCGCGACCACAGGAATTTTTCAGGCAGGAGCAATTTATTATTCAGCAACAGGAGATTCAGGAACCTGGGTGAAGCAGACGAACGGATTTCCAACAGCAGGAATTTTCAGAGTGGAACTGGCCACTGCTCCTTCAAATGACAGTGTTGCTTATGCTATTGCCTGCACCACTTCCACCTATGGAATCTCAGGATTTTATAAAACGATTGACAAAGGAAACACATGGTTCACTATTCCTGATCCGGGTGGAGATCTAACCTTTGCAAAAAAGCAGGCATGGTATGATATGGTGCTAGCTGTTGATCCTGCAGATGAAAACACAGTAGTTGCAGGTGGCTGGCAACAATGGAGATCAAAGGATGGCGGCAATACCTGGTTTCGGCTTGCACATGGAAATCCGGATTCAACAGCCTATCAGTACATGCATGTTGATCAGCATGCGATATTGTTCCGGAATTCAGACACCATTTATTTTGGAAATGATGGTGGTGTGTGGAAGTCGGGAAATTTTGAGGATGATTTTCCTGATATCTATGAACGCAACTTAGGTTACCGCGTCACGCAGTATTATGCTGGCGACATTCATCCTGCTTCAGGTAACCTTACCATTGTTGGCGGTACACAGGATAATGGCAGCAATCAAATGCAAAATGCAGGCATTAGTCCGCACAAGGTGCTTTCAGGTTATGATGGTGGTTTTTGCGCCATTAATTATGAGCATCCTGAAATTATTTATACCACTAAAAATTCAAATGGCCTTTTCAGAACAACTACCGGAGGTTACAGCATTCCTGATACCATTACGAATGCATATCTGACGGATGCAGATGTTCAATTCATCAATGCGATTGCACTCGATCCCAACGATCCTGAATTGTTGTACATGGCATCCTCAAGTAAAGGATTGTGGCGATTGAAGAACGCGTCTACGGCTACGGATTCCAGTTGGGAACGTGCATCCAAAACGATTGGCGCGATCACAGCAATCGGCATTTCCAAAAGCCAGCCCGGAACAGTTTTTATTGGAAAAGGAAGTGGCGGAAATGTTTATCGTATCGAACATGCTGATACAACAACACTCACACATGCATGGACGGATTGCGATCCACAGAATAATTTGCCTTCGGGCTCTGCCTTCAATCCTGTGTATTGTTCGTGTGTGTATGTAGACCCTTCAGATGTTAATCATGTGTTTGCGGTTTTTTCCAATTATGGAATCAAGAATATCTGGGAAACAAAAAATGCTACAGCGCCGGGAGCAACATGGATTTCTCACGATGGTGATTTGCCAAACATGCCTGTAAACTGGATTTTTCCTCATCCACAACATCCTGAAGTATGTTATATCGCTACAGAACTCGGCGTCTTTTATACGAATAATTTAAATGGTGATAACACGGTGTGGCTTCCCGCTAACCAGGGACTTGCAAACGTAAGAGTCAATATGCTGATTTATCGTCCTGTTGATCAGGTGTTGGTAGCTGCAACTCATGGACGTGGAATGTTTACGGGAACAGTACCGATGGATGGTGTTGATTTTGAAATTCACTGGAATGAACGGGGACCACTGGATGTGGGAGGAAGAACGAGAGCGATCATGATTGATCCGAATGATGCAACCGGGCAAACCATTTGGGCAGGAAGTGTTGCGGGTGGGTTGTGGAAGAATACCGGCATTGATGCGCTGCTTTCGGTGAACGTTAAGCAACCCACTGCCATTAATCAGTCATTAAAAGTATTTCCGAATCCCGTTTCAGTGGAAGGAACGAATATTCTATTTGAAATCCCGGAAACAAAGTCGATCACGGTTTATATTTCAGACAATTCAGGCAAACGCATTGCAACTTTGCTTGATAATAAATTGAGCACAGCCGGACTGCACAATGTGAAGTGGATACCTTCGGATGAATTAAGCAATGGAATTTATTATCTCTGTTTTGTTTCAGGTAAGAAGACCACATTTAGCAAGATGGTATTCATCAGATGATAATGTGTTTACTGTTGAATTATTTATGCAGCACTTTCCTGTATTAATTTCTGTATAGGGTTGAGATTATCGATAAAATTCAAACTCACCCACTCCTTCTTTCTCAAATGTTGAATAACATTTAAAATGCCTTCTATCTGTTCCCGCTGAACTAACTTTGCATTTAAAACATTCCCGAAGCCATTTTTTCAGGAAAATGCCTGAAAAATGAGTTTTTCAGCCAGTTGTAAATTAAAATCCAAGATTTATTTCTTCCACCTGTAACCTTTTAACGTTTCTCCGTTCTAACTCTAAACAAATAATAAAATGAAACTGAATTTTTTTAAAAATGCAATTATACTCAGTGTTTTAGTTATTGCTTTTTCTTCTTGTAAAAAAGATGGTTGGCCCTGTAAGAATGGAAAAGGCGCTATTCAAACTGAATTCAGAAGTGAAACAGGCTTTACACAGATAGACAATGAAATGGAAGCTGAAGTGTACATCAGCCAGGGCACTGAATATGAAATTAAAATAGTGGCGCAGGAAAATTTGCTGGAAGAAATTGCTACCGACTTGAAAGGTGACGAGCTCCAGATTTGGTCAAAGCACTGTTTGAAGAATCACGATCCAATTAAAATATACATCACCATGCCAACACTCTCAAGGGTTGATTTGAGTGGCTCCGGCCTTGTAATAACTACCGGAAATTTTACCGCCAATTCTTTGTCGCTTGTGGTGAGTGGCTCCGGATATTTCCAGGCCCAGGATTCTATATTTACAGAAGACCTTAACCTGACAGTAAGTGGCTCCGGCAAAATAGATTTCATAGGTCAGTCACGTACTGCTAATTCAGTAGTTTCCGGTTCAGGAAATATTACGATGGTTGGAAAAGGTTATACATCAGACACAGGCTTACAAAGTAGCCTTGATCTTACAGTTTCCGGTTCCGGTGCAATCATGGCGTATGCGTATCCTGTACAAGTATGTCACTTCACCATCAGTGGTTCCGGACTCGGACAAGTGAATGTTTCAGACTTGCTGCAAGGAACGATTAGCGGCAGTGGCAGCCTCATGTATATGGGAAATCCACAGTTGGATGTTACTATCGGCGGCAGCGGTTCAGTGATTCATGTTAATTAATATACAGGACTATTTTTTCTGATTAGTAATTTTTCCAACCATTATTTCACCTGTAGTGAACACTGAAGAACAGTCAAAGATTGATGCAGCAAAGAAAGACCCGAAGCACTTCAGGTATTTCTACGACCGGCATTATAAAGAAATCTTTCTCTTTATCTTCCGTAGAACGGATGATGAAGAAGTGTCCGCAGATCTTGCACAACAGGTATTTCTGAAAGCAATGCAGGGCATGGATCGCTATACTTACCGCGGTATTCCATTCTCTGCATGGCTGTACCGGATTGCAAGCAATGAAGTGATGCAGTACTTCCGCGATCAGCAAAAATTCAGAATTGTAAGCATCGAGAATGAAGGTGTGAATGAAATAATGGAGGAAGATTATGGTCACCTCGAAGTCGCAAAAAGAGAAGCTCTTTTTGCAGCCATTAAAAAACTAAATGCAACAGATCTTGAAATGATTGAAATGCGATTCTTTGAAAAACGATCCTTCAAAGAAATCGGCGACATCAAGGGCATCACAGAAAACAATGCCAAGGTGAAAGTGCATCGCATATTGGATCGTGTCAGAAATTTAATTACGGTAGCAGTTTAATTCACGGCCATGAGAAAAATAAAATTCAAAACTGAATATGTGCCGCTGAGCGATGATACCATCAACCGGCATAAAAATTTTGATCTGTTGCTGTCGGCTTATGTTACTGCACCTAAACCGAATTGGTTTAAACAATTCATTCAAAAAAAGTGGACTATGTTTGGAGGAGGATTAATTTCAGGAGCAATTATCACTTCATTGTTTTGGTATAACCAGGATGTTGTTACCATGCATGAACCAATAGTAGAACAAATAAAAAATGAAACAACGATTCAGGACAAGTTGGAGAATCGTCCCGAAGCAGAAGAGCGTCTTTCTTTTAATAAGGACATTACTGCTGATGTTGAAAGTGATGATAAAATTAAAGAAAGTAAAAAGGTTGAACCGTCGGCAACCTCGGTTGCTGTTGACAATAAGACGGGAGCTGCCAAATCCATTGCATTCAATAAATCACCGGTTGTTGCAAAGGAGGTGACGCACGATTCAGTTCAGGAAAACCAAAAGAAAAATGGCAGTGATGAAGCAAATAAATCTTTGTCTGCAAAGAATGAAACCACTGCCGCTGCTGAAATAGTTGGTTTAGCAACCTTACCGGTGGCTGAACCAACCGAAGGGAAAGTGCAGCAGGAAGAACAGGAAGCTGCAAGAGAAGCGGTTGTTTCATCAATCAGTACTGATGTTACTGAAGAAAAAATTGTATCCGCGGAAACTCCAACCACTACAACAGATGCGGAGAGATCAGAAAATAATTTGAACATAGTGGAGCCTGCTGGGGTGATAACTGATGAGCAGTTCTTACCTGCAAACAGCGATGTGCAAAAAAGTGAGCAAGATTCGAAAAGTGCTTTACCGGAAATAGTTGGTGGTGCAGCATTGCTTGCTGCTCCTGATTTTTCACCGGCAACTTCTGTAGCGAAACAGAAGAATTCGAAAGAAGATGCTCCGTCAAAAAAGAATTCAGAAAAAGATTCAACTTCAAATGCATTTCTCGGTATCAGCCTTTTTCATCGCGATAGCACGAAGCATGAAACATCAGATGAAACAAAAAAGGGATGGTTTGTTTTTGGAAAGGATTCTGCCAAACAAAATGAAACGCATGCTGCTACTACGGATTCGGCTCACAGTAAAATATCTGCCGATGAATTGAGCCACGATTCGCTGTATATTAAAAGATATGCGCAGGTTTCTTTTATCACACCACTTAGCAGCAATGGAATTGATGGCTACAAATACATGCATTATTTTTCACTCAATGTGCTGCAGGGTTATAACGGCGCTTTGGAAGGTGCTGAATTTGGTGGACTTCTAAATGGACTGAAAGGCTATGCAATTGGTGCACAGTTTGGTGGTCTTGCAAATTATGTCGGCGGTAATTTGACGGGAGCTCAGTTTGGCGGACTTGCCAATTATGTTGGCGGTTATGCCAAAGGCGCACAATTCGGAGGATTGGTGAATGTGAGTGAATCTTTGGAAGGTGCAGCGTTTGCCGGAATCACCAACATCAGTCGTACGTATGTAAACGGTTTACAAACTGCCGGCATTGTAAATATTGCTGTCGATAGTTTAAATGGTGCACAGATTGCCGGCATTGTTAATATGCAGAGTTCGGACAAGAAATCGAATTCATGGCAGATTGCCGGCATTGGAAACGTATCGCTGGCGAAAACAAAAGGCGGACAAATTGGTGGTGTATTTAATCTTGCCAATCAACTGACCGGAGGACAAATCGGACTTATTAATTTGGGAAAGAAGGTCAATGGATTTCAAATCGGACTCATTAACATTTCAGACACAATTAATGGTGCTGCTATTGGTTTGATCAGCGTAAGTTCTGATGGCATTTTTGATGTGGATGTATGGAGCAGTGACTTCCTGACCTTTAACGGTGGCATCAGGGTAGGAACCAGAAATATCTATAACATTTACGCATATGGCGTTTCACCTTTCAATGATGAACTACCTTTTGGATTTGGAGTAGGAATAGGCGGACACATCCCTTTGAAGAAGTTTTTTGTGGATATTGATGGAATGGCCTGGTCGATGCACCGTAGTTATGTGAGTTTTTCAAGGGTTAATATGATCAACACTTTACGCGTAATGGGTGGATTTACAATCAATAAGTACTTGAGTGTTTTTGCCGGCCCTACCTTCAATGTGAGTGTGCAGGATAACAGGTATGATCCTTTTCTGCCCAATTATTTTTATGAAAACGTGAGTGACAATACTACTGTAAGATTAGCGCCAGGATTTGTTGCAGGTATCAGGATTTTCTGATTTTGATTTGATCACTGATTCAAAAATTTCATTGTTATAAAATGACGTCATTTTTTTTGAACCTCCATATCCTGCAAAAGCTTATCAGGCAAATGATGCGTCGTTAGTTGAATAAAACAACGTTCATTCAAAGTTTCTGAATTGTATTGGTGACCGGCATTGCCGTAACCATATAACCATTTGACCATTTAGTTTTATTCAAAACATAGATTCACATTTGAAAATCCAACCTTTTGAAAGCAAATCCGCCATTATATTTAACCCGATTCTCCCCTTGAAACGATTATATTTGCGCCTCAAAAAAAATAGCGCATCATGGGTTTACAGTGTGGGATTGTAGGTTTACCGAATGTAGGGAAGTCAACTTTATTCAATGCATTATCGAATGCGAAGGCGCAAGCGGCCAATTTTCCATTCTGCACGATTGAACCTAATATAGGTGTGATAACAGTACCTGACCAGCGGCTTACAGAATTGGCTAAACTGGTGAACCCGAAAAAAATCGTTCCCACCACTGTAGAGATTGTTGACATTGCCGGACTCGTGAAAGGTGCGAGTAAGGGAGAAGGATTGGGCAATCAGTTTCTTGGGAATATACGCAGCACGGATGCCATTATTCACGTAGTGCGTTGCTTTGATGACGATAATGTGATTCATGTGGATGGTTCTGTAAATCCGGTTCGTGACAAGGAAATTATTGACACCGAATTGCAATTGAAGGACCTCGAGACTGTTGAGAAGCGGATTGCCAAACAGGAAAAAGTTTCGCGAACCGGTGATCGTGATGCTAAACGAATCATGGAATCATTACAGGCTTATAAATCACATCTGGAAGCCGGAAAATCAGCGCGTAGTGTTTCTTTGAGTGAAGAAGACAAAGCTTCAGTTGCCGATATGTTTTTGCTCACCGCAAAACCGGTGTTATACGTTTGCAACGTGGATGAAGGATCGGTTATTAACGGAAATAAATACACACAGCAATTGATAGCAGCAGTGAAAGAGGAAGATGCGGAATTACTTTTTATCAGCGCCGCTATCGAAGCTGACATTGCACTTTTAGAAAGTTTTGAAGACCGAAAAGCATTCTTGCACGACCTTGGGTTGGAGGAATCAGGAGTTCAGAAGCTGATTCACGGAGCATATCATTTATTAAAGCTGCGCACTTATTTTACTGCGGGTGTTCAGGAAGTGCGTGCATGGACTATTAAAAACGGGATGGTTGCACCGCAAGCGGCCGGTGTTATTCATTCTGATTTTGAAAAAGGATTTATCCGCGCTGAAGTAATTGCTTATGATGATTTCATAAAATATGGCAGCGAAGCAAAATGTCGTGAAGTTGGAAGATTGCGTGTGGAAGGCAAAGAATATGTGGTGGCGGATGGAGATGTGATGCATTTTCTCTTCAACGTTTGAAGAGTTGGAGGGTTTGAAGGGTTTAAGGGTTTGAAGGGTTTGAAGGGTTTATGGGTTTGAAGGGTTTGAAGTGTTTGAAGGGTTTATGTAGTTTGGAATGTTTATCTTGTATTTTCAGTTATTATTTGATATTTAAGAAGCTATGTATGGCAACTATTAAATTGTTTGAAGAGCTTGAAATATGGCAAATGGCAAGAAAATATTCCAAGCTTATTTTTAAGTTAAGCAGCTCTGGGGAATTTTCGCGTGACTTTAAGTTCAAAAGTCAGATTCTTAGTGCCGCGGGATCAATAATGGACAATATTGCTGAAGGATTTGAAAGAGGCGGTAAACTTGAGTTTATCCAGTTTCTTTCAATAGCGAAAGGTTCATGTGGCGAAACGCAATCTCAAGGTTACCGTGCCTTTGACTTCAATTATATTAGTGAGGATGAATTAAATCAACTTGAAATCAGCGCCAAAGAATTGGGTAGTAAAATTGGTAATCTAATTACCTATTTAAATAAATCAATAATCAAAGGATCAAAATTTAAAGACAGAAGGATTTAAAGCAGCGTCAAAAACATTTTAAACCGAAACTGATTTCTTGTAGACTTTCAATAGAAGCCAAAACCCTTCAAACCCTTCAAACTTTTCAAACCCTTCAATCCCTTCCCATGATCATCATCACCGGAGCCGCCGGCTTCATCGGATCTTGTCTGGTCGCAAGACTGAATGAAGAGAAAATTTATCATCTTGGTTTAGTAGATGATTTCTCTTCAGAGAAAAAAAAGCGCAACTACGAGAACAAGCGTTTTCTCAACATCATTGAGCGGAATGAATTTATTGACTGGTTCGACTTGCAGCACGATTCCATTGAATTTGTTTTTCACCTTGGTGCACGAACGGATACGACTGAATTAAGCACGCAGATTTTTGATGACCTTAACCTTAACTATTCCAAAGATATCTGGACGCGGTGCGTGAAGTACAGCATCCCGCTGGTATATGCATCATCTGCGGCAACCTACGGAGCAGGAGAAGTGGGTTACGATGATAATGATGCCATTGTACCACAACTGAAACCTTTAAATCCTTATGGTATTTCAAAAAATGAATTTGATAAATGGGTTTTGCACCAGGCGGAGACACCGCCTTTCTGGTGTGGATTGAAATTTTTTAATGTTTACGGTCCCAATGAATACCACAAATCACGTATGGCATCGGTGATTTTTCATGGATTCAATCAGATCAAAGAAAATGGCAGCTTAAAATTATTCCGATCGCATCGTCCTGATTTTGAAGATGGAAAACAACTGCGTGATTTTGTATACGTGAAGGATGTTACCGAAGTGATGCTGTTCTTTTTTCGCCATCAGATAAAATCCGGCATCTATAACTTAGGAACCGGCAAGGCACGTACCTTTCTTGATTTAACAAATGCAACATTCAGCGCCATGCAACTCAACCCATCTATTGAATGGATTGATATGCCGGCTGACATTCGGGATAAATACCAGTATTTCACAGAAGCGAATATGAAAAAGCTCACTGATTCAGGTTATACAAAACCATTTTATTCATTGGAAGAAGGAGTAAAGGATTACGTGCAACAATATTTATCACAAGGTAAAATATGGTAATCGTTAAAGTTGTATTGATAATTATACAAGCCAATCAAACTTAAAAAGTCACTTCCCGATTGGTTATGATGGTAGAAATTAAGTTGGCGTTTTAAAAGTTGTTATACTTCAAATAAAAACACCGCCATTGTTCAAAGTACGATGACGGTGTTTTTATTTAGTAAGACTATTCTCCGGCTTTGCCGCAACCATTTAGCCATTCAACCATTCAACCATTGGATGAATTTAATAAACAAGTCTCTTCACACTGGCTATTAAGATCTATAATTATTTTTTCCCTTTCGCCATTTCAATGGTTTTTTCATTCTGCTGAATATAGCTGTTGTCATTTTCTTTCTTCGCAAGTTCCATCGCTTGTGTTGCTGTAGCAACAGCTTCTTTATTTTTTTCCATCTTCAATTCCATCTTTGCTTTGGCAGTCATCATCCAATACGCTTCAGGGCGCTCAGCAATCGCTTTGTTCACCCATGCATAAGCCTGGTTGATGTCTTTTCCATTTTCAAAATAGTAATTCGCGGCCTGCCAGTAAGGTGGTTTTTCACCTTTCATTGCTTCATCAATCTGCTTCATGATTTTGGCATCAATATCCGCTGTTACAGAAAAGGTAACGCCTGTTTTCTCCCAGTATAAAGTAATATCACAGGAATTCGGTTTGATGCTGTTGATATCTATTGTAAATGATTCCACGAGGTGAGATAATGTGTATGGCTTAACAGTAAAGCGCATGAAATCAGTTTCTGATTTATAGCCTTCAGAGCCCCAAAGCGTGGTGTCTTTCGAAAGAATGATTACCCACTGTTCTTTTCCGGGAATCGTGTACAATGCATATTTTCCTGCAGGCACATCTTTACCTTCCACTTTCACATCTTCCCCAAATGCGATTTTTGTAGCTGCATTGGCTCCAGTCCGCCAAACCTGGTCGTAGGGTACGAGATCACCATATATCGTTCTGCCCTTTACACCCGGACGACTATAAACAAGGTTGATGGATGAGGTAGCAAACTTTTGATTCACGGTTGCCGTAGGACTTGGAGCAGGGACATTAAGTGTTTGTGCACCGGCAGTAAATGTTCCTGTTAAAGCGATTGCAATCAGTAATAGGGAATAAGCGGTTTTTCTCATGGTAAGTTATTTTTTTTGCAAATATAAACTACCGTCCTGAGAAATGGTTCGCAATAGCAAAGCGCGTGATAATCCTGCAGTACTATCATCGGACGATTATAATTTTAATGCTGGAAAGCGAAGTGGTCGATTGGTATTGACAAGTATAGGTTCCGGCCGGAATATTTTTAACAGACCATTCAAAATCATGAATACCTGCTGCCAGGAAACCTTTGAAAAGTTGTGCTATGCTGTTTCCCATCAGATCAAAAATGATGATGGAACAATTTTCATTTAAATGCGGCACTGTTCTCACTCTGCAAATATCGGACGCAGGATTCGGCTGGACCTGCATGAGAATCGTCGATTTTTCTTTTAAAATTTCATTTAATCCAACAGAGAGTGATTGTAATTCAAGGGCAGTATAAAATTGATTGACTGCGATTCCGGAATAAAAATCCTTCGCGCCTGAAGGCCATTCAATAATGATGGAATCGATCACGGAAGCATTCCCGAATCCGAATTCTACATTCAGTGAATTCATTCCGTTGAAGGTGCTTTGCGCAGATACTTCACGCAGTTGCCATACTGATGTTCCATTGATAATTGCTTTGGCCCGAACCTTTGTGTTGATGGCAGCCTTGTTCGAAACAGTTCCAATCAATTTGATATTGATCCATCGGTTGCCATTGGTCTGATTGTTTCTATAAAGACCTTTGGCACTTCCGGCTGATGATACAAACAAATCAAGATCACCATCATTATCATAATCACCGGCAGTTGCACTGAAATTAGTATTGTCTGTATTCAGAAATGGAAATGAGGTCACTTTCGTAAATAGAAGACTGCCGGTATTCCAGTTGTTCTGATAATAAATGTTGCTTTCAATACCATCATTAATAATAAGGCAATCAAGATCACCATCATTGTCAAAATCTTCCCAAACGTTGGCAAGTGAAATGTTTTCGTCTGTAACAATATCACCAACATCTGAAGAAGTGAGCTTTACA
The DNA here is from genome assembly GCA_016717285.1 of Chitinophagaceae bacterium. Lineage (NCBI taxonomy): Bacteria > Pseudomonadati > Bacteroidota > Chitinophagia > Chitinophagales > Chitinophagaceae > Chitinophagaceae bacterium. The sequence continues at coordinate 473,048 of JADKFU010000005.1, forward strand.
AATGTTCCATCGTCATTTCTGTAAAAATCATTTGGATAGCCATCTGTTGCACCCAATCCAACGTAATTAGTCACAAATCCATCCAGATCACCATCATTGTCATAGTCAATCCAGTTCCATTGCTGTCCATCTCTTGGTTGCGTAAGTGGAGCTTGAATGTCGTCAGTAAAATAAGGAATGCCGTTTTCTGACAAGTTATTTTTATAGAGATAATCCGGTTTAATTGTTCCATCTACCGGACCACTGCCAATAAAAAGATCGATGTCACCATCATCATCATAATCTGACCAGGAAGCTATGGTGAACGGACCTGTTTGCTGACATATTATTGAAGTATCAAGACGTATGAATGTTGCGTCTCCTGAATTGTGAAGAAATTTATTCTTATCAGTAATCCCAATAAAATTTAACGGAGCGGCCAGCACGATATCCGTAAACCCATCATTGTTGTAATCGCCCCAGGCGCAACTCCAGGCACGCAACGCAAGACTGTCTGACAAGGGTCCGTTTAAGTTGCGGGTAAAAGTTCCGTCACCATCATTAGTGAAAAGTGAGGAGCCTCGCAGGTTACCGCCTGAAATAAAACAATCCAGATCTCCATCATTGTCATAGTCGGCCCAACTGTTCCCAAGTCCTGCATTGAGGATTAATCCACTGTTGGTGACTTTAGTGAAATTACCATTCCCCTCATTGTGGTACAATGCTTTTTTAACTACAAACAGATCAAGTCTGCCGTCATTGTCGTAGTCGATCCAACTTGCGCCCTGGTAAAAAGTTTCAGGCGTATCACTGAAAATCGGATTATCCGGATCTGTGATTTTTGAGAACGGCTGTGCATTCGAAAACTGTGAAAGCAAAATGCAGGTTAGAAGTAGAAACAGTGATTTCATTTTGATTGGCTTTTGGGTGAAAGAATAAATTATAGCTAAAAATATTCCCTGAAATGAGCTAAAAGGTTCTCGCCGATAATATCTGACCTGATTATTAGCATTTTGGACGCAATAGGCCATTTTATTTTAAACTGAGTTTAAGAGTATTTGGAAATACAAATTTGTTTTTACCCAATTGAATTGTTGACACCATTCCGGCGTCGCTTCTAACGAGTCAGTTGAAGTGCTCAGGCTCTTACGCGGCAATGTCATTTAATTAAGGGAATAGTGTCAGAAGACATCTTGAAAAACCGGGGCAGGTCGGGCATCATTACATCCCGGAAGGGATGTTCTTTTGGTAGCCAAATGGCAATGCGGTTCAGTTGGCCAATACTCTTTGGTGGTATTTTTTATATTCAGTAGGAGACATGCCGGTATATTTTTTAAAAGCGGCATTGAAAGTGGCTTTATTCTGAAAGCCGGAATCAAATGCGATGCTCAGTATTTTTTCCTGCCCGTAATCGGGAGCAAGCAGCAGGCGACGTGCCTCATTGATACGGTATGAATTGATAAAATCTGCATAGTTCTGATTCATGCTTTCATTGATGATCTGGGAAAGATGGTGAGAAGAAACACCTGCTTTTTCTGCGAGTTGTTGAATTTTCAGGTTGCTGTCTAAAAAAGGTTTTTCAGTTTCCATTACTGACAATAATTTATCAAGACTCGCCTTGGCATGTTCTTCTTTTAGTGAAGAGCGAGCATATTTTACTTCCTGTTTTTTTCCATTGGAAGAAACTATTCCATTGAAAATTTCAGGTTGACGGAATCCAAGGTAACCTACTGTATAAATGAATACCGTCATGGAAAATGAAATCAAATAGTCATATTCAACTTTGATCAATCCAGACCAGGCCAGCGTCCAATAACTCCATACCGCGACGGTAAATCCTGCATAAAGCCAGGCGATTTTTTTCAGCCAGTTATGTTTTGAGTGTTCTTCTTTCAAAGCATATTTATTTAATTGATGGTAGTCGTTCCGGAGAAAAAGAAAAATGGCAATGCCATAAACAACTAAGCTGATGTTTTGAAGATGAGTAAAAAGCAGGTTAATCGTGTCAATCGTTGATCCGAACGAAAAGAAATGCACGCGCAACCATTCAACTCTGCCAAAAGTATTTCGGATAATCAGCGGGATAAGAAATAAAAATTGAATGATGGCCGGTATAAAATGCAGCGCATACTTTTTAGGAAGTTGCCCGGTTTCCAGCGTCAGCAGATAAATATAAATTAACGGGCCATATAAAAAGGTGAATGGTTCGATCCAAAAATTCATCCAGGTATATTTTGCTGCATAACCACTCCAGTAGGCAACATAATACATCATCATGACGGAAAAAAATAACAGCACAAAAGCGAGTATCGTATTGGCTTTCCTGTTTCCTTTTTTATGAATGAAGAGCAGAATAGAAAGAAATAATCCCTGCACGGCACCAAGGAGGAAAAGGGTAGTCCACTGGTCAAGAGAGGGTTTAATCATTTTACTAAAAGTTAAAGTGTATGCGCTTGAATTATTTGGAGTGAAACATTTATCATCGTGTGCGTCTTAATGCTATCCTCATGATTTGCATTTGGCGAAATAGCAACATTATATTTCAGGAGTTGAATGCGAAGTTATGAGCGAAAGATGTGAGTCGCAAAAAAATGGTTGCAACAGTAAGCTTTATTATGAAAATTCAACATCAATAGTGTAATGGCTTTTGAAAGTATTCATTTACAACTATTATAGTAGTTTGTGCCAAAATTCATCAATAACCTCACGTTATGATCATTGAAAACCGAATGGTGGTCACCTTGAATTACCGGCTTACCGTAAATGAAAACGGAAGCGAAGTGGAAGTGGAGAAAACAACTGCAGAAAATCCTTTTGTATTCCTGTTCGGCGCCGGACAATTGCTTCCTGATTTTGAAACTAATTTGTCAGGTAAAAGTGCCGGCGACACTTTTGACTTTCTTATCAGCGCAGAGAAAGGATATGGATTGAGTGATGTGCAAAACATTGTGCCCATTCCCATCACTGTTTTCGTTGATGATTCAGGAAAGCCCGATACTTCTTTACTGAAAGTTGGTAATGTGCTGCCTATGTCAGATAATTCCGGAAATAAATATCAGGGCAGGATTAAGGAAGTGAATGAAGAACAGGTGATCATGGATTTTAATCATCCGCTTTCTGACAAAGAATTGCATTTCGTTGGAGAAGTAGTCGAAGTGCGTTTAGCTACGCTGGAAGAACTGCAACATGGCCATGTTCATGGAGCCGGCGGTCATCAGCATTGATAGCAGCTACACCATTTAATAACAGCGCGTTATAGTTTTATTTAATCAGCGATCTTTCCGGTTTCAGTAATTCAGGATACTGTTGCTGAAAGCGTTTGATGCGCGGAATGGATTCATGCTGAACATATGCGCTGGAAGGATTGAGTTGAATATAATTCTGATGATAACCTTCTGCTTCATAGAATTCCGTGAAGGGCACAACCTGTGTTGCAATGGGCGCTGCATATTTTCCTGATGCATTCAACTGGTTGATGTAATCCATTGCAAGTTTTTTCTCCATGTCATTACGATAGAAAACAATAGAACGGTATTGTGTTCCATGATCCGGACCTTGCCCATTCACTTGCGTTGGATCCTGCGAAGCAAAAAACACTTTCAGTAATGTTGGATAATCCACAATAGCAGAATCATAATAAACCGTTACTGATTCAGCATGACCTGTTCTTCCGGAGCCCACTTCTTCATAGGTTGGATTTTTTTCTATTCCTCCGGCATATCCTGAAATAGCTTCCTGCACACCTTTTACGCTTTCAAATACACCTTCCACACACCAGAAACAACCGGCGGCGAAAGTGGCCTGGTGATATTTTGCAAGCTCTGATGCAGATAAAGTCTTTGTGGCAGTCGAAGAATTCATTTCAGGTGCATCGGTCTTGGTTTTTTCTGCGCAGGATGACAAGCTGATCGTCAGTAATACGGAGGGCATTATTATCCGGATGAATTTCATGGGTGGGATTTATTGATGAAATGCAAATTACGAAATGATTGCAAAAATGGATGTGAAATGAATTTGAATTTGTAACACAACTCCCAACACAAAAAGAGTGATCGGGCTCGGCGGAAAGTTATTGTTAACGAATTGGAAACTTAATCTTCATCAGAATTCGATTTTATTCCAATACCGATTCTGAGGAGTTTTGTGTTGCTGAAATCAAGCAATAACATGAAAACAATTGAAATTCAGAAGTGGCAGGTTATGATAAGTTGTTTGATGCTTACCTTTTACAATGGTGCGTCGCAAATTCCCGATTGGAGTTCAAATGTCGCAGGCATTATTTATTCCAATTGTACTACTTGTCACCGCGAAGGAGGAATTGCTCCATTTTCATTGATGTCATACGACGATGTGGTGAACAACGCATGGTCGGTTCAGGCAGATGTTAACGCCCATAAAATGCCACCCTGGCCGCCGGATGCTTCCTATAATCATTTTCGCGATGAGAAAGTTTTATCAGAGGAAGAGATTAACACAATCAATAATTGGGTAAACGGTGGAATGCCAGCCGGTGATTTGATAACAGCGCCGCTTGCTCCTGTTTTTAATGGTAACGCTCTGATGAATGTTATTGATGACGTAATCAAAGTACCTGTTTATAAGATCCAGAAAGACATCGATGAATACCGGACTTTTGTGGTTCATTCTAACTTCACGGAGACAAAATATTTAGACAAGGTGGAGTTTATTCCCGGAAATTCTTCTGTGGTGCATCATGTTTTTTTGATACAGGATACTTCTGATTATTCTTACAACAGAGATCTTAACGATCCCGGTCCGGGTTATAAAGGCGGAGGTTTTGGAGATATAGGTCCAAGCGCTGAAATGCTTTGCGGTTGGATTCCCGGCTGCGATATGATCACACTTCCTGACAATATGGGTTTTGAAGTTCCGGCAGGAGCCGATTTTGTAATATCTTTTCATTATTCACCCGGCAGCAAGAATAAAGTCGACAGCACAAAAATAAACCTGCATTTCACTGCACAACCAACGGTGCGGAAAGTGAAGAATGAGCGCATTCTTTCCTGGTTTACTAATTCACTGATCAATCCTCCGTTTTTAATTCCTGCGAATTCAGTGAAAACATTTTATAATCGTTCGGGACTGTTTGAAACAGACCAATCCATAATTTCTGTTCAGCCTCACATGCACCTGATCGGAAAATCTTACAAAGTGTTTATGGTTACTGAACCCGGAGATACCACCAACCTCATTTATATCCCTGACTGGAATTTTTACTGGCAGTTCAATTATTTTTTCACAAAAGTCATCAAGATTCCTGTGAATGCACAGATTTTTGGATGTGCCGTGTATGACAACACCATTAATAATCCGTTTAATCCTAATAACCCGCCAGAAGATGTGAAAGCCGGTGAAAGCACTTTTGATGAAATGATGGGCTGCCGGTTTTCAATACTTGACTACCAGCCCGGAGATGAGACTATTATTTTGGATTCATCATTTTATGAAACGACCGGACTAAACAATAGCGATGTCGCGTTAGCAGTAAATATTTCACCCAATCCTGCAAATGATAAGCTATATGTAGTTGCTATGATTCCGGAACATGAAGTGAATTGGAAATTGATCAATCAAACGGGTAATGTTGTAAAACAAAAATTGGAGAAATTTATTCCTGATGGAATCTATCCTTTTGAAATAACTGTTGATGAACTTCAGCCTGGTATGTACTTCCTCTCAGTTTTATCAGGTGATAAAAGTAGTGTGAGTAAAATAGTAGTGATGCATTGAACCCGGATTTTTCAGTTCAAACAGAAATGGGTTCAACTTTTCCGGCAAAATCGGGATAGAACTGGCGAGGGTTTCCGGACTGAAAACAAAACACTGTTGATTTTTTGTATTGACAAGACTGGATTATTTCAGCACCGCAATTTTTTCGCTTATAATTGTTTCATTATTGAAATGGATGCTGATTAAGTAAATCCCTATCGAAAGGTTTTCACCAACGGGTATTACATATTGATGTGTACCAACGCTCAGGTTTGAACTTTGAACGATCACCTTTTTTCCGGCTACGTCTGTAAGGAATAAATCGAAAGTACCATCTGTTGGCGATGTTAACAGGAGATTTATAGATCCGTCAGCATTGGGAGGTAATATTTTAAAATTGTATTCATCATCATTAAATCCTTCAATCGTAATCTGATTGCAGAAGGTATCTACACAACCGGTTGCTGTTTCAATCACGAGACAGATTTGATACTCGCCGGATTCATTAACGGTAATATGTGGTTCGGGCCTCATCACTAAACAAGTCGTTGTTGATATACCAATGCCAGGAAACTACATCGCCTGTTGAAGAGTTTCCATTTAAGAAAATAGTAAATCCATCTACGCTCCAGGTAAAATGCGCTTCGCAATCTCCCTGAGGTTCTTCTACTACTACGCCGTGACAAAAAGTATCTACACAACCTGCAGCAGTTTCAATCACGAGACAGATTTGATACTCGCCGTATTCATTAACGGTAATATGTGGTTCGGAGCCGTCGCTGAACAAATCATTGTTGATATACCAATGCCAGGAAACTACATCACCAGTTGAAGTATTTCCATTTAAGAAAATAGTAAAACCATCCACACTCCAGGTAAAATGCGCTTCGCAATCTTCCTGAGGCTCTTCAACCACCACACCATGACAGAAAGTATCTACACAACCTGAAGCAGTTTCAATCACGAGACAGATTTGATACTCGCCGGATTCATTAACGGTAATATGTGGTTCAGAGCCGTCGCTAAACAAATCATTGTTGATGTACCAATGCCAGGAAACCACATCGCCACCTGTTGAAGAGTTTCCATTTAAGAAAATAGTAAATCCATCAACGCTCCAGGTAAAATGCGCTTCGCAATCTCCCTGAGGTTCTTCTACTACTACGCCGTGACAAAAAGTATCCACACAACCTGCAGCAGTTTCAATCACGAGACAGATTTGATACTCGCCGGATTCATTAACGGTAATATGTGGTTCAGAGCCGTCGCTAAACAAATCATTGTTGATGTACCAATGCCAGGAAACCACATCGCCACCTGTTGAAGAGTTTCCATTTAAGAAAATAGTAAATCCATCAACGCTCCAGGTAAAATGCGCTTCGCAATCTCCCTGAGGCTCTTCAACCACCACACCATGACAGAAAGTATCCACACAACCTGCAGCAGTTTCAATCACGAGACAGATTTGATATTCGCCGGATTCATTAACCGTGATATGCGCTTCCGGGCCATCATCACTGAAAAGGTCGTTGTTGATGTACCAATGCCAGGAAACCACATCACCACCGGTTGAAGAGTTTCCATTTAAGAAAATAGTAAATCCATCTACGCTCCAGGTAAAATGCGCTTCGCAATCTCCCTGAGGTTCTTCTACTACTACGCCGTGACAAAAAGTATCTACACAACCTGAAGCAGTTTCAATCACGAGACAGATTTGATACTCCCCGGATTCATTAACGGTAATATGTGGTTCGGAGTCGTCGCTGAACAAATCATTGTTGATATACCAATGCCAGGAGACTACATCGCCTGTAGAAGAGTTTCCATTTAAGAAAATAGTAAATCCATCTACGCTCCAGGTAAAATGCGCTTCGCAATCTCCCTGAGGTTCCGGCACAACAACACCATGACAGAAAGTATCCACACAACCTGCAGCAGTTTCAATCACAAGACAGATTTGATATTCGCCGGATTCATTAACGGTAATATGTGGTTCAGAGCCGTCGCTAAACAAATCATTGTTGATGTACCAATGCCAGGAGACTACATCACCGGTTGAAGAATTTCCATTTAAGAAAATAGTAAATCCATCAACGCTCCAGGTAAAATGCGCTTCGCAATCTCCCTGAGGTTCCGGCACTACAACACCATGACAGAAAGTATCCACACAACCTGAAGAAGTTTCAATCACGAGACAGATTTGATATTCGCCTGGTTCATTAACTGTTATATTGGTTTCCGGTCCGGCATCACTAAAGAGATCATTGTTTGCAAACCAATGCCAGGAAACAACATCACCTGCAGTACCTGAACCATTGAGTGAAATCGTATAGTCGTTTACATCAAACGTAAAATATGCTTCACAGGGACTGGCCTGAACTCTCAAAAAAGAGAACAGAATTAACAATATTGAAATGAGCTTTTTCATCATTTCTGAATTAGTGTTCTCAAACTTAAGCATAATGATCAGAAAGTATGTTTTTCGGAAGGGCTTTATTTTTTAGGGAAATCATCCCCACTGAATAATCATCCCAATAAGAATTTGATTTTACGACAAGGCTTTAAAAGAAAAGCCCCGAATCATTGCTGAGTCGGGGCTTCATTTTTTGACTTTCATTATTTAATTACTTCTTCTCATCCTTCACCTCTTCATAGGGTACATCCTGCACAGTTTCTTCTTTAGGTGTAGATTCATTTCCACTTTCATTCGAAGCACCATCAGTTGGTGCGCCGGGTTGTGGTTGCTGTGCTTTATAAAGATCTTCAGAAGCGGCCTGCCATGCAACATTCAGGTCATTCATGGAAGAATCAATCCCCGCAATATCCTGATTTTTGTGTGCATCTTTCAACCGGCCAAGTGCAGATTCAATAGTGGCTTTTTTATCACCGGGAATTTTTTCTCCGAATTCTTTCAGTTGTTTTTCTGTCTGGAATACAAGTGAATCAGCGGTGTTCAGCTTGTCCACTTTTTCACGTGCCTCTTTATCTGCAGCTTCATTCGCACGGGCGTCATTCCGCATCTTTTCCACTTCTTCTTTGCTCAGGCCTGTTGATGCCTGAATCTTAATGGTTTGTTCTTTGCCAGTGCCTTTATCTTTAGCACTTACATTCAAAATGCCATTCGCATCAATGTCAAAAGTAACTTCAACCTGCGGTACACCACGCGGTGCCGGTGGAATTCCATCAAGCATAAACCTCCCAATTGTACGATTATCGCGTGCCATTGAACGTTCGCCCTGCATTACATGAATTTCAACTGAAGGCTGACTGTCAGCAGCAGTTGTAAATGTTTCTGATTTACGGGTAGGAATGGTAGTGTTGGATTCAATCAGTTTGGTCATTACGCCACCGAGCGTTTCAATACCAAGTGAAAGAGGAGTTACATCAAGCAGCAACACATCCTTTACATCACCTGCAAGTACACCACCTTGTATCGAAGCACCAATAGCAACCACCTCATCCGGATTAACTCCTTTAGAAGGTTTTTTGCCAAAGAACTTTTCAACCACTTCCTGAATCTTTGGGATGCGTGTTGATCCGCCAACCAATATCACTTCATCAATTTGTGAAACATTCACACCTGCATCTGCAACAGCTTTGCGGCAGGGCTCCAGCGAACGCTCTACTAAATGATCAACCAATGATTCAAACTTAGCGCGTGAAAGTTTTTTCACTAAGTGTTTTGGAACACCATCCACGGCAGTGATATAGGGTAAATTAATTTCACTTTCAACAGAAGACGACAGTTCAATCTTCGCTTTTTCAGCAGCTTCTTTCAGGCGCTGTAAAGCCATCGGATCCTTTTTCAGATCAATGTTCGGTTCATCTTTTTTAAACTCATCAGCCAGCCATTCAATCACTACCTGGTCGAAGTCATCACCGCCCAGATGTGTATCACCATTGGTAGATTTTACTTCAAAAACACCTTCACCCAAATCAAGAATGGAAATATCAAACGTACCACCTCCAAGATCATATACAGCAATCTTCATGTCTTTGTGCTTCTTGTCTAAGCCATAGGCAAGTGCAGCAGCAGTTGGTTCGTTGATGATACGAAGGACTTTTAATCCTGCAATTTCACCTGCCTCTTTTGTAGCATGGCGCTGCGAATCGTTAAAATAAGCAGGAACAGTAATCACCGCTTCAGTAACCGGTTGACCCAGATAATCTTCCGCAGTTTTTTTCATCTTCTGCAAAATCATTGCAGAAATTTCCTGTGGTGTGTAATTGCGATCGTTGATCTTTACACGCACCGTATCATTTTCTCCTTTCTGTACGTCGTAAGCAACATATTTTAATTCAGAGGCAACTTCTTCATGTCTGCGACCCATAAAACGCTTGATAGATGCAATCGTGTTTTTAGGGTTGGTGATTGCCTGGCGTTTTGCAGGCGCTCCCACTTTCCTTTCACCATTTTGTAAGAATGCCACTACCGAAGGCGTTGTCCTTGCTCCTTCATCATTTGCAATTACAACTGGATCTGCACCTTCCATCACTGCTACGCAGGAGTTGGTGGTGCCGAGATCAATGCCTATTATTTTTCCCATGTTATTTGTTTTTTAGAATTTTGAACAACCCCGCTTGTCAATAGTTATGCCACCGGGTATATAGCAAGAAATATTGGCACTATGCCATAAGAGGAGGGATTATCCTGTTGCTATGGTGACAAAAAGACAGTAATTCAAAAGCAAAAGTCGCCTTCGGTATTCTCAAACCGGAGGTGTTTCGTAATGGGACTGCAGGCCAGCGTATCGATGGTATGATCATCAATTTGCACTTTATAAATTGTTTTATAAAAACGGCAAGAGAACAGTCCAAGGCCATTTTCAATATTGGTGTACTCTGGCTGAATATTTCCGGATGTAAGTCCTTGCTGTGCAATAGCAACCTGGTTGTAAGTGTCAAGCGTTTCTCCGCCTGCTGAAAACATAAAATCAAAATTGAGAGCCTGGCGGTAAATAGTCACATCGTCTGTCAATTGCGAATTCACAAAGGAATAAAAACCATCACCGGGAATATCGTAATCAATAGTTTGGCCACCTCCCGTACTATTGGAACGTTTGGTCGTAAAAATTTCCCAGTCAATGTATTTATCCGTAAAGACGGAAGGATCAGCAACATTAACTTCCCTGTAATTGAACCGGATGATAAGCCCGTATATTTTTGCATCTTTTGCTGAAATAAATTGCCCATTGTATTCATCACCGGGAAAGAAATTCACCTTCTGACTGGGGGTGGGTCTCAACACGGTGAAATCGTTAATGATCTCCGTCTCAGAACTGATTACTTTTCCATTGTCAGATTCAGTGATGATCAAATGATAACTGCTGTTTTGATCAATTACTTCTTTGGTTTTATACAGATAATTCGGAGAAGCTGCGAAAATGCCAGTGTCTTTCACGTATCCTTCCAGGTTCCCATCTACCTTTTCCATATCGATGGTTTTTTTTAGCACACCGTTTTGGTATTGTTGCAACTGAACCGTAATATGCTGATAATAGAGTGAATCAGGAATCTGAGCAATTTCAAGAGCGCTTGTTGTTTTATCAAGGTAAGCTTTATTCACCTTGATATATTGTGCACTATCTGTAGGATCAAGTAAGCCATATACAATTGCAATGTCTTCCCAATCGGAAGTAACATTGAAATCAGTTTTACAGGAATAAATAAGTGTGGATAAAATGGTGGCTGCTAAAAGGAAACGCTTCATGGCGGCAAAAATATAAATAACTTCTGATTGTTGTTTGTTGCCAGGATCGTTGCATGCGCTTCAAATGCAGTAGGTTTTGAAAAATTGCTTTTGCATGACCGTTCTAAAAACAATTAATATGCTTCCATTTGAAAGATTACTTACCAGAACCTGACATCCAATTAACAAGTGCAATTCATACCTTGCAGCCATTATTTCAATATACTTCAGCCCGAAAAAAATGACTGACTTCAGCAGTGCCAAGAAAATCACCACGCATACCTTGCGTGAAATGAAGGAAGAAGGTGTGAAAATCTCAATGCTCACTTCCTACGATTATTCCTTCGCAAAAATTGTGGATGCTGCCGGCATTGATGTCATTCTGGTAGGCGATTCAGCCTCCAACGTAATGGCCGGACATGAAACCACACTCCCCATCACGCTTGATCAGATGATCTATCATGCTTCATCTGTTGTACGTGGTATCAGCCGCGCCCTGGTAGTTGTTGATCTGCCTTTTGGTTCTTACCAGGGAAATTCAAAAGAAGCGCTTAATTCTGCTATTCGTATTATGAAGGAATCGGGTGCACATGCAGTAAAACTGGAAGGAGGAAGAGAAGTGAAAGACTCCATAGAACGCATTGTCTCTGCAGGTGTTCCTGTAATGGGTCACCTCGGATTGACACCGCAGTCGATCTACAAATTCGGAACATATGTAGTGCGTGCACAGGAAGAAGAAGAGGCACAACGACTTCGGGAAGATGCCCTGTTTCTACAGCAGGCAGGTTGCTTCTCTGTGGTTTTGGAAAAGATCCCGGCAATGTTAGCTGCAGAAGTTGCGGCTTCAGTAAAAATTCCGGTCATTGGTATCGGTGCAGGAAATCAGGTAGATGGTCAGGTATTGGTCATTCATGACATGCTGGGAATAAATAAAGAATTTAAACCGCGGTTTTTGCGCAGGTATTCTAATTTATATGATGAAATAAAAATCGCTGTATCCAAATATATTGATGATGTTAAGACCGAAGATTTTCCCAATGAAAATGAACAGTATTGAATACCATTGAATTAATTAAAGCCGACGACCGTAAACTGTTTGTCCTGATGAAGCTATCGCAGTATTTCTCTTTATTCATCATCATTTCTGTATGCTGTTTAACAATGAAATCAACTGCACAGGATTCGTCATGGTTGCCCCAAAAACGGTCTTTGTTTTCATACCTGGAAAAAAAATCATTGCTTGATGACGGTGGAATACGGGCGGAAAATTCCAGGAGTGATTCGATAGATATCCTGGACTATCACATCAGTCTTTCGATCACTGATTTTACAAGCAAGATGATTGGAGGAAATTGTACGATCTCGCTTCGCTCTAAGATCGAAGACTGTTCATTTATAGATTTGGACCTGCTGGGTCTCACCATTGATTCGGCGAAACAAAACAACGAGGCGCTCACTTTTACTTATTCAAATGATGTGTTGTTAAGAGTATATTTTGTGCAGCCTCTTAACACCGGTGATTCAACGGCAATCACCGTTTATTATCGCGGTATTCCACAAGTAGATGTGACGGGTTGGGGCGGTTTTTATTTTTCAGGTGATTATGCATATAACCTCGGAGTTGGATTTGGAGCTGATCCGCATCCTTTCGGGCGTGCCTGGTTTCCATGTTTTGATAATTTTATTGAGAGAAGCACCTTTCATTTTTCTATTACTACCGCGAATACAAAAATGGCTTTGTGTAATGGTGAGCTTACATCTGCGATAGAAAATGGCGACGGCACTAAAACCTGGAACTGGCAGATGATACAAACTATTCCTAGTTATCTTGCCTGTGTTGCAGTAGGAACTTATTCCCCTGCCTATCTTTCATATGCTGGCATTAACGGAACCATTCCTGTTCAACTGGGAGCAATGGCCGCCGATACCACCAAAATGAAAAACTCATTTGCACACTTAATCGATGCATTGTCTGTTTTTGAAACCTCTTTTGGCGCTTACCATTGGAATAAAGTGGGCTATTCACTTGTGCCTTTCTCAAGCGGCGCTATGGAACACGCAACCAATATCGCTTATCCTGTATTCATGGCCAATGGTACTCTTGACTGGGAAGATTTTTATGTTCATGAGCTTTCTCACCATTGGTTTGGTGACCTTGTAACGTGCAGAACGCAGGAAGATATGTGGCTTAATGAAGGTTGGGCGGCTTATTGCGAGCGGCTATTTCATGAATCGGTGTATGGCAAAACCGACTACGATATCGCCATTGCAAACAACCATGCGCAGGTGGTGCACTACGCTCATACTCCCGCCGGTGATGGTTCGTATCTGCCTGTATCCGGTATTTCACACGATTATACTTATGGAACAACCGTTTATGATAAAGGCGCTGACGTGGTGCATACGTTGCGTGGCTATATGGGAGATTCATTGTTCTTTCACTGTGTCACCAACTATCTTTCTGAATTTGCATTCCGTGATGCGGCCAGTGAAGACCTGCGCGACTATCTGACAGCTTGTTCAGGTATCGATCTTTATCATTTTTTTAACGACTGGATATTTAGTCCCGGATTTCCGCAGTTTTCAATTGATTCAATGGAGGTTTTTCCGGATGGAAGTGCTTACGCTGTGAATGTTTTTATAAGGCAGAAGCTTGATCATGCACCGCATTTTTATCAGCAGGTTCCGCTTGAAATAACTTTTAAAGATCAATTCTGGAATACCTTAACGGAAAGCACTGTTATAAATGGCCCATGCAGTATCTATTCAGGTATTCTTCCATTCAATCCAATTTACGCAGGGCTTGATCTGTCGGAGAAAATTTCAGATGCAATTACTACCGGAACCAATACCGTGAAGACCACCGGTTTGCAAACATTTGCGAATGGTGGAATTACACTCAATGTTTCAACATTACCCGATTCTGCTTTCATCCGGATTGAACACAATTACGCTCCACCTGATCCTTTTAAATTCCCGGTTTCGGGGCTTCATATTTCAGATTATCATTACTGGAAAATGGACGGATTGTTTCCTGCGGGATTTGATGCATCGGCAATTATTCACTATGATGGCAGCAACTTTACGTCAGGAGGTTATCTTGACAACAACCTTATTACGAATGTGGAAGACAGTATTAAAGTGTTGTATCGCACTTCCTGTAAAAATGACTGGGAAATCCTGAGCGATGTAATTCAGAATTTTACCGGAAGTCACACCGACAAGCGTGGTTATTTTACAGTAAATCATGCTGCAAAAGGGGAATATGCTTTTGGAATTTTTGACTATGATAAAGTGGATTCAACAATAAATTCTCCCAATGATCCCTGTCAATTATTATCTGAACCGGTAATTGCAGCATTTTCAAACGCAGATCGACTGCTGGTTTTTCCAAATCCGGCAAAAGAAACCATTAGCATCTCGATTAAATCTCCTGATTCAAACGCTTTTATTGAAATTTATAATCTTTACGGACGGTTGGTTTTTCATGAAAATCCTGTTAAGGGCAGGGCTGAATTAATTATTGATGTGCATGACTGGCCTGCAGGACCTTACATGGTTTGCGAAACGGATACAAAAAATCATAAGTTGACAACGAGCATAATTATTATCAATTAAATTAAATAGCCGATGAATAAAATTGCTGTGATTGGAGCAGGCACTATGGGCAATGGCATTTGCCATGTGTTTGCTTTAAAGGGATTTAATGTCAGTCTTGTTGATGTTTCACAACCGGCGCTCGATAAGGCAGTGCTTACCATAGCTAAAAACCTGGATCGGATGATTTCAAAAAGCGCGATTACAGAACAGGAAAAAAACGAAACGCTCTCGCGAATAGTTACTTTCACATCAATTGCAAATGGTATTGAAGATGCCGACCTGATTGTGGAAGCTGCAACTGAAAATGCTGAGCTCAAGCTTAAGATATTCCGGGAATTGGATCAATATGCAAAGCCTGATGCTATTCTGGCTTCTAACACATCATCTATTTCCATCACTAAAATTGCCGCGGTTACCGGCCGGCCAGATAAGGTAATAGGAATGCACTTTATGAATCCGGTACCGGTGATGAAACTTGTAGAAGTGATAAGGGGCTATGCTACTTCTGATGAAACGACCAATGTAATCATGTTGCTCTCAGAGAAACTGATAAAAGTACCTGTAGAAGTAAATGATTATCCCGGATTTGTTGCCAATAGAATCCTGATGCCAATGATCAACGAGGCTATTTATACTTTGCATGAAGGCGTTGCAGGCGTTACAGAAATTGATACGGTTATGAAGTTAGGAATGGCGCATCCGATGGGCCCTTTGCAACTGGCTGATTTCATTGGACTTGATATCTGTCTTTCTATTCTGCAGGTGCTTTTTTCCGGTTTTGGAAACCCAAAATATGCTCCTTGTCCGCTACTGTGTAATATGGTAGCTGCCGGCAACCTGGGAATCAAGAGTGGTAAAGGCTTTTATAGTTATTCGAAAGGAAGTAAAGACCTCGAAGTGTCTGAAAATTTCAGAAAATAGGATCAGCGTACAGATTGGTTCAGCGGAGCGAAGCAATTAATTTTAGTGAGTATGAACATACCATATGCAGTTGTTAGTGGTAGCGAAGAGGGATTTTAAATAAAAACCGGGTTTAATGCATCTTGATTTAGATTTCGGAAATTCAAAATCAAAAATGAAAGGCACAGCAATCAATTGCGATTAGAGAACTTTTTAATTCTTCAATCAAAAAATCGTTGATCGATATTCGTTATTCCAGGTAAATAACTCTTGACAAACGACATGGATCAGGCGGGAGTAGCTCAGTTGGCAGAGCTTTAGCTTCCCAAGCTAAAGGTCGCGGGTTCGAGTCCCGTTTCCCGCTCTTGAAATCAAATGTTTATATCAGTTAAAAAGGATAATAACCTGTAGCTTTTTATTTGATGCTTATTTTTTACTTTAGCAAAAAATTCAAACAATTATGAGAAGGACATTACTTATCATTTTAACCATGGTATTCGTGTCAAAATTTGTTGATGCGGCTACTATCACCAATATTTCAGCGAGCTATCGGGACGGACAAACATTTGTGGTCTGGAATGTAATACCTGCTTACACCGGTTTTTACTATATCTATCGTTTTGATCATCCTATCACGAACAACAATATCGATAGTGCTTTTTATGCCGGCAAAGTACCTTATAATTTCTCATTGAATTATTTTCTTGATCTCGGAACCAAAGGCGGTTCTGACGCGGCTCATCCCAACCGCTACCTGGTTATTAATCGAAATCCATTGGATTCTCTGGATGCAACTAAGGGGCTTTTTGTAGCTACCTGCAACAAACAAAAAACTGCTTACTACGTGGTTACCTCAGATTCTATCACTCCGCTAGGCGTAAAGGTTGAAAATATGAAGGTGGTGCCCGGCGCAAATGCGATGATCTCAGGAGTGGCTGAAAAAGTGGAACGGGTGAAGCCCATTCTTCAGATAAATGATATTCCATTACCGGATAAACCGGATATGTTATACGATGCTTTTGCTTTTTTTGGAGGGAATGTGAAAACTCAATATACGCCGGCAACAGGAAATGAAGGCTGTCTTGTGTATAATTTTGGGGTTATACCTGATACGTACGTAACCACTGAGAAAAAGGCGGCTACGTTCTTCTTTTTCGGAGGAGGAGGAAATGCATACGAGAACAGCAACGATAAGAACATTGATGGAATGTACAAGGTGTCCCTGGAAGATGTAATTCCAAATTTTAGCTGGGATGCCGTTTCCGGAGAGAATACAAAATGGATTGGATACAATGAGAATTTTGATGTGTACAATGCGAATGAAGATACTCCGCCGCCTACTACAGGCATCGATAAGACTTATACCATAGCACGCGTTGTGTGGACACTTGATTGGTTTTTAGAGGAATATAAAGATGTAATCGATCCGGCCCGGATTTCAGTTCATGGATCTTCCAGTGGTTGCACCGGTGCATTGGAAATGGCTTACCTGTATCCTGATCGTGTTGCTGCCTGTGATGTGGTGAATGCAAAATTAAATGCCGAATACCTGAATGATGATAATCCAACTTGCAAATGGAATATTACCGGATCAACACGTCACCGTGCAGAAATTTTCCTGGGTCAGTTGGCAACTAATCTCCAAACTGATTTTCCTAAGATTAATGGTACCGGAAATTATAAGATATGGGATTTTGCAAATTATAATACGCTGATGAAGGATAACAAATACAATGCTTTGCCTGTTATGTTTCTTACTTCCGGAAAAGAAGACAATGTTACCTGTTGGGAAGAGAAGATTCCGTTCTACAAATCAGTAAATCAATATAAGGCTGGCGGTTGGTACTATTGGGATCTGCGGGCGCACAAAGGCGGCAATCATGCGATCAGGGATGTGCCGCTCGATGAACTCTTAAGGTTCAGTACCAAACTTTCTTTCCCTGCATTTTCCAATTGCAGTCTAAATGATGATCCGGGAGATGAGGTGAATCCACTGCCTCCTTATTATGATGCTGATACAGTGGGTTCCGTAAATGGAGTGCTGAATTGGGTAGATAACACAATTGCTGAAACTGCCAATAGCTGGGAGACGGTGATTTATTCAAGTCAGTTTATGCTCAACGATAGTACATGGTTTCCATTTAGCGGATTACCTAAATATGTTAAAACTGACATCACCCCAAGACGGCTTCAGCAATTTGTAAATATTTCTGATGGATCAATAATCTGCATGGAGAATTGGCAAGCCGGTACCCTGATTCAATCTAAGTCATTTACTTATCATCCGAGCAGCAATGGAAACGGTCTGATTACTTTCAAGAAAGTAAAAATCGGACAGCTATCGACGGGAGGTAACCTGATTAAAATATTTAAGTGCGGAGAAGAGAAATCAACTACCGCACAGGTTATTCAGGATCGCGTTACCACGGATCATATTTATCCAAATCCTACTACGGGAAACACTGTGTTGGAGCTTTCCCTGCTGAGTGACGCTGACGTTTTGGTTACCGTCTCAAATATTTTAGGTGAGCATGTTATGGAACTTAATCTCGGAAGAATGTCAGAAGGTGAACACGAGGTTACACTTGATCTTTCTGCAATGCCATCTGGAATCTATATTGTTGGCGTGAAAACGGGAACACAGATCAATGCCTATAAACTGATAAAGGATTAGTAACAGTCAGCTAGTTCTCAAATAGACAAAGTCCGGAAAGTTTCCGGACTTTTTTTGTGAAGGGCTGGTAGGATAAAAGTTGCGGTTACTGCTACAATCATTACCAATTAGACAGCTAAAAAATCTGATCCATTGGTTTTCCGTTTTACAATTTACTCAGGTAAGAAAATGAATCCTGCTTGATTTAAGGAGTAAGCATTCGAGCATGGTGATTATGGCACAACTACAATTATTGCCTTTGGTAAAATTTCTGCGGTCACATTGCCATATCCCAACACCTCACCATCACATTCAGCAGGCATAAACGGAATTGAAGTGATCCGCATCTTTTTGGTGCGGTGCTGACTTACTTTTCTGTTATTAATAAATCTTCCGCTGAATAATCCGGGAACATTCCTGATGACTTCTGATTTGCTGATTTTTCTTATAATCGTAATATCAAATAAACCATCATCATTTAGCGCGTCCGGTGTCATCATCATACCACCACCACAAAATTTGCAGATACCTGCATTAACGTTGTAGATCATTCCTGAAAATTCTTCCTCGTCTAATGTAATTGAAACCTGTGTCGTGTTGTATCTGAAAAGTGCATCGAATATTCCAAGCACAAAAGCGAATATACCTTTCTTGATTCCGGAAGAAACACCTTCGATCCGTTCAGCCACCAAACCCTGGAAGCCAAAACCTGCCATGTTAATGAAATATTTTACAGAAGTATTTTGGTTTCCGGAAAGACTGATCTTTCCAACATCGTGAAAGGAAATCTTTTTGCTTTTGATAAGCGCAATTGCTTTACCGGCGGACTTAGAAATCCGGTGAGTCCTGATCCAGTCGTTGCCGGTGCCAATAGGAATGATGGCTACAGTTATCTTGTCTGAGCTGACTTCATGCTGGGAAAAGATACCATTGATGATAAGATTCAACGTACCATCACCACCTACTGCAATAAATTTCCTGAAGCCTTTTTGAATAGCTTCACTAATTGTTGAAATAATATCTTCTGCACTTTTGGAAAACTGACATATAAAATCGATGCCTTCTTTTTGCAACATCAATGAAATGGCCGGCCATTTTTTTTCGGCCTTAAAGCCTCCTGCGGCAGGATTTACAAGCACAAACCACGTTTCATCCATGATCAAAGATGATTAAAAACAGAAGAACTTCTTATTGCATATTTGAAAGGACTTGCTTACAAATTTTTGTGATTTCGTGCCTGGTCGCAATAATTTCAGAAATCAGTTCCATTGCTACACATAAAGGCACCAGAAATTATTGGAACTTGAATTTTGCCGTGTACACGTTAAAAACAAAAAAGCCGATTCATTTCGAACCGGCTTTGAATTGATCAAAAAGGAATAATCATTTATTCAAGCAATTTCTACTTAGCAAAAATGATCAAACACCTGCTCCAGGTGCTTGGCAATTATTTGAGCAGGTCGACCTTCAATCTGATGTCGTTCAACCATATGTACCAATTGATTGTCTTTAAACAAAGCAATAGCGGGAGAAGAAGGAGGATAAGGCAGTAAAAATTCACGGGCCGTTTTGGTTGCTTCCTGATCTACACCTGCAAAAACAGTAAAAAGATGATCAGGCTTTTTGGCGCCTTGCAATGACTCAATAATTCCGGGACGGGCGCTGCCTGCAGCACAGCCACAAACAGAATTTACCACCAGTAACATGGTGCCGGAATTATTCTTCAAAGCAGCTTCAGTTTCTGCCGCAGTCTTTAACTCTGTAAATCCTTCGTTGGTGAGTTCTCTTGCCATCGGCATAACCATTTCTTCTGGGTACATAATGTTGTTGATTTTGGTGCAAAAGTAAATTAAACGAGGTTAAAATGATGCAACTCACTAAAAAGTTCAGTTCTTCATCGGGTTTGTTCAGTATATAGTAAGTAAAGACATTAGTAGATTAGTGTACTGAAGCAGAAAAGTCTGAATCTTTTCAGGATACATGAACATTTACAGTTGTCTTTTGTAATTTTGCGAACGTTTTTACACAAAATTATTCCTACCAATGACTAAAAGCACATTAGAATTAACGCTTCCCTACAAAGTAAAAGATATCTCGCTCGCTGAATGGGGACGTAAAGAAATTACACTTGCCGAGGCAGAAATGCCCGGTTTAATGGCCATTCGCGAAGAGTTTGGTGCGCAAAAACCTTTGAAAGGTGCGCGCATAGCAGGTTGCCTCCATATGACCATTCAAACTGCTGTGTTAATAGAAACACTTACTGCATTAGGAGCAGAAGTACGCTGGTCATCCTGCAATATTTTCTCAACACAGGATCACGCTGCTGCTGCTATTGCGGCGGCAGGTATTCCTGTTTTCGCATGGAAAGGCATGAATGAGCCTGATTTTAACTGGTGCATCGAGCAAACCTTATTCTTTGGCGATCCTTCACGGCCATTAAATATGATTCTTGATGATGGCGGAGATTTAACCAATATGGTATTTGATGTTTATCCTGAGCTCATCTCTCATATACGCGGACTTTCAGAAGAGACCACCACCGGCGTTCATCGTCTATATGAAAGGATGGCTAAAGGAACGCTTCCAATGCCTGCTATCAATGTTAATGACTCTGTAACCAAATCTAAATTTGATAATAAATACGGTTGCCGCGAATCTTTGGTGGATGCTATCAGAAGAGGAACCGATATTATGCTGGCAGGAAAGGTGGCAGTAGTTGCCGGATTTGGTGATGTGGGTAAGGGTTCGGCAGAATCACTTCGTGGAGCTAATGCCCGTGTAATTGTAACAGAGATTGATCCCATTTGCGCCTTGCAGGCCGCTATGGAAGGATATGAGGTAAAGAAGATGATTGATGCAGTTAAAGAAGCGGATATTGTTGTAACTGCCTCCGGTTGTCATGGAGTAATCCGGGAAGAACATTTCCGGTTGATGAAAGATAAAACCATCGTTTGTAACATCGGTCACTTTGATGTGGAACTTGATATGGCCTGGTTAAATGATAATTATGGTCATACCAAGGATGTAATTAAACCACAGGTTGATAAATATACCATTGACGGAAAAGACATCATCATTTTAGCGGAAGGCCGGTTAGTCAATCTTGGAGTTGCAATGGGTCATCCTTCATTTGTGATGTCCACTTCTTTCTCCAACCAGGTTCTTGCGCAGATTGAGTTGTGGTTGCGTACCGATCAGTATGAGCATAAAGTTTATACGCTCCCTAAGCACCTCGACGAAAAGGTCGCCATGTTGCACTTGGCAAAAATTGGTGTTGAACTGGATGAGCTTACAACTGAACAGGCTTCCTACCTGGGAATTCCTAAGGATGGACCATTTAAGCCGGAATATTACCGCTATTAATAATTATTAAACGTAGTCAGCGCTTTAAATCAAGAGGAGTTTCATTATGAAACTCCTTTTTTATTCATCAATTAATTAACACGCGATGGTCCGGTTAAGTGTAAATATTAACAAGTTCGCAACCTTGCGGAATGCCAGAGGAAATAACCTGCCCGACATCGTTAAGGCGGCTCTTGATTGTGAACGTTTTGGTGCAGAAGGAATTACGGTGCATCCGCGTCCTGATGAGCGGCACATTCGTTATCAGGATGTTTTGGAATTGAAAAAAGTAGTTACAACGGAATTCAATATTGAAGGATATCCTGACAGCCGTTTTATGGAGTTGGTATTGAGAGTGAAGCCCGCACAGGCCACATTGGTACCCGACTCACCTGAGGTAATTACGAGTAATCAGGGGTGGGACACCTTAAAAAATAAATCCTTTTTACGGGAGCGAATCCTGGATTTGCAGACTGCAGGGATTCGGGTTTCGCTTTTCATTGATCCTATTGAGCAATTCATTGAAGGAGCTAAAATGACAGGAGCGGATCGCATTGAGTTTTATACAGGACCTTATGCAGAACTTTTTCATCAGGATAAATGGAAAGCGATTGAAAACTATATTCCTGCAGCAAAATATGCTGATTCCATCGGTCTTGAAATAAATGCCGGTCATGATCTCAATCTTTTCAATCTTCGTTTTTTTAAGGAAAATATCCCTGCACTAAAAGAGGTCTCCATCGGTCATGCATTGATTTGTGATGCAATTTATCTTGGCCTTGAAAATACTATTCAACTGTATTTGCGGGAACTCAAAGGATAATATCCTGCATGTTTATAATAAAAAACCCGTTGTCGAAGGACAACGGGCTGTAAAAGTATTTTTGAGACTATGCGTTTTCTGTAACAGTAGAAGCTGCAGCAGCGGTAGGCATACGTTTTTCTTTGATACGGGCTTTTTTGCCTTTCAGGTCGCGGATGTAGTAAATACGGGCGCGGCGGACTTTACCATGTTTATTAATTTCAATACTATCAATACTTGGCGAAAACAATGGAAAAACGCGTTCTACGCCAATTCCGTTAGAAATTTTCCGAACGGTAAACGTCTGCGTAGCGCCATGTCCTTTGCGTTGAATTACCTCACCACGATAAGCTTGAATTCGTTCTTTGGTACCTTCAAGAATTTTATAGTTAACAGTTACGTTATCACCCGCTTTAAAAGATGGATAATCCTTCTTTTGAGTCACCTCCTGGTGAAAAAATTTAATCGCATCCATGACCGGCTATTTTTAAGAGAGGGCAAAGATATGTTTTTTGCGGAATAATTGACGCCCTGTCAAAATATTCTTTAAAGTGCCGTTGCCATGTGAACTTTGCATGCACTATTTCTTCCTGTCGTTTAATGCTTATTGTTCGAAAATCAGATTTGGACCGCTTTTAATTTGCCTGAAAAGGCACGCCCTGTATTCACCCCATTTTTAATCAAAAATCAGCTTCCAAAAAGGCAAATTATACTATATTTGCCAGCCTCCATTTTCACCAAAAAAATAAACTATGATTGAAACAGGAACTAAAAATCCATCGGCTGATCTATCGCTTTACGGATTAAAAGGGGTTTCGAAAGTCTATTGGAACCTGAGTCAGGATGAACTGATTGATCAATCAGTGTCGCTGGGGTTAGGGACTTTAACAGATACAGGTGCGTTAGCAGTTGATACAGGAGCATTTACAGGAAGGGCACCCAAGGACAAATATTTTGTAGAAGATTCTAAAACAAAGGATACTGTTTATTGGGGTGATGTCAATATTCCCTTTGATGAAAAGAAATTCCAACCGTTGTATGATAAGCTTGTGAGTTATCTGGCGGATAAAGAAGTGTATGTAAAAGATGCCAGCGCCTGCGCGGATCCGAAGTACCGGTTGAATGTAAGGCTCATTACGGAAGTGCCGTGGGCAGCTTTGTTTGCCGGAAATATGTTCCTGCGTCCATCCATGGAAGAGATAAAAACGCTGTCACCTGATTGGGTAATTATTCATGCTCCTTCCTTTCAGGCCGATCCTGCAGTTGATGGCACCCGCCAGGGTAATTTTGCCATTCTGAATTTTACTAAAAAAATCATCATCATAGGCGGAACAGCTTACACAGGCGAAATCAAGAAAGGCATCTTTACAGTGCTGAATTATGTGCTGCCTCTTGAAAGTGGCGTGCTTGCCATGCACTGCTCGGCCAACATTGGCGAAGAAGGTGACACTGCTGTCTTTTTTGGCTTGTCTGGAACAGGTAAAACAACTTTAAGTGCTGATCCTGATCGAGGATTGATTGGTGACGATGAACATGGATGGAGTGATGATGGCATCTTTAATTTTGAAGGAGGTTGCTACGCTAAATGTGTAAACCTGACCGAGGAAAAAGAACCGGAGATTTTCGGAGCCATTAAACGCGGCGCATTGCTAGAAAATGTCAGGTACTTCCCCAATTCGAACAAAGTTAATTACGATGATATTTCAGTTACTGAAAATACGCGTGTTTCCTATCCGATAGATTTTATTGAAAATGCTGTGCATCCTTCTGTTGGTGGCATTCCTAAAAATATCTTTTTCCTTACCTGTGATGCTTATGGAATTTTGCCGCCCATTTCAAAACTTAATCCGGGTCAGGCTATGTATTGGTTCTTATCCGGATACACTGCAAAGGTTGCCGGAACAGAGGCGGGAATTACGGAACCGAAAACAACATTTTCTACCTGCTTTGGTGCTCCTTTCCTGCCATTGAACCCTAACACGTATGCAGGAATGCTTGCAGAAAAAATGAAGAAATACGGAGCCAATGTCTGGCTGGTAAATACCGGTTGGACGGGTGGTGGTTATGGTACCGGAAATCGTATGAAACTATCTTATACCAGGACTATGATTACCGAAGCGCTAAAGGGCGACCTTGAAAAAGTAGCGTTTGACGTACATCCTGTTTTTGGAGTTGCTTATCCTAAAAGTTGTCCAAACGTGCCCTCGGAGATATTAAATCCCAGGAATACATGGGCAGATAAAAACAGCTACGATGAAAAGGCAAATTCGCTGGCGCTTCAGTTTGTCAAAAATTTTGAAAAGTTTGCAGCCACAGCTCATGAAGAAACATTGGCTGCGGCACCAAAAGTGTCGGTGAGCGCCTAAAACCTTTTTATACGAAAAAAGTGGAAAGGGGCGAAAGCCCCTTTTTAATGAGGAGGAACTGATTTGACATGGAATTGTATCTGGCAAGCAAAATTGAAAATGAACAGATCTTTCTTGGAGAAGAAGAATCGCATCATTGTATTCAGGTCATGCGTCATCATGCAGGCGATCTGCTGGAAGTGACGGATGGAAGAGGAAAGAAACTTACAGCATCTGTAATCAATGAGAATAGGAGAGCATGTGTGCTGGAGGTTGTGGAAGTGATAGAAACAGTTCCGGGAAGCAATACGCACGTGCACCTTGCCATTGCACCGACTAAAAATATGGATCGTTTTGAATGGATGTTGGAGAAAGCGACCGAAATCGGGATTGATGAAATTACCCCCATTGTTTGTCAGCGATCGGAGCGCAGTCAAATCAAATCGGACCGGCTCAATAAATTGCTTGTTGCTGCAATGAAGCAATCCTTAAGATGTTGGCTTCCGGTATTGCATCAACCGATTAAATTTGCTGACTTCCTCAGTAATAATGCAAGCATTTATACTGACGATCAGGAGAATTTCAAAGCGATCTTCCATTGTCAGCAGAAAGGATTACCATTGCTAAAACAAATTTTTCAACCGAAGAAAAAAGTGTTGTTGTTAATTGGACCAGAAGGAGATTTTACGATGGAAGAAATCAGGCTTGCTGAAGAAAAGGGGTTTCAGGCATTGAGTTTAGGTAATGCAAGATTAAGAACTGAAACCGCAGGAATTGTTGCCATACATACAATTCAACTCTTAAGTAATTAGCTTGCCTGTTCTTTCAAGAATAAAAATGTTTATACGTCGGGCAGTTAAAAAAGCGTTAAACGCAATGATTAAAATTAAATCCGTGAAAAAACTATTCGTGTTCCTGATTTTGAGCTTTGTGCTTACTGCATTTATGCGGGCACCCACGCTAAAGATCGCATTGATGAAATATAAGGGTGGGGGCGATTGGTACAATGATGTGAATTCACTGAAGAACCTTGCAAAATTCTGTAACGATAACCTGGGTACCAATTTCGACCTGGAGCATGCGGTTGTAGAACCTGGCAGTCCTGATATTTTTAATTATCCGTTTGTTTATATGACGGGGCACGGCAATTTCACACTTGATAATCAGGAAGCTGGTAACCTGAGAACCTATCTGGCAGGCGGTGGTTTTTTGTTTATTAATGATGACTATGGTATTGATCCGTATGCAAGGATTGCAATGAAAAAGGTTTTCCCAGAGTTGGACTTTGTTGAGTTACCATTTTCTCATCCTGTTTATCATGAGAAATTTGAATTCCCGAATGGCTTACCTAAAATTCATGAACATGATAATAAAACACCGCGGGGCTACGGATTGATCTTTGAAGGACGGCTTATATGTTTCTATAACTTTGAATGTGATTTAGGTGATGGATGGGATGATGTTCACAATGATCCCAGGGATGTGAGAGAGAAAGCGCTGCAGATGGGTGCCAATATTATTCAATATGTATTTTCATTGAAAAATGAAAAGGGAACATGAGTAATCACCACTTGCTACGAAGTAGTTAGAGTGGCAGTAGAAAAATACCTTTTTTTAACCTAGAAATCATGGTTTAATTTTTTCGCTTTCTCAGCAAGAATAACTTGCCTGTTGATTGCTTTTATCAATGAAGGACCTTCATAAATCAATCCTGTATATAACTGCACGATGGATGCTCCGGCATTTAATTTTTCCAGCGCTTCCTGATAAGAATGAATGCCACCCACACCAATAATTGAAAATTTATCCTGTGATTTTGATTTGAGGTATTTAATAATTTCAGTGGAACGCTGTGTCAAAGGTTTTCCACTCAATCCGCCGGCACCGCATTTTTCAATTGCTGCCATATTAGTCTTCAGGCCTTCACGGGAAATAGTTGTATTGGTTGCAATAATGCCCGACAGTTTGGTTTGAATTACAATTTCAATTACTTCATCCAACTGAGAAAATGAGAGATCAGGTGCAATCTTTAAAAATACAGGTTTCGGCTTTTCGTGCCGATGATTTAACTCCTGTATTCTGGTAAGCAAGGCGGTAAGTGGTTCTTTGTCCTGTAATGATCGTAATCCGGGCGTGTTGGGAGAACTTACATTAATTACAAAGTAGTCAACGTAATCAAATAACTTTTCAAAACAGATTTCATAATCGCTGATCGCCTTTTCATTCGGCGTAGACTTGTTTTTTCCGATGTTGCCACCAACAATTACATTCTTACGGTTTGTGGATTTTAAACGCGCTACCATTACATCCACTCCCTCGTTATTAAATCCCATCCTGTTAATAAGTGCTTCATCTTTTGGTAAACGAAATGCGCGTGGACGGTCGTTACCAGGCTGGGGAAGTGGTGTTACAGTGCCTACTTCAATACTTCCAAATCCCAAGGCACTCATCGCACGGATGTGCTTCGCATCTTTATCAAAACCAGCGGCTAACCCTACCGGATTTATGAAGTGCAGGTTAAAAATATTTTTATTCAGTGCAGGATTTTCAACACAACAGATTTTTCTTATGAGCCATTCACCACCGGGAATCCTGATAATAGTTTCCAGTAACCAGACAACGAATTGATGCGCGTTTTCAGGAGATAAAAGAAAGAACAGCGGTTTTAAAAATAGTTTGTACACCCTCGATTAACTTCGTGGCAAAAATAGAATACCGTTTTGAAATTGGCTGATGAAAATAAACTCAACTGTATCCAGTTAGTTTACTTCCTTCTTTCATTTATTTATTTATTACTCAATCCATCACATGAACAAAAATATTCCATTGGCAGAACGCATGCGTCCAAAGTCATTAAATGATTTTATCGGACAGGAGCACCTGGTAGGAGCGAAAGGTGTTTTGCGTAACCTGGTTGCAAAAAAGCAGATTCCATCTATGATTTTCTGGGGTCCGCCGGGCGTAGGAAAAACTACATTAGCACATATTATCGCTTCGGCAGCAGGGTTGCCTTTTTTTACTTTAAGCGCAATAAGCGCCGGAGTAAAGGATGTACGTGAGGTAATTGATACAGCAAAGAAGGCGGGAAAAGCGATTTTATTTATTGATGAGATACACCGTTTTAACAAATCACAACAGGATTCATTGCTTGGCGCCGTGGAGAAAGGAATCATTACGCTAATTGGAGCAACTACAGAGAATCCATCTTTTGAGGTCATTTCACCGTTGTTGTCGCGTTGCCAGGTGTATGTGTTGACGGAGCTTAATAAGCAACATTTAACCGAACTGATTGATCGTGCTATGCGGGAGGATGAGCAACTGCGAAATAAAAAAATAATCGTTCGGGAGCAAGAAGCGTTGTTTCGATTGAGCGGTGGTGATGCGCGAAAGTTGTTGAATTTATTTGAACTGGTTGTTGATTCGATGAATGAAGAAGAAATAGAGCTGACGGACGCGATGGTAACTTCAATAGCGCAGAAAAAAATTGCCTTGTATGATAAATCCGGTGAGCAGCATTATGATATAATTTCCGCTTTCATCAAGTCAATGCGCGGCAGTGATCCGAATGCAGCAGTTTATTGGCTGGCCAGAATGATTGAAGGAGGAGAAGATCCAAAGTTTATTGCACGCAGAATGTTGATACTGGCCGCTGAAGACATCGGGAATGCAAACCCCACTGCATTGGTGTTGGCCAATAGTTGTTTCCAGGCAGTGGAAGTAATAGGTTATCCTGAATGCCGGATCATTCTTTCTCAAACTGTAATTTACCTGGCAACTTCTCCCAAAAGCAATGCATCCTATACAGCCATTGAAGAGGCGTTGACTGTAGCAAAGCAACAGGGAGATTTACCTGTTCCACTGCATCTTCGCAATGCGCCCACCAGGCTTATGAAAGAATTAAATTACGGGAAGGAATATCAATACGCACATTCTTACGATGATAATTTTGTTCCACTTGAATTTCTTCCGGATAAAATAAGCGGCGCCAAATTTTATGAACCGGGAAAAAATGCACGCGAGAATGAACTGCGTGATTTTCTGAGATACAGATGGAAAGAGAAATACGGTTACTGATTTTTTCGCGGCACGCATTTGCCACGGGGCATAGAAATACACGGAGAATAATAGTCACTTATAATTTTTATTGTTCAGCCCGATGAAGACTCCCGGGATGAAAATGGCGGTTAGAAACTATCTTTAACGCATTAATTAAATAATGGGTATTGTAAAGCGTCAAAGCGTTCAGGCATCGGTTATCTCTTATATCGGAGTGTTGATTGGTTATGTGAATATGGCGCTGCTGTTTCCTAATTTTCTAACACAGGATCAGGTTGGCCTTACAAGGTTGATTATTTCTGTGGGCGTTATTTTTTCTCAGTTTGCTTTGTTCGGTACCACCTTGTCTATTCTCCGTTTTTTTCCATATCTGGAAGATAAAAAGTTAAGACATCACGGTTTTCTCAGTTTCTTGTTGCTTATCTGTATGGCCGGCTTTTTAGTTTTAACCATCCTGCTGTTGTTGTTTAAAAAAGAGTTCACCGGTCTATTCATCAGTAAATCGCCTCTTTTTCTCGATTACTATTACTATGTATTTCCGCTTTCCTTCTTTCTGATGGTGTATGAATTGTTTTTCATGTACATGAGGGCATTGTACAAAAACGTAGTTGCGATATTAATAAAGGAGGTAGTATTGAGAGTGCTGCAAACCTGCGCGATCGTATTACTCTATTTTAAGATCGTGGATTTTGATGGTTTCTTTTTGCTTTTTATCGGCAGTTATTTAATACATCTGATTGCCATCCTTGTTTATACTTCTTATCTGAAACAGCTTTTTATTTTTTCTAAAATAGATTTCAAAGGATTGATTTCAGTGCGTGAAATTATCCGCTATTCGATGTTTATGTTTGTAGCGGTAATTGCCTCGTATTATACTTCAAATATTGACCAGATCATGATTGGTTCTCTTATCGGTTTAAAGAGCATTGCCATTTATACCATCGCATTTTTTATCGGCACTATGATACAAATTCCCGGTAGGGCGATGAACCAGGTTGCTTTGCCAATAATTACAGATGCATGGAAACGTAAGGACATGGGAAAGTTACAGGAGTTATATACACAGACTTCGTTGAATCAATTGATTATTGGTGGTTTTATTTTCCTGTTAATATGGATCAATATTGATCTGTTGCTAAGTTTCCTGCCGGAAAATTACCAACAGGCCAAACCAATCATCATGATTGTGGGGTTGGGTAAATTAATTGACCTTGCTACAGGTGTAAATGGTGAGATACTGATGTTGTCGAAACATTCAAAAGTAACAATGACCACCTATCTGATTTTGATTGTGGCTTCCACGGTTGCAAATTTGTTGCTGATTCCAATTTGGGGAATTGCAGGTTCTGCAATGGCAACTGCATTATCTTTAATTCTATACAATTTGATCCGTATGCTTTTCCTTTATTATAAATATCAAATGCAGCCTTTCAGTACCAATACCTTAAAAGCATGTCTATTACTCGCATCAGGTTTTGTCGTGTATTATCTGATGCCTTCAACATCCAATACATGGTTCAATAGTTTTTATGAAACTGCGGTTATCACTATTGGCATTTGTGTGTCACTGATAGTTTTTCGTATTTCTCCTGAAATCATGGTGTCGTATCAGTGGGCGCGTGAAAAACTTAATATATGATTCATCTTTCAACCGGTTTTATTTCATGAATACGGTAGCGTAATTTCATATATGTTAATGGCTAAAACGCTTTGTTTGTTTATCTAAGAGGTATCTTATACCTTCGGGTTAATTTTGACCATCATACTAAAAAAATGAAAATTCTTACTCGTCTTTTTTGCTCTATATCCCTATGTTTTTTTTCGTCACAGCAGTTGTATTCACAATTGATAGTTGGGACAGTTGGAACACCTGAAGAATTGGCCGAAAGCCTTGTTGGAAGTGGAGTCGTTATCTCGAATGTCACACTGAATTGTCCTAACGGCGCCTGGGGTTCGTTTGATGCCACAGATGCGAGTCTTGGAATGGATTCAGGCATCATCCTGGCCTGTGGCAACATTACGAATGCTGTCGGTCCTAATTTATCTTCCGGCATCACTACAGATTTTTTTGCAAACGGTGATCCTGACCTCGAAGCGCTGGCAGGGCAAACAACCCATGATGCGTGTGTGTTGGAATTTGATGTTAAAGCAACGGGTGACACATTAAAGTTTAAATATGTTTTTGCGTCGGATGAATACACTGAATATGTGGGTTCTATCAATGATATATTTGCTTTTTTCATCAGCGGTCCCGGGATTGCGGTGCCTCAAAATATTGCGTTGCTTCCGGGCACTTCAGATCCTGTATCAATATCTACCGTAAACTGTCTGAACGGTTCACCTTATTATATTTGTAACGACCCTTCCAATAGCCCATACCAATGTGATGATTCCTATAATTGCCCTACAGATCCAGGTGAAACCAGTATCGAATATGATGGTTTAACAGTGGTTTTAACAGCCATAGCGGTGGTGCAACCTTGCGAAACATATCATCTGAAACTTGCCATTGCTGATGCATCAGATGGTATTTTGGATTCAGGTGTATTTATTGAAGCAGGAAGCCTGGTAGCCGCGGGCATTTCAATTGATCCGGTTTCTGCTTACATCGATCCTGTTTCTAATCTCCCGGCTGTGGTGGAAGGTTGCCTTGATGGTTCTTTCGCATTTGTTCTTTCTAATCCTTTGACTGATACAACATTCATTCATTATACTATCACTGGCAGTGCCATCGAAGGAACAGATTATTCTCCCATTCCTGATAGTATAATGGTTTTGCCGGGTGCTACCAATGTTTCATTAGGAGTTCATCCGATAGCTGATGCCATTGCTGAAGGTGCCGAATCAATTAAGCTTTCATTATTCCTGAGCTGCTCTCCGATTGCGTATGATAGCGCGACCATTTATATTGTAGATAACATCAATGCTGTAGCCAACGATGATACTACCATTTGTGCTGGTCAGAGTGTTACTCTATCAGTGAACGATGCGGATTCTTACAACTGGGGACCCACCATCGGGCTAAGTTGTACTACCTGTCAGAATCCGGTGGCAACTCCCATTGGTACTACTTCCTACATTGTATTCATTACCATTGGCACCTGCATCGCATCTGATACCGTAACCATCACTGTTGATAATCCGACACCTGTTCAGGCCGGTGGTGATATGGAATTGTGCTTTGGTCAATCTGTTCAACTCAATGCAACTAATGCCACTTTTTATACCTGGACACCTGCTACAGGTTTAAGCAGCACAACTGTTCCTAATCCAACTGCCACACCTTCAGTAACCACCACTTATTATGTAACGGGAGTAAACGGTTGTTTTTCAACTACAGATACAATTACTGTAATCGTGCATCCCTTGCCGGATGTTACTGTATCTCCCGGATTCACTGTTTGTCCTGGTGATATGGTAAATCTATTTGCTTCCGGCGGCATCAGTTATTCATGGTTTCCGGTAAATGGAGTGAGTAACCCGGATAGTGCTTCCACTACTGCAACGGTTGATTTTACAACTGAATATATTGTGTTGGTTACTGATAATTTTGGTTGCGTTGATACAGGAAAAGTTTTGTACACCACCTATGATATTCCAGACATCACGATAAGCGATGATACCTTGATATATCTTGGAAACAGCTATCCTATCATTGTTACCGGAGGAACAAACTACCAATGGTCGCCTTCCACCGGACTGAGTTCCACTAACACTGCTGACCCCATTGCCACGCCAACTGAAACAACCACTTATACCGTAACCATCACAACTGCGGACGGATGTATTCTGATAGATTCTGTAACGGTGGCAGTAAAATATGATGCACTGGTAGAAGTAGCTTCAGGATTCTCACCCAATAATGATGGAACTAATGACGTGTTACATGTACTGGCTCGTGGCGTATTCAACCTGAAGCATTTTTACATTTTTAACCGTTGGGGTGAATTGGTTTTTGAAACTACTGATCTAGCAAAAGGATGGGATGGCAAACTTAAAAATGAACCACAGGAAGTAGGCGTATATGTTTATTCTGTTGATGGTACTGACATAAAAGGATTAACCATTCAAAAGCATGGTAGCGTAACCCTATTGAGGTAAGGAAGAATTGATGTCACAGAAGTTTCATTTTTTGAGTAAAATGCGTAATTTCAACGAATGTGGTGAGAAGATTTTCTGGAGGGCTTTTTAAATAATTGTAAGACCAGGTTTTAGTTATGAAACAACTTTACATGCGTAAAATTAAATTCCTCACCGGCGGGCGCGGCAAAGGGTTGTCTTATTGTTGTCTTTTTTTACTGTTTATTAATCTCCCGAATTTTGTGAACGCTCAATTGGTGATTACCACTCCGGTTACTGCTCAACAAATAGTAGATAATATACTGGGATGCAGCAGCGCTGCGTCCAATATTGTATTTAACAGTTGTGGTACTTCAGCGGGTTTCTTTAATGCGGTAAATACGAATCTCGGAATTGACAGTGGGGTACTGATCTCTTCAGGAAATGCGAATCTTGCGGTAGGTCCTAATAATCTCCCTAATCAGACTTCTGACAATGGATGTCCCGGTTATCCTCCTCTTACAACATTATCAGGCCAACCAACTTACAATGCGGCTGTACTTGATTTTGATGTTACTGTAAATACCGACACTTTACGGTTCAAGTATGTTTTTGCATCTGAAGAATATGCGGAATGGGTAGGCACATCGTTCAACGACGTGTTCGCACTCTGGATAAGTGGACCCGGAATACCCGGCATGGTGAACATGGCCAAAGTTCCCGGTACCAGTTTCCCGGTAACGATCAGCAACGTGAATTGCCAGGGAAATTCTCCTTATTATAAATGCAACGATCCTGCTAATTCAATTTGCAATTCAAGTTATGGTTGCCCGACATTCGTAGGCGGTACCACCATACAATATGATGGGTTGACTACCCCCCTTGAGGCAAAGAGTGCCGTAATTCCCGGGCAAACCTATCACTTAACATTGGCTATTGCCGACGCTGGTGATACATGGTATGATTCGGGCGTTTTTATACAGGCAAATTTTTTGCAACCATATGATGTCAGCTTCGCACCTGATCCGGTTTATAATTATGTAAATCCGTTTGACTCCACACTTTCTGTTGTAGAAGGGTGTCAAGGAAGTGTTATTAATATCAATCTCGATAATTTTACGAATGACACGATTTACTTTCCCTTTATCATTGGCGGTACTGCAACAAATGGTGTCGATTATACAACCATAGCAGATACCATTGCATTTTATCCCGGTGATACTTCACAATCCATTTTTATTGACGCAAATGCGGATGGTGTAACGGAAGGTGTGGAAACCATTATTATCTATACAGTTGAACCTTGCAGCGGACTTATTACTGACAGTTTTATTGTAAATATTCTTGATGATTTCCCGTTTGTAGTTTCAAATGATACTACTATTTGTGAACATGATTCATTGCAGTTAAATGTTACTTACAGTTCATTCTATTCTTACGAGTGGCAACCATCCACAATGGTTACTTGTACCACATGTCCGGATCCAATGGGGTTCCCCGATTTTTCAACGGCGTATGTTGTTGCGGTTACGCTCGGTAATTGCACCAATTACGATACAGTTTCTGTACAGGTGACACTTGTAGATCCTTTTGCCGGTACGGATGAGAATTTATGTCTTGGAGATACTACTTCCCTGTTGGCAACAGGTGGAACATCTTACTTCTGGAGTCCTGCTATTGGATTGAGTGATCCAACTGTAGCAAATCCTGATGCATTTCCCGCTATCACCACTAATTACATTGTTACAGCCATTGGTTCAAATCCATTGTGTCATGATAATGATACAGTACTCATCAATGTAGTGCCCAATTTGATTGCATCAGCAGGATCAGATACAATAGTTTGTCC
Source organism: Chitinophagaceae bacterium (assembly GCA_016717285.1). Classification (NCBI taxonomy): domain Bacteria; kingdom Pseudomonadati; phylum Bacteroidota; class Chitinophagia; order Chitinophagales; family Chitinophagaceae; species Chitinophagaceae bacterium. The sequence continues at coordinate 508,052 of JADKFU010000005.1, forward strand.
TGGTAAGCCTGTTCAACTATGGTCGAAGGGTGGAGATTTTTACAAATGGAGTCCTCCCACTTATCTCGATTATGATGAAACGGCTGCGCCACTTTGCAATCCAATGGTTACTACCACTTATACTTTGGTAGTTACGAATGTTTATCAATGCAAAGACACTGTACAGATTTTAGTAGAAGTTTATCCTGATCCTCTTGTTATAGTCAACGAACCTGTTACCATTTTTGAGGGTGAAAGTGCGCAACTGTTTGCGCATGCAGGTACCGGCGCTTCTTATTCGTGGAAACCTGAGTTTAAGATTTCAGACGGCACTGTTTATAATCCGCTTGTGACACCTGATACTTCCACTACTTACTATGTGGTGATTACTTCTGCTGATGGCTGTTTGTTTACAGGCTCCACACGTGTTGAAGTAACTACAGAAACATTATTGGAAATGCCAAATGCGTTTACTCCCAATGGCGACGGACTAAATGACGAAATGAAGATCATCTGGCGTGGAAATGTTACGCTCGATAGTTATAAAATAATAGACAGGTGGGGCAAACTGGTTTTTGTTACTTCCGATCTTAACGAAGGTTGGCATGGAGAAGTGAAAGGTGGCAAGGATGCGGAAGTTGGCGCTTATGTTTACGTGGTGGAAGGAAAAGACGGAAACGGACAATCATTTGTTAAGCACGGTAACTTCTTGTTGTTACGTTAACTTTTTTTAAAAAATATTCATCTTAATAAAAAGGGATGAAAGTAAGAGTGAACAGCAATTTATTCGATTAAAAACAACACTGAATTAATTTCATAATAAACACTTCCATTTGAAATGAAGAGGTTACCGGCTTGATTACAAATTTTATTTAACTGCTGAATTCGTAAATAATTTGTAATCGTGTAGGTTTCTTTGCATCTTCGTTTTATTACCGAACAAACAACTTATGCTGATGAAAAAAATTACACTTCTTGTTACACTGATATTTTCTGTGATGGCCGGCATGGCTCAGGACATTCACTACTCTCAATTCTATTCTTCTCCACTTACACTTAATCCCGCTTTAACAGGTGTGAACTCATGTAATTACAGAGTAGGAATTATGTATCGCAGCCAGTGGAGCAGCGTGAGCGATGATCCGTATACAACACCATCTATCTCGTTTGATATTAATAATGTACTTCAACGCATTGTTAAAACAGGCACACTTTCGCTGGGTGCACTTGTGTTGAATGATAAAGCCGGAGCAGGCGACTTGTCAAATCTTACCATTGCCGGCTCTATTGCGTATCAGCGTCCTTTGAATGCCAGTCGTAAATTAAATCTTTCCATTGGCGTACAGCCCGGATACGTTCAGAAGAAAGTTGATTTTTCAAAGCTCACTTTTGAAAATCAGTTTGACGGACAGGTTTTTAATAATACGTTATCAAGCAATGAAAACTACGTTGATAAATTCGGTTATTTTGATTTGAACGCAGGTGTTTATCTGACCTATGATTTCGGAAAAAATTCAGGTGTTTTCCTTGGAGGTTCTTTCTTTCATCTTATTCCACCCAAAGAATCGTTTCTTAACAGCGATAACAAGTTGGGAATGCGCATAGTCGGTCATGGTGGAGTACGCATTGGTGTAACAGACAAACTCGATATCATTCCGCAGGTATTGTACATGAGCCAATCGAAAGCCCAGGAAATTAATCTTGGTCTCTCTTTGGAATACAATATCAATCCAGATGTAGCATTGTTCATTGGCGGGTATGACCGTCTGGGTGATGCGATCATTGCTGTGGCAGGATTAGAATTCAAAAAAGTGCGGTTAGGATTCAGCTACGATGTAAATACCTCAGCATTAAATGCAGTAAGTAATAACAACGGTGGTTTTGAACTCTCGCTGAGTTACACCGGTTGCCTTGGAGGATTTGTGCTTGATAAACCAATCATGTTCTGCCCGAGGTATTAAGAATTTTTCCTGACTTAATAAATCGCTCATCAAAGCCAATTCGATTGCAGCTTCAGGATGTTTTCAATAAGAAACTTTCAGTAGTCGGTTCAAACAGATTTTAAAAACCATGGAGATGAAATATTTTAGAATAACGTTGTTGCTCGCCTTTCTGCTCAATATCGGAACTGCCTTTTCACAGGATTCGCAGGAGATTCCCATTCAGAAACTTAGTTTTAAAAAGAGCCTGAAGATGGGTGACTATCTATACAGTATTGGTAGTTTTTTTAATGCAGCCCAGTATTATCAGGCGGTAAATGAGAAACAGGCAGGAAATGCATATGTACTCTCACAGATTGCGGATTGCGAATTTAAACTGCGCGATTTTAAAGAGGCTGAAAAATGGTACAAAGAATTAGTGGATGCCAATGATCCATTGTATCCGATGGCGCCTTACTATTATGGTCTGTCGTTAAAGGCGAATGGTAAATATGCGGAAGCAAAAACGGTGTTCAATACATTTGAGAAATCATATAAAGGAGTTAACTCTCAGAACCTGAAAAAATTTGCAAAAAATCAGGCCAAGGGTTGTGATCTTGCTGTGCTGAAAATGCAAACACCCGATACTGTAAAAGTTACACATATCGGTGCGAATGTGAACGCACCTTATACTGAATTCGGACCGATACCCCTTGGTGATACCGCACTTTTGTTTGCTTCCTTGAAATCGGATACAATTATTATGGTGGATGAAATCAAAAAGAACAATGCGTATGCAGAGTTTTATGAATCGAAAAAAAGCGGAGAAAATTTTCAAAAGGCAACTGTTTACACAGGCGCGCCTTTCAATTCTGAGAATTCACATACCGGTAACGGTTGCTTTTCTCCTGATAAGAAAAGATTTTACTTCACCCGATGCGATATGCTGGCCGATTCCATGAAAATGGTTTGCGCCATTTATTTGAGTGAATTAAAGAATGGAAAATGGACCGATCCGCAGAAAATGGACGATAAGATCAACTTCCCGGGATCTACGAATACACAACCTAATATGGGAACATCCAAATTGGGCGACATCTTGTATTGGGTATCTGACAGAACAAATGGCGAAGGCGGCCAGGACATTTGGTTTTCTACCATTGATAAAAACGGCAAGTACGCCAATCCGCAAAGCGTTGGTCGTAAAGTTAACACCGCAGCTAACGAAGCCACACCGTTCTATGATTCCAAAACAGGCACTTTGTATTTCAGCTCGGATGGGCAAATTGGATTGGGCGGTTATGATATTTTCAAGACACGTGGTAATCAAAAGAAATGGGAAACTGCAGTTAACATTGGCTATCCGATTAATTCAAGTGTAGATGATATGTACTACGTGATGGATGATAATGGATATACAGGCTACCTGGTATCTAACCGTCCTGGAACAATTTCAGTAAAGAGTGAAACCTGCTGCGATGATATCTGGAGGGTTGAATATCCTAAAAAAGTATTCTATGCAGTACGCGGTAATGTATATGATCAGGATACCAGACAAGTGATCCCCGGCGCAAAAATTATTTTTCTTGATAAATCTGACAAGCAGATTGGTCAGAGTATTTCGAAGAAGGACACACTTTACTTCTGGAACACCAAACCACAAAATGTCTATTCATTAAAAGCAACGAAGGAAGGCTATTTTACAGGATCGGCCACTTTTTCTGTAACAACAAAAAACGACAACGATACTGCAAGGGTAGATGTATACATTCGGAAAATCCCCAATGAACCTATTCGTGTAAAAAATATTTTCTACGATTTTGACAAAGCCACATTGCGTCCTGAGTCATTCCCACCGTTGGATACTGTTGCAAATTTGTTGATGCTCAATCCAGCGATCATTGTGGAAATTGGCGCTAACACCGATAGTAAGGGCGATGATAAATACAACATGCGCTTGTCTCAGTCACGTGCCCAATCTGTAGTGGATTATCTTGTGCAGAAAGGAATTCCTGCTGAACGTCTGCAAGCAAAAGGATATGGTGAATCAAATCAGATTGCACCCAATACTTTGCCTGACGGTAAGGATAATCCTGAAGGTCGTCAGCTTAACCGTCGTACAGAATTTAAAATCATTGGTACTATTCCTGGTAAGGAATTGATTTATGAGCAGGGTGATCCGGGATTTGATCCTGACCAGATTAAAGAGGATGAGGACAATCAGCCTGAAGAAAAAGAAGAGGAAAAATAAAAGGGTTGCTTAAAAAAAAGCAGTGTAATAAATCTGAAAATGAATTGAACTTCCCGCATTATTTGCGGGAAGTTTTTTTTTGATCAATCCCTATTATCAGTTTTCCGTATTGAATAGCCGAGTAGTAGCCAGCCGGTAATAAAGCACAAACCACCTATTGGTGTAATGATTCCAATGAATGACATTGCAGGAAACATAGACATGCAATAGAGTGAGCCTGAAAATAAGATGATGCCTGTAATAAAAAATATTCCTGCCCGGTTGATATAACGCGAGGTGTTTTTTGCGGCCATTATGCCTGCAACAAGCAAAGCAAGTGTATGATAGAACTGGTATTCAACGCCGGTATGAAAAACCCTTAATGCATCTTCATTCAAAGTGTTTTTCAAGCTGTGAGCGCCAAAGGCACCCAGTGCTACGGCTATTGCGCCTGATAAAGCTCCAGCGGTCAGCAATCTTTTGTTCATGATAAAGTTTTTGTGTGTTATTGAATGGGGATGATGTTGTTCAGAAATGCGAATCACAATGAGAATGACTTCATATTTCAACAGACAAAAATGCTGCGTATTTTTTATTAATGCGGACGAATTTTTCTGCGTTGAATTTTTTCATGCGAAACGAATATTTGTGTGGAAGCTGCCGCAACGAAAACAATGTAAAATTCATCCTGAAATGATAACATGTATCTCTATTTTTGTGAACATAGAAATTAAATCAGCCTTAATAATTTTTTGCTGTCATGAAAATATATACAAGGAAAGGAGATACAGGAACCACTCAATTGATAGGCGGTACAAGGGTTCCCAAGCATCATATCCGCATTGAAGCCTATGGCACAGTTGATGAACTCAACTCCTGGATCGGATGGATACGTGATCTTGCCACAGAGGAAAGAGCAAAAGTGGTATTGAAAGAAATACAGGACCGGTTGTTTACTATCGGATCTCAATTGGCGAGTGATCCTGCTTCATCACGTATGAAGGTGCCTGATCTTCATGAAAGGGATGTGGAGCTTTTAGAAAAGGAGATGGATTATATGAATGAATCACTTCCTGAAATGAGATCATTCCTGCTTCCGGGAGGTCATGTTGCGAATTCTGCTTGTCATGTTGCACGCTGTGTTTGCAGAAGAACGGAACGATTGGTAACACACCTTGATGAAACTGATGTGGTGGAACCACTCATTATTAAATACATCAACAGATTGTCAGATTATCTTTTTGTACTCGCCAGGAAAATTTCAGCAAATGAAGGTGTTGAAGAGGTGCCCTGGAAGCCGCGCCTGTAAAGGGTTTGCGGAGTTGCTAACTATTTCCGCCATATACCGGTCAAAATATTTTGCTTTCTTGATTATTCGACTATTTTTGCGGGAAATTTGACCCCCTTATTCGATTATGTACTGGACGCTTGAGTTGGCATCATACCTGGAAGACGCGCCGTGGCCCGCAACAAAAGATGAGTTGATTGATTATGCAATTCGTTCGGGTGCACCGATTGAAGTAATCGAAAACCTACAGGAATTGGAAGATGAAGGTGAATTATTTGAAGGCATTGATGATATCTGGCCGGATTATCCAACCCACGACGATTTCTTTTTCAACGAAGATGAATATTAGCAAGGCCGCTTTGTGCGATAGCCTTTACTTAAATTAATTTTCTTATTTAAGAAGGATATAATTTTTAAAATCGAATGGACGAAGCCCTGTGCTTTGCTCCAGAAAATTCATGAATTGGTGCCGCAACGGAATGCGAACAGCTCTTTCATCGTACTTATAATCCCAATCCAGTTTTCTTATTCTGTCTTTCATTACCAAGGGGTGGGAACCTCTGAATGAGATCAACGGATAATCCGGTTGATAATCAAACACCTCACGATTTGCAGCAAATTGCCGCACCCATTCATCATCATGCCACAGCTTGTGAAAATCTTTTGAGCGTTCGAGCTCGTTTTTCGGTCCGCGCACTTTTCCATAGTGGAAAATATGAGCATCAACCTGCCGGACCTTTATTTTATTGGGAGTAACCGATCTCTCCATGCTGCTGGCGGAAGGAAATTTTCTAAAGCCCTGCGCATCGCGGAAAGAACGTATCAAAGGATTTTTTTTTACCATCCTTACCTCGTGCGGATAGGTGCCGCGTGTCTTTGGTTTCGAGATATAATGATAGTTACCGTAGAAGTGGTAGTAATTGAATAACAACCCATCTGTAAGTGGGTCATTAAGAAATTTTTCAGCAGTTGAAACAATAACCGGCAGCTCCTTTTCATGCACCACTTCGTCACCCTGAAGATAAAAGCCCCAATCACCACTGATAGCATTCAGCCCGATATCTGTTTGCTGGGCGAGAATTTTTCCTCCTGTACGTAAATTGTCGTCCCAGACCGTATCAATAATTTTTATTTTGGAATCATTGAGCTTCAACAGCGCTTCCTTTGTTCCATCATCACTTTTACCAGCCACCACAATCATTTCATCACAAACAGGAAGAATGGATTGGATGGATTCAATAAATGGATAGGTAAGCTTTATGCCATTTCTGATAAAAGTGAAACCACTGATTTTCATTCAGGCAATAATTTACAGAGGTTAAGAAACATGCTTAAAACAATGAGCGAATCATTTGATCGCCGATGTCAGACATTGTAATTTGAATGTACTGTATGTTTACCCTGCAAAATAATGTTTTCAGCAAGTATCAAATCAAAAGGCGTGGTGATTTTAAAATTTCGCGAATCACCTTCAATGATATGAATCTTAACACCATCTGCTTCCACCACTGATGCATCGTCTGTAAATGTTTCCGAGAAGGTCTGGCGATAAGCATTTTTCAATATCCTTGTTTCAAAACACTGGGGAGTCTGTACTGATTTAAAGCGCGACCTGTTACGATGGCGTGAACCATCTTTCAACACTTCACGAATGGAGTCTTTAATATCCACCACCGGAACCGCATTGCCTTTTTCTGCAACCGTTTCAAGGCACCTGGAGAGCAACGATTCGTTTACAAACGGACGGCAGGCATCGTGTACCGCAACCATGCCGGTTTCTTTTACCTGCTTCAGCCCGTTTTTAACCGAGTGAAACCTGGTCGCGCCACCTGAGACAGATTGAATCTTATTTTTCCGTAGAAATTTTTTACGAATTTTTTCCCAGCGTACAAGTTCATCATCTGGCAGTACCACAATAAACTCAGCATCTGTCCAAATTTTTAAAAAGGAAAGTATAGTATGTACGATTACCGGAATACCTGCCAGCAACATAAACTGCTTCGGGATATTTGACTCCATCCGTGAACCGTATCCGGCTGCAGCAATGATCACGTACTTCTTAGTAGTCAAGTGCGGATGATTTAACGATGAATGGGGAGGAATCAATTAAAGGTCGTAATAAAAACAACTAATAAATCATCAGTTCATTAAAATTATTCTTTTTTAATAGGGAAGGTCAAAAATCCAATGGACTGATTACAGAGCAGCGCACAATTGTCAATTGTAATTTCCTGACTTTTTGATTCAGACCGATCAATTTTCAGATAATCAGCATTGCATCGCCATAGGTTGAGAAACGATATTTTTCTTTCAGTGCAACTTTGTAGGCATCCATAATCAGATCATATCCTCCAAAGGCACAAACCATAATCAGCAAGCTGGTTTTCGGCATGTGAAAATTAGAGATCATGCAATTGGCAATGCTGAATTCATACGGTGGATGAATAAAAAGATTGGTCCATCCTTCCACCGGTTTAATATATTTATGTGCAGAAACGGCAGATTCAATCGCACGCATAGTAGTAGTGCCAATGGAACAAACTTTGGCTTTGTTGTCGATTGCACGGTTTACAATCTTACAGGTAGGATCATCAATCTTAAAATACTCTGCATCCATCTTGTGTTTGCTGAGATCTTCTACTTCAATCTGGCGGAAAGTTCCTAACCCGGTGTGTAAAGTAACCTCTGCAATGTCCACTCCTTTTATCTCCAGCCGTTTTAATAATTCGCGGCTGAAATGAAGACCTGCAGTGGGTGCAGCAACTGCTCCTTCATGCCTGGCAAAAACAGTTTGATACCGTTCTTTATCCATGGCATCCGGCTTACGTTTAATATACTTCGGAATCGGTGTCTCTCCCAAAGAATACAGTGTTTCTTTCAATTCATCATCCGTACCATCAAAAAGAAAACGGATCGTTCTGCCACGTGAGGTAGTATTGTCCACTACTTCAGCTACCAACATCCCGTCGGTTCCAAAATAGAGTTTATTACCTACGCGTATTTTTCTGGCAGGATCAACGAGCACATCCCACAAACGCATTTGGTGATTCAATTCCCTGAGCAGGAATACTTCAATCTTTGCACCTGTTTTTTCTTTCCTTCCATAAAGCCGGGCAGGAAAAACTTTTGTGTTATTCAAGACAAGGCAATCCTTTTCGCCAAAAATGGTCAGGATTTCTTTGAAGGTCTTGTGCTTGATTTTCCCCGTCTTGCGTTCTATGATCATTAGCCGTGATTCATCACGGTTCTTTGAGGGTGTTTGGGCAATCAGGGACTGTGGGAGGTCAAATCTGAATTGAGATAATTTCATGTACTTTCAATAAATTACGGTTTATTAAAAGTTGATCAAAGCCTATAAATGAACTCCTTTTGAGGGAACAATACATTCAGGATTTTTGAAAAACGGACTGCAAAGATAGAATTTTTAGTTTCTGATACTAATTTATTTTGATAGAGAGGTGTATGACAACTGCCGTTTCAAACTGTTTTCTGGTTTTTTTGGCAAAGAGACACGAAAATTCACGCAGTATAAATAATAAGGTATTTAAATTTTGTCGTACACTGTGCAAGAGTTAATTCCCGATTTAAAGTAGGTTTGCATCCCGATGAGAATTCTGTTCCGCATTTTTAATGAGTCTGTTGCAATTGCCATCAGGGAATTGCGGGTTAATAAATTGCGTACCATACTAACGTTGTTAGGTATTTCTATCGGTATCTTTTGCGTTATCTCTATTTTTTCGTCGGTTGATTCATTAGAAAATAATCTGCGGACAAGCATCAATAAATTTGGAAGCAATGTAATCTACATTACAAAATTTCCATGGGCACCTGAAGAAGGAGAAACTGAATATCCCTGGTGGAAATACTGGAACAGGCCTTACGCAAAGTTTGATGAAATGCGAAGTTTGCAGGAGAAACTTACCGGCTCTGATGCAGTAGCTGTTTCCATCTGGATTGGTGCGCCGGTAATAAAGTATGGCGCGAGAAATATCAGCAATTCAACTATCAATGGAGTCTCGCAGGATTACAACCGTATCATGAATCTTAACCTGCAGTCGGGTCGTTACTTTACTCCGGCAGAAGCTAATGCAGGGCAACCAAAAGCAATAATAGGCTATGAAGTTGCGACGCAGCTTTTTCCAGGCAATGTAGATCCTGTTGGACGTGAAATTGATATTTACGGACAGAAAGTGATGGTGATCGGAGTTTTTTCGAAGGAAGGAAAAACATTGATACAGAACAGCAACGACAATCTTGTGATGGTGCCGTATCAATTCCTGGTGTCAAAGGTGAAAGTGGATGGTTTTCAGGTAGAACCTGCTATTCTCGTAAAAGCGAAAGATGGCGTGTCGCTTGATGAATTGAAGGACGAAATCAGAGGTCTGATGCGCGCGGATCGCAGGGTGAGGCCCAATCAGGAAGATAACTTTGCTCTTAATCAGATCAGCATTATCTCCAATCAACTGTCGCAGTTGTTTGGTGTTTTGGATGTGGTTGCACTCATTATCGGTGGATTTGCAATTCTGGTAGGAGGTTTTGGTATTGCGAATATCATGTTTGTTTCGGTGCGTGAAAGAACCAATCTGATTGGCATCAAAAAAGCCCTTGGGGCCAAAAATTATTTTATACTGCTGGAGTTCTTGATTGAAGCCATTATACTTTCTGTAATTGGCGGCATCTTTGGATTGATCCTCGTTTATTTTACAGTGGAAGGATTATCGGCAGCAATTAATTTTAAACTGACGCTCGACCTTAAGAATATTATATGGGGCATTGGAACTTCAGCAGTGATTGGTTTTATTGCCGGAATTATTCCGGCCATTGTAGCGGCACGAATGCGTCCGGTCGATGCCATTCGATTCAAATAAACAACAGCATTTTATTTTCAATTCCTTATCAGTTGAACCATTGCAATAGTTCTCTGATGCAGAAACTGCCGGGAAAATTGGAAGTATGCAAACGAATCACTTTTCTCTCCTGCAAATTCCTGAATGAACATTTTCAATTTTCTTTTTTTGAATTAGCATTGAAATAAAAAAGATCCTGCTGTACACTTCTTTTGATTACTATTTTATGGACGACACGTTTTGAAAAACTATAAATTCAAGGTTACCATAATTTCAAAAAGTTGATATCATGTTGATAATGCACTAAGGAAAATTTGTGCACAACTTTTTATTTTGATTTTCTGGTTCGGTGTTTTCTAATTAATTTTCTTTGTCTCCCTTCCGAAAAAAAAATGGCAGATTCACTCGAAGACATTAACAAAGTTGTTAGCAAGGCAAGGTCTCTGCGACGTAAGCCGGCTGCAGATTTAAGCAGTTTTGTGTTTGGCCGTATTCCACCACAGGCACGTGATCTTGAAGAGGCGGTGCTCGGGGCGCTCATGCTGGAAAAGGATGCTCTTTCACTGGTAGTGGACATTCTGAAGCCGGAAGCATTTTATGTGGAGGCACACAATAAAATATTTGCAGCTATCCAACGATTGTTTCTTCGTTCACAACCGGTAGATATATTAACGGTGACTGATGAATTGCGAAAGAGTGGAGAGTTGGAAAGTGTCGGTGGCGCCTATTATGTAACAGAACTCACTAATCGTGTTGCATCGGCTGCGAATGTTGAATACCATGCGCGAATCGTTTCACAAAAATATATTCAAAGAGAACTCATTCGTATCTCATCAGAAATTGTGCGTGATGCTTTTGAAGATACAACAGATGTATTTGAATTGCTTGATTTTGCTGAGAAGGGTATTTATGAAATTACTGATCAGAATTTACGGCGCAACTATAATCCTATCAGTGCATTGGTAACTAAGGCGCTGAACCAGTTGCAGGCCATTAAGGATCATAAAGACACCGTTACCGGAGTGCCTTCCGGTTTCGTGCTACTGGATCGGATCACCAGTGGCTGGCAGCGTTCTGATCTTATAATAGTGGCAGCAAGACCCGGCATGGGAAAAACGGCCTTTGTGCTTTCGCTTGCGAGAAATGCTGCTGTGGATTTTAAAAAACCGGTAGCTTTTTTCTCTTTGGAAATGTCCTCTATTCAGCTTACCAATCGCCTGATTTCAGCCGAGACTGAAATTCCTGCTGAGAAAATCCGCAGAGCCAATTTAGAAAGTTACGAATGGGAACAACTGGTAAGAAAAGTAGATACGCTTTCAGAATGCGCTTTGTTTATTGATGATACTCCCGCCATCAATATTTTTGAATTGCGTGCCAAGGCGCGCAGGTTAAAGATGCAGCACGATATTCAAATGATCATCATCGATTACCTTCAATTGATGAGCGGAACGGTTGATTCAAAACAAGGTAACAGAGAGCAGGAAATCAGTAACATTTCGCGGGCTTTAAAAAGTATTGCAAAAGAACTGGATATACCCGTAATAGCATTGTCTCAATTGAACAGATCGGTAGAAACGCGTGGAGGTGATAAAAGACCTCAGCTTTCAGATTTGCGTGAGTCAGGTGCCATAGAGCAAGATGCAGATATGGTCATTTTTATTTATCGCCCTGAATATTATAAGATCACCCAGGATGCAGAAGGAAATTCCACTATTGGCATGGCTGAAATTATGGTTGCCAAACACCGGAATGGAGCCCTCGCTAATGTGCCGGTAAAATTTATTGACCGCTTCGCGAAATTTGCAGAGATGGATTCATTTGCGGCACAACCTGAAGGTAAGGTAAGGATTCTTAAATCCAGGATGGACGATATGGATGATGAAGAGGAAGCAAAACCTTCCGAAGAGCCACTGCCATGGTAAAATTTCATCGACTGATTGCCTGATACTTTACAACCATGCAGTTGTGTAGTTGAATGCTGGTTTCTCCCCTTAAAAAGATAGCAAGTATAATAGTGCCTGTTTTATTCAGGAAGAAATTGCATTATTTAGGAGCTTTCAAATATAGAAAAACAGCCACTACTCCAAAAATGAGATTGGGAATCCAAACGCCAATTACAGGAGGAAGTTCTCCGTTGGTAGAGAAGGTTTGTGAAAACTGCTGAAACATAATATAAGAAAAACTGATGGTGATGCCTAAGCCTAAGTGCAATCCGATTCCGCCTCTCACTTTACGCGAAGCCAGCGAAACACCGATAAGTGTGAGTATGAAAATGGCAAATGGAAAAGCGGTGCGTTTGTATTTTTCCACCTCATAAAAAGCGATGTTGTCAGCGCCACGCAGAGTAAGTTCATTGATTACCTGGTTCAGTTCGCGGGCGTTCATTGTGTACACTTCATTGAGTTTCTTTTCAAAATCTTTTGGGAGGAAGTTGTAAGTGATCAAAGTATCCTTGCCCGTTTTTAAAGTTTCTTGCATACTATTATTGGTACGCACCATATAATTTTTCAGTAACCACTGCTTCTTTTTTCCATCCCATTTTATTTTTTCAGAGCGCATTTTATAAATGAGGTTGCCCTCTCTGAATATCTCATAAGAAAATTTGTAACCACTGCTGTCTTCGAAGTTAAAACTCTCGAGGTATATGAACTGGTCCTTGGCAATTTGCATGTGAATATCCCGGCCCGTATTTCGTGGCCTGTAGCCTATGTATTCATCTTCAAAAGCAATACGTACTTTATTCGCATTGGGAATCAGCCAATGGTTGGCATAAATGTTAAGTCCTGCAATAAAACCTGCTGCTACCATGTACGGTAACAACATCCTGTTGAAAGTAATACCTGAATTAAGGATGGCTACAATTTCTGACCGGTATGCCATTCTGGAAGTGAAAAAAATGACCGCCACAAAAAGGAAGAGAGGCGTAAACAATATTGCGAAGTATGGAATAAAGTTGAGATAGTAGTCGAATATGATTTCTGAGAGTGGAACTTTTCCATCGAGAAAGTCTTCCAGTTTCTCCGTTACATCAAATACGATCGCAATAATGATGAACAATGCAAGTGTCAGAAAGAAAGTACCCAGAAACTTTCTGATGATGTATCGGTCGAGTATTTTAATATTCATAATGTATTCAGGCAGGTTAGTATTCCTGCATTGTCATCTTGTGATAACTCTTTAATTGCTGTTGTTATTTCAGCAGTGCACCGGTAACATTTTCAACGGCGCGTCATCAACTGTTTCACCATTTTATTTTTCCATGAGGTGAAATCGCCGTCAATAATGTGTTGCCTTGCTTCCTTCACCAGCCATAAATAAAAACAAAGATTGTGAACACTTGCAATCTGACAACCAAGTATTTCATTTTGAATCAGCAAATGCCTGAGAAATGCTTTGGAATGTCCACGGCTTGCAAAATTATCGAGATCATCGAGTGCTGAAAAATCCTTTTCCCAGCGTTTGTTTCTGATATTGATAATTCCTTCTTTGGTAAAGATCATTCCGTTTCTTCCATTGCGTGTAGGAATAACACAGTCAAACATATCAACTCCTAACCCAATACATTCAAGTATGTTATCCGGCATGCCAACACCCATCAGGTAACGGGGTTTATTGGCGGGCAGGATGTTGCAGACTGCTTCAGTCATTTCATACATTTCATTTGCAGGTTCACCAACGGATAGTCCTCCGATCGCATTTCCATCTGCATTTTTTTCGGCGATCACTTCGGCCGATTGTCTGCGCAAATCCATAAATGTACTTCCCTGCACAATCGGGAAAAGTGATTGATGGTATCCATAAAGTGGTTCAGTTTCTTCAAACCGTGTGATGCACCGATCGAGCCAGCGGTGGGTAAGTTCCATTGATTTTTTTGCAGGTATATAATCACTCGGCCATGCAAGACATTCATCAAAGGCCATCATGATGTCGCCACCAATGATTCGCTGTATGTCCATCACTTTTTCCGGAGAGAACAAATGTTTTGATCCATCTATATGCGAATGGAACTTCGCACCCTCTTCTGTAATTTTTCTTCTATCTGACAATGAAAAAACCTGGTAACCGCCACTATCGGTGAGAATAGGCTTTTTCCAACCGTTAAATCCATGCAAGCCGCCGGCTTCCCGCATCACTTCCATTCCCGGACGAAGGTAGAGATGATAAGTGTTGCCCAGTATTATTTGGGCGCCAACAGTATCTTCCAGTTCACGGAAATGAACTGCTTTAACTCCACCGGTAGTACCAATGGGCATGAAGATCGGCGTTGCAATTATTCCGTTCCCGGTGATAATAGTAGCCGCACGCGCTGATGATTGTTTGTCTAATGCATCAATTTGAAACTGCATGTGATTTGTAAACGGGAAAAGAACGATGATTTATTTACTTTTGCCGCCTCAAAATAACAGAAATTGGAAGTACTCTTTATTCTATTTATTTCAGTCGTCGTCGTCCAACTTCTTTTCCTGCTGATTCTTTTCCGCTCGCTTGCAGTATATAAATCGCCAAAGCAGGCAGAATGGCCTCCGGTTACCGTTATCATCTGTGCCAGGAATGAAGCAGTGAGATTGGAAAAAAATCTTCCACTGATAATGGAGCAGGAGTATCCTGACTTTGAAGTGGTGGTGGTGAATGATAATTCCCGGGATGATTCTGAATTATTGCTGATGCGGATGTCTGCAAAATATCCAAGGTTGGTTGTTCGAACCATTACCCAGGAGTCGAATATCATGCAGGGAAAAAAATATCCGCTTACTGTTGGCATCCGCGCAGCAAAGAATGAAGTGGTTTTGCTGACGGATGCGGATTGCACTCCCACCGGAAAAAATTGGATACAATCAATGGCAGCAGTATTCAATACACAAACACAAATTGTTTTGGGATATGCACCATACCGGAAATACAATGGCTTTATCAATAAATTTATCCGGTATGAAACATTTATGACAGCGCTTTGCTACCTGTCTTTTGCATTGGCCAGGATGCCATACATGGGTGTTGGCAGAAACCTTTCTTATCGCAAACGGATTTTTTTCGATAACAATGTTTTCCCGAAGCATCCTCACCTTATTTCGGGCGATGATGATTTGCTGATTAATAAAGCGGCCACTGCTTCCAACACGATTGTTCAAATAGAAAAAGATTCATTTATGTTTTCAGAACCTAAAAAATCATGGGACGAATACTGGGAACAGAAGCGAAGGCACGTGAGCACCGGTAAGTATTATAGATTTGGACATATGATGTTGTTAGGACTTTTTTCTGTAACGCACCTGTTGTTTTATTGCTTATTTTTAATGGTAGTCATGTACTCCAGCTATCTACCAGAAGCCCTCATATTATTTTCTTTCCGATTTCTTTCACAGGCAATCATTTTCAGGGCCTGTATGAAGAAATTGGGTGAAGAGGATTTGTATTGGTATTTCCCTGTCATGGACATTTTGTTTTTGATTTATTACCTCAAGTTATTTCCGGATGTCTTTCAAACTAAACAGGCTGCATGGAAGTAAACTCGAATTTTTCACCGCGGGCAAAAGAGGATATTGAACTGGTGCAAATGGCGTTGGATGGTGATCAGAAAGCATACGCAGCTTTAATGACGCGCTATAAGGATTCTATTTATTTCCTGCTTCTTAAAATGGTTCACAATGAGGACGATGCGAATGACCTTACCATTGAAGCATTTGGAAAGGCCTTCAGCAACCTGGCAAAGTACACACCTGATTTTGCATTCAGTACCTGGTTGTATAAGATTGCTTTGAATAACTGCATTGATTTTATCAGGAAGAAGAAAGTGGAAACACTTTCACTTTTTGAATTGAATGATAATGACCAGGCTGAAAATTTCAGGGTCGATATTCAAAGCACCGCACCTGACCCGGAAGAAAGTTATATCAGAAAGCAACGGAATAAACTGCTCCGCGAAGTGATTGAAAAGATCAGTCCAAAATATCGCGTGCTGATTGAATTAAGATATTATGATGAGTTATCGTATGATGAGATTGCCGAAGAAACAGGATTGCCGTTAGGAACTGTAAAGGCTCAATTGTTTCGTGCAAAAGGGCTGTTATTCCAGATTCTATCACACAGTAAAGAGCACATGTAAACTCCTGAATATTCTTATTGTGAAGCTGCTAAAGAAATACTTCCCTCAACTTTCAAATATTCAGTTCCGGCAGTTTGAACAACTGGATTCATTGTATCATGATTGGAATGAAAAAATCAATGTGATTTCAAGAAAGGATATTGATCAGTTGTATGAGCGACATGTGCTGCATTCACTGGCTATCGCTAAGGTTATTTCATTTAAACCCGGAAGCCGCATTTTAGATGCAGGAACAGGTGGTGGTTTCCCGGGAATTCCACTCGCAGTCTTATTTCCCGACGTGCATTTTCAATTAATTGATGCCACAGGAAAAAAAATAAAGGTGGTGCGTGCAATTGCGGATGCCATTGAACTGAAGAATGTAAACGCATTGCATGCACGAGCAGAAGAGCTGGAAGGTCGATTTGATTTTATTGTAAGCCGGGCGGTAGCTCCATTGGATACGCTTTATGGTTGGACAAGGCATTTGCTTTCCGTTGAAAGTAAAAACAGCAGGAAGAATGGCTGGCTGGTTTTGAAAGGTGGCAACCTGGAGCAGGAGTTGCAATCGTTGCAGAGGATCGCAAAGCTGATTCCTGTTACCAGCTATTTCGAAGAAGATTTCTTTTTGGAAAAATTTATTGTTTGCTTTTAGAAAGTCTTTCCAGATACATCAGATTTCGGAGTTAGAAGTTTTGTTTAGTTATTCATAAAGGCCATGAAGCAATTTCTATAAGAAGTTGTTTTGAAATCAATCAATATAATTGTTACATCGCTTACCCTTCGGCTGCGCTCAGGGTGCGCTTCTGGCAAAGCCGAACCAAAGAGCATTGTAAAAAAATTAATTGATTAATCATAGGAGATTCTAAGGCCACCGTTTAATATTGAATCAAAAAAATTCTATTTTCATACCCATAAAATTTTAAAGTATTAAAGAGCAGTTGTGTATCTTGAATATGGGGTAAGTAATAATATCATTACTGCCTGTAATTTTATATCAGCCGGTTATGCAATCAAGTGAACAACTTTATCGTATCGCACTTACGCTTATTCCCAATATCGGAAATGTGCTTGCAAAGAATCTTGTAAGTTATTGCGGAAGTGCTGAAAGAATTTTTAAAAGCAGGAAGCACGACCTGCTGCGGGTGCCTGGTGTGGATGAAGTAAGAGCGAAATCCATTCTTTCCTACCGGAATTTTTCAGTAGCCGAAGAAGAAATAGAGTTTATCGGAAAAAATAAAATCAAGATGTTTTTTTATCTTGATGATGATTATCCTTCGAGGTTAAAAGCAATTACTGACGGTCCTGTTATGCTGTATGCAAAAGGCAATGTTCAACTGAACAATAGCAGAATGATTGCCATCGTAGGAACGCGTCATGCATCTGAATATGGCAGAATGATCACGGAAACCCTGATAGAGGATCTGAAGCAATATGATGTGACGATACTGAGCGGTTTGGCCTATGGTATTGACATATGCGCGCACCGTGCTGCAGTAAATCATAGTATGTCTACCATTGGTGTGCTGGCACATGGTTTAAACCGGTTGTATCCGGCACAACACCGGGCAACCGCTATAAAAATGCTGGAACAGGGCGGACTCATTACAGAGTTCAGGAGTTCTGATTCATTCGACCGTGAAAATTTCCCCAAGAGAAACAGGATCGTAGCCGGCCTCGCAGATGCCACTATCGTAATTGAATCTGCGGTGAAAGGTGGTGCGTTGATTACTGCTGAAATCGCCAATTCTTATAATCGTGATGTATTTGCAGTGCCTGGAAGAGTTGGAGACAAGTTTTCAGAAGGCTGTAATTATTTTATTAAAAGCAATAAGGCCAACCTCGTAGAATGTGCGAATGACATTGCATATTTATCTGGTTGGATCGACAAAAAATTTGTTGCTGTAAAACAAAAAGAGATTTTTATTGAGTTGAATGAACAGGAAAAAAGAATTACAGAAATCTTATCTGCTTCCCAACCTATGCATGTGGATGAGATTGCAAGGCTCAGCAATCAGTTCGGCAGCAAACTGGCAGCTTCCTTATTAGGATTAGAGTTTAAAGCAGTGGTGATTGCTTTACCGGGAAAATTGTATAAACTGAGTTGAAATCAGGTGCGTTGGTTTATTGAAGTGCTGCAATCAATGCCTTGGCTTTTAACAGGCATTCTTCATATTCTTTTTCAGGAATCGAATCATAGGTAATGGCACTGCCGGTCTGAAAAGAAAGGTATTTGGAACTGGCATTGTAAAGAAAACTTCTGATCACCACATTGAAATCGAAATCCCCGGCCGGAGTTATAAAACCTACTGTTCCGGAAAACAATCCCCGATTTGTTTTTTCATACTGATCAATCAATTGCATTGCTTTTATTTTGGGTGCGCCAGTCATGGAGCCCATAGGAAAAGCGTTCTTGATTGCCGTAGCAAAATGAACTTCCGGCCGGAGAGTAGCAGAAATGGTAGATACCATTTGATGTACTGTTGGAAAGGTATAGACACCAAAAAGTTCTTCCACCTTCACAGAACCCGGAACAGCACTTCTGGCCAGGTCATTTCTGACCAGGTCAACGATCATCACATTTTCTGCGCGTTCTTTTGGATCATACCGCAGTTTTTCTTGTTGAGAAAAATCACTTGTAGCATGATCACGGCGAAGTGTTCCTTTCATTGGCTGGGAAGTGATTTTGTTACCCACTTTTTTTAAAAAGCGCTCAGGGCTTGCAGACAGCAGGTAATGATCATTAAATTTCAAAAAGGAAGCGAAGGGCGCAGGGTTAATCGCATTGAGGCGTTCATATAAATAAATTGGATTTGCGGAGTAGTTTTCAATATAGAATTCCTGGCAAAGATTCACTTCATACAAATCGCCATCTGAAATATGCTGATGAAGTTTCCGTACACTTTCCATGTATTCTTCCTTCTTCATTCTTTGTCTGATCAGCCCTGAAGGAGGTGGAAGGTAGTCTGCGATAACGGTGTTACTGATATTTTCAAAAATCCGGTTTGGGTTTTCTGTTGATTCAATGAACAGTTGGTCGCCTGCAATTTTTACGATGTGCCGGGGTCTGAAAAAATGAGCAACAGGAAATTTTATATCATCATTGTGTTCCGGATTCGCACTGAGTAAAGCAGGTTCAACTTCATTTTTTAAATCGTAAGAAAGATATCCGAAGAGCCAATCCTTATGTTGATTAAAAAAAGCCGCTAATCCAGGAAATGCATTACCCGAATGTGGTGAAATGGAATCAATGGCGCCGGCAGCTGCTATGCATTCCAGCCCGGGATGAAAGTTGCGGTAATTGTTGTGATCAATAAAAAG
This sequence comes from Chitinophagaceae bacterium, assembly GCA_016717285.1. Taxonomy (NCBI): domain Bacteria; kingdom Pseudomonadati; phylum Bacteroidota; class Chitinophagia; order Chitinophagales; family Chitinophagaceae; species Chitinophagaceae bacterium. The sequence goes on from JADKFU010000005.1 coordinate 527,718, forward strand.
GGCACAAGAAAAATTCCCTGCCCAGCGAACCAGCTTTTTTTTAAGAAGCGTGATGTCTCCGGCAGGGAACGTTGCGGAATTCCGCATGAAAATCAAATTTGCCTGTTCAATACAGTATAAGATCGTGTTTTAAATCAGAAGTGAGAAGAGCCATTGCAGGCACAACAAGGAATCGCTGGTAAAAGAAATCAATAATCATCATCGTCATCATCAGAAAAAGTTTCTGACAGATCATCCTCCATTTTGAAATCATCTTCCATTTTAAAATCATCGTCATCGCCAAGATCATCCTTCCTTGATTTCTTCGTGACGGGTAAATCATCATCATCATCCATAAATTCTTTAAGGTCATCATCCTCATCGTCCTTTGCTTTTTTGCGATTGACACTGGAAGGGCCTGTAGTTTTACCCGGAAGTTTCTTAATGAGTGGTGCAGTTTTCTTAACCTCTTTTGAAGGAGCAGTTTTTTTTACAGGAGTATTTTTTCCATCCGCCTGCTGAGCTTTTGCCGGAGCAGCTTTCTTCGCCGGTGATTTGGAAGGTGTTTTGCTTTTTGAGATTTTCATGCAAATAAATTTAGATCGTAAATTTTGAACTAAGTTTTGAGATTTTCAAATTTTTTTATGACGAAAAAAAATGTCAACTCGCCAGATGCTATAAATTAAGTTCTCTTAAAATATTGCGATGAATAAACAAGGTCTTTCTATTTTCTGAATGTTTTAAGTAAGACGTGATTTAAACTGATTCCTTCATCGTTAAAATGCAACCAGTTGATCCCTTCCCGCACCGATGGAAATAATGGAAATATCAACTCCTGTTTTATGTCTTATATAATTCATAAAGGAATGAAGTGATGCAGGAAGTTCAGCACTGGTCTTCATCGAGTGGTCAGTTTTCCAACCGGGTAATGTTTCATACACGGGAACAATCGAAGCTGAAGTGATGTCAAACGGAACGGCTGCCATTATCGAGTCAGTAATGGAATACTCGTTGCACACTTTCACCTCGTCAAAAATATTCAGCACGTCTGCTTTGGTGATGATCAGTTTGGTGACGCCATTCAGCATGATAGTGTAATTCACTGCAACCAGGTCGAGCCAGCCACAACGGCGCGGCCTGCCCGTTACCGCACCAAATTCTTGACCTGCTTTCCGAAGTTCCTCACCAGTTTCATCCAGCAATTCAGTTGGAAATGGTCCGCCACCCACACGAGTACAGTAAGCTTTGATGATGCCCATTACATCCCGAATGGCAGTAGGTGGAATTCCCAATCCAGTGCAGGCTGCTGCTGAAATGGTATTGGAGGAAGTAACGTATGGATAAGTGCCAAAATCAATATCGAGCATGGAGCCTTGTGCCCCTTCTGCAAGCACTATTTTACCATCGCGAAGTTTTTCATTGATGAAATATTCACCGGAAACAATATCGAGTGAACGGATATAATCCACTCCCTCAAACCATTTTTGTTCTAATTCCGTAAAGTCACTTTCATAGTTGAAGAGACTTAGTAAATCAAGGTGCTTTTTCTTCAATTTTTCATACAGAGATTTTAGATCAGGTGACTGAAGATCCCCCACCCGTAAACCGTTCCGGCCGGTTTTGTCCATATAAGCAGGACCAATTCCTTTAAGAGTAGAACCGATTTTACCTTCACCCTTTGATGATTCTGAAGCAGCATCGAGTAATCGATGCGTCGGAACAATCAGGTGCGCCTTTTGCGAAATTTTTAATTTCTTCTTCAGGTTAATTCCAATGGCTTCCAGTTCTTTAGCTTCTTTAAAGAATTCAATCGGGTCAATTACAACACCATTACCGATCAGGTTGCAGGGTCTTTCGCAGAAAACACCGGAAGGAATGGTGCGCAATACAATCCGTTTTCCATCGATGTTCAGTGTGTGACCTGCATTTGGCCCACCCTGAAATCGTGCGACCACATCATAATTGGGTGCAAGAAAATCTACGATTTTTCCTTTGCCTTCATCACCCCATTGTAAACCCAGCAACACATCTACAGCCATAATTTATCGGATTGATTTTTTGAAACGTTGTTAAAGACTACCTGCTTCTTTGAATATTCTCAGCTTTTACCAGCATGATTTAAAATTGCAATAGCGTCTGCCGTGCGGCCGGCTATCTTAAAATATGATTCAAGTCTTGTCATGGTCAGCAATTTTCTCAATTGATCAGAAACATTGCAAAGCACAATATCTCCGCCCTGGTCAACAATTCTGTTTCTCGAAGAAACCAGAAAGTTAAGGCAGGCACTGTTCACAAACTCCAGACTCTTGAGGTCGAAAATGAATTTCTTTTCATTGTCTGAAAGGCCACTTGAAATCCTGTCGCGGATTTTTGAAGTCTGCTGTTCATTCATCAATTTACCTTCCAGCATCATGATGATTGACTGATCTACCTTCTGAACGCTGAATTGCATTACACGTATTGTTTTTTAGAAGCCAAATCTCTTTTGCCTGCTTTTTTATTTTCAGCAGGTGTTTTCTGCTGAGCTGTTGTCAACCTGTCCTTAATTTCGCATCCGCGACAATGTCCATACAATATTAGGGAATGATGGGCGATATCAAAATGAAGTAAATCACCCATTCGGGTGGTGATCTGGTGAATTCTTGGATCACAGAATTCAAGTACCTTATTACAATCGATGCAAATGAGGTGATCGTGCTGACGATAACCATATGATTTTTCGTAACGTGCCTGGTTATTTCCGAACTGGTGTTTGGTGATCAGTTGGCATTCCTGCAATAGGTCGAGCGTATTGTAAACCGTGGCGCGGCTCACATCAAAATTCTTTTTTTTCATCTCCATGAAAAGTGATTCCGCATCAAAGTGATCACTACGTGAATAGATTTCTTCCAGGATCGCAAAGCGTTCTGTGGTTTTTCTTTGGTGATGCAGTTCCAGGTATTCAGAAAATAACTGTTGAACCTGTAGTAATAAATCTTCCTGTTTCATTTTTGATTTAAAAAGACAAACCTAATGTAAAACAAGGCATTCGGCAAATAGCATTAACTAAAAAGATGAAATCATTTTGACACGGGGAAAAGGTGGGAGAGTTGAATGCTGAAATGTGATGACCAAATAGTTGCGCATTCTATAAAATTATGTTCAGCACTGATAGAAATCCGGAAGAAAAGCCCTACACTTTTTCAAAAACCAACCGGTAATGATCCATGATTTCCCGTTCAAAGCAAACCCTGTTCGGGCTCACCTTAAAAATGGCCACCTGGTGTCTGAATTCTCTGCTGGTAAGATACTTTGGTATCAGCGACGCATACAGCAGGTATTTTTTGAGGTGGAAGGCCCTGAATTTTTTTCTCCACTGGCCAATGGTTTCAATATAATCCAGCCGGCCACTACTTTTGCTAATGAGTTTAAAATGCGGCGCCGCATTCTCAATTACCATCTCCGGTCCATAAGGCAACCAGGAGCCGGGAAATTGTTTCACCATCAGTCCTAAAACATAGGCTGCTGAACTTTCATCGGCAGTAACATCAATCTGATCAAAGGGAAGCATGTTCTTGCTAAAGGTCATTGTTTGCATGTAGAAACGTCCGCCTTTTGGTAACAAGTCGTTTATAGTTTTGAAAAAATCACTGTACACCTTTTCCTGTTTACCAGCCTGGTATTCTTCTATGGAACAAAAATGTTCCAATCCGCCAATGCAGGTGATGGCATCAAATGTTCCATAATCAGCCGGAGTTACTGTTCGACAATCTTTCACCACTACATTCAAACCATTTGCACGACAGGCTTCTGCTTGCCCTGCCGAAAGCGTTAGCCCAATGCTTTCCGCTTTTCTTTCATTTATAATGTATCTTGAAAAGGGTCCCCAGCCACAGGCCATATCGAGTACCCTTGAGCCTTCTCCAATGTTTAAACTGTCAGCGATAAATTGATGTTTTGCTTTTTGCGCCTGTTCAAGTGACAAGGAAAAATCACCATCATATTTAGCCCCGCTGTAGTCACCGGTTTCACCCATGCTCAACCGGAATATTTTATCTATCGTAGTGTAAGTGAAATCAAGATCTTTTTTGTCAGCCATTTTTTGTTTTGATGGTAAGAACGATGTGATTGCCCAGCCGTATGCCGTGATGATTTTTTTTCCGCTTTTGGTTTCTTGAATTTATCGCAGAATGCACGATACGTATAAGAACTGAACAGGGTGTGAAAAAAGGAATAGCAAACCTAAAGCTTTTTTTTTAATGCGGCAATGCAGCCCAATTAAGCTAAGATGATGAGCAGTGAGAACTGAATAAGAAATAAAGCACTTCAAAACCGAATCATACCGGCTACTGAAACGATTAGCATGTTAAGCGGTATCCTGATCTTCTTCATAGCGAGCTACAGATAATATACCATCCAGTTGACGCAACTTATCCATCAGCTCAGTAAGATGAAAGGTGTCTTTCACAAATACTTTTATAATGCCTTCGAAGATGCCGTCTTTCGTATCGATGGTAATCGATTGCATATTAACTTTCAGATCACCTGATATTACATTGGTTATTTTTTGCATAACGCCTACGTCATCAATGCCGGTCAGTTTTAATCCGGTGAGAAAAGCAATCTGGTGCTGTTTGGTCCATTTGGTCCGTACAATATCATAACCGTATTTGGAAATGGCATTTATAGCTCTGGGGCAATTGGTTCGGTGGATTTCGATTTCTTTGTTTTTGTTTACGTACCCAAAAACATCATCACCCGGAATGGGTTTGCAGCAGCCCGCCAGGTTATAGTCTACCGTTTCCGCGCCATCGCCAAACACGAAAAGGCTTGAGTTGGAAACCAGCTTGTTCTTAATGGCCAGTTCCACGTTCTCATCAGTTGTTTTTGATTCATCTTTCAATTCAATATTATCGCCGACCCTGACGAAATTATCCATATCACTTATTTTGAAATTGCCGACACTGATACTGTAAAACAAATCGTTGACTGCAGGAATCTTGTAGAAATCGAGCACCTTATTGAGGTTGTGCGTGTTGAAAGCCACTTTCTTTTCCCTGAAAATATTTTCTAAAGCTTTCTTGCCGATTTCAACAATCCGTTTTCTTTCTGCTTTCAGCACATTTTTAATTCCTGATTTAGCTTTGGCGGTAACTACATATTGCAGCCAGTCCTCAGCAGGCTTCTGTTTTTTTGAAGACAGAATTTCAACCTGGTCACCATTTGCCAAACGGTAACTGATCGGAACAATCTTATGATTTACCTTTGCGCCAATACAACGTTGGCCGATATCTGAGTGAATTTCAAAAGCGAAGTCAAGAACTGAAGACCGCGCAGGTAAAATTTTAAGGTCACCCTTTGGTGTAAACACGTAAATTTCTTCAGCAAACAAACTCAGCTTAAAGTCATCGATAAAGTCAAGGGTATTGGTGTCCGGATTTTCAAGCAGTTCGCGAATTTTCTTCAGCCATTCATCAATAGAAGTATCCGAGCTTTGCTTCTCCTTGTATTTATAATGCGCTGCATAACCTTTTTCTGCAATTTCATTCATGCGTTGGGTGCGGATCTGTACTTCCACCCAGTTTCCTTCAGGCCCCATCACGGTAGTGTGTAAAGCTTCATAGCCGTTTGCTTTTGGATTGGAGATCCAATCACGCAACCTGTCAGGATTGGGTCGGTAACAATCGGTTACCATGGAATACACGCGCCAGCAATCAGTTTTCTCATTCTCCTGTTCTGTCTTTATAATGATGCGGATGGCGAACTTGTCATATACTTCTTCAAAGGGAATGCTTTGTTCACGCATTTTGCGCCAGATGGAATACACCGTTTTAAGCCGGCCATAAATCTCGAAATTAAAATGCTGGCCCGTCATCTCTTCTTTGAGTGGCTTGATGAATTCAGCAATCAACCTGTTCCGTTCCTTTTTTGATTCAATGATCTTATCCGCAATCTGTTTGTAGATTTTAGGCTCGCTGTATTTCATGGCGAGGTCTTCCAACTCCGATTTTATTTCAAACAATCCAAGGCGGTGCGCCAGCGGCACGTAGAGATAAATAGTCTCCGAAGCTATTTTGATTTGTTTGTTGCGCGGCATAGATTCCATCGTGCGCATATTGTGAAGGCGGTCGGCGAGTTTGATCAGAATCACACGCACATCCTTCGAAAGGGTAACCATGATTTTGCGGATATTCTCTGCCTGGATATACCCGTGCACATCAAAAATCACGGAGATTTTTGTGAGGCCTTCAATAATTTCGGCAATGGCTTTACCAAACTCGCGCTCAATATCTTCAATCGTTACTTCCGTATCTTCCACCGTATCATGCAAAAGCGCACAAATAACACCGGTTGCTCCCAATCCTATTTCATTCGCTACAATCTGAGCGACTGCCAGCGGATGCAGAATGTAGGGTTCGCCTGATTTTCTACGGATATCTTTATGTGCATCGTAGGAAATCTCGAAGGCAAGCCGGATCATCTTGCGATCACCTTTCTGCAATTGTGGCTTTAATGCCTGAAGCAGTCTCCTGTATTGATGGAGAATTTCTTTTTTTTCATGTTCCTGAATGGAGATGGCTGGTGCATTGGTCGCCTTTGCTGTTATTGTCCTTGTTTTATCAATTTGCATGAATCATGGCCTCCGTCGGATCGATCTTTTTATATCAGGTAGTAAATTTAATAAACAGCGGAAGATAATCATTCGTGGTTTTTTGTTTTCAAATCTGAAAATGTATTGGTGGGCACAGCGACCTCCCTCAAATTGCCATAAACCAACAATGTTGATGAAAATATAACTTCATGTCGAAACTCTTAATTAAATTGCAGCTATGAAAAATAAAATCAAGGTAGTAATTGCTGATGATCACCAGATTTTTATAGAGGGTATAAAGTCGCTTGTCAAGGATTCTGAAAAGCTGATTATGGTTGGGGAAGCCCGTGACGGCGAGACACTGATGCAGGTATTAAAAACAAAAAGACCTGATGTGGTACTGATGGATGTGAGCATGCCAAACATGAATGGTATTGAGGCTACCAGGAAGATCCGCATTCTTTTTCCGGAAATGAAGATACTCGGGCTCACAATGTCTGATGATGCAGATTCTGTTTCTGAAATGATGCGGGCAGGTGCACTGGGCTATTTGCTGAAAACTACCGGAAAGCCGGAACTGATCAGCGCTATCACGCATGTTTATCATGGGGAAAAATACCTGAGCAGCGAGATGTCGATGAAGCTGATTGAGAAGATGTTTGATGATAATGAAAAAGTGAAGGATGAAGGAAGCCGGACACCCAGAAAAGCGGAGATCACCAAACGGGAACTTGATATTGTACGACTGATTGCACAGGAACTCACCAATGTTGAAATTGCCAAGAAGCTGAATAATAGTCCGATGACAATTATTACACACCGCAAAAACCTGCTCCGCAAACTCGGAGTCAAGAATACTGCCGGCCTCGTAAAATATGCTGTTATGAACGGCTTGCTTGAATCGTAATATCAATCATAGTTTTTAGTAGGATGCTTTTCAAAACCCTGGCTGAAGTCAGGGTTTTTTTTTGGGGTTTTTATTTTTAAAAAAAAAGAATAAAAATTTGGTAATGTAAAAAAGTTACCTACTTTTGATTAATCATTTAATTCATTTTAAAGAATTGCCGCTCAAGCAATCTCCCTCTACCGGATAGTTTTTGGTGTTTTACTTTCCGGTTTAGTTCTGATACAATCTCCCCCCGGAGCGCTTGAGCGGCTTTTTTCATCTCCCCTTACTTTTTAATCAGATTGACTTTGCCATCCGCGGTTCTGATGTCTATGTTGGAAGCTTACTGTGTTTTCAATGGGCAAATGGTTAACTTTGCAACTTTCTTTCAAGAAAAGGTTAGTAGAATTGATGGAATTGCGGATATGGCGTAATTGGTAGCCGCGCCAGACTTAGGATCTGGTGCCGAAAGGCGTGGGGGTTCGAGTCCCTTTATCCGCACTGCAAATAATTTTTTTACTAAATCAGTTTTGAAGTGATGAATGGCAAAAAGGTGTGATAGATAGCTGCGTCCCGGCTAAAGTCAGGATGCCGGAAGTCTTGGGGAGTCGAATCTGGTTTTTATCTGAACATAACACATAAAATTATTTCTACACCGGAACGTCAGGTCTTGTATCATGCATGTTCCGGAAAATTTTTAAACCATAAACCAAACAATACGATAAAGTGAACATCACGCAGGAGCAAATGAACGATAACCACCTTAAACTGGTGGTAAATGTTAATCCGGAAGATTATGCAACCAAACTTGAAGGAGAAATAAAGTCGCTCAGCAAAAAAATGAGCATCAACGGATTCCGTCCTGGAAAAGTACCGGTTGGGATGGCAAAAAAGTTGTACGGAAATTCAGTGCTTGCCGAACAACTGGACAAGTTGCTGAATGATTCTGTACTGAACTACATCAAGGAAAATGACCTTAAGGTGCTTGGCCAACCGATCCCATTTGAAGTGCACCAGCAGCAACTGGATGTAAACAGTTTGCAAGCTTATGATTTCGGATTTGAGTTGGGATTGATTCCTCCTTTTGAATTACCCGCATTGGATGGCCGCACCATGGATAAGAAAGTATTGCTGATCAGCGAAGAGATGATTACGGAAGAAATGGAACGTGTAAGATCAATGCAGGGTGAAAGAAGTTATCCTGAAGCAGTTGGTGAAGAAGATATCCTGTATGGTGAATGGAAAGAACTGGATGAGAATGGTGAGATTAGGGAAAACGGAATTTCAGCCACTTCTTCCTTTTCTATGAAACTGGTGAAGGACGAAGTAACCCGCCAAATCCTGTTAAACCTTAAGAAAAAAGAAAGCAGCGACATCGCGATAAAAAATGCATTTGGTAATAATATGGAGCTGATCATCCATAACATTTTGAAGACCAATCATCATGCAGCCGAAAACATGAATGAACGGTTCCGTTTTACACTGATCAATATTAATCATGTGGAAAAAGCCAATGTTGACCAGTCTTTTTTTGACAAAGTTTATGGAGAAGATGTAGTTCATTCAGAAGTAGAATGGAGGGATCGTATCAAATCTGACCTCACCAGTGAATATGAGAAGTATTCCACTTCAAAATTTGATCGGGACATTCAGGATACACTGATTACAGAAACCAACATGGATTTGCCGGTAGATTTTTTGAAAAAGCTGATTAACTCCAACCAACAGGCCGATGCTGCAGACCTTGATGATCAGCAGATGGTGCAGGCGCTGCAACAGGTAAAGTGGGATTTGATTCACGATAAGCTCGTTCGTGATAACAGTATTTCTATCACACGCGAAGAATTGGTTGACCGCGCAAAAAAGGACATTGCGAATTATTATGGTGGCAGTGCTGCATTTGAAAATGATCCGGGCGCACTGGACCGGCTTGGAGATTCACTACTGAACGATGAAAAATATGTAGCAAGAATGCGTGACCAGGTTTTGAACGATAAAATATTCGATTTGTTAAAGGCCAAAATTATTCCTGTTGAAAAGCCTGTGAATGAGCATGAATTTTTTAACCACTAAAATCTAAACCCAACGAAATATGTATCAAAATGATTTCATGAAGTACGCTGTACAACACAAGGGATTGAGTTCTATGCACCTTGAAGGATACATGCGAAAATCAGTAACCAACTTAACACCGTACATTATCGAAGAACGCCCAATGAACGTGGCTTCAATGGACGTGTTTTCGCGTTTGATGATGGACCGTATCATTTTTATGGGTGAGGCCATTAACGACTATGTAGCCAATGTAATCCAGGCGCAACTTTTATTTCTGGATTCTGTTGATGCAAAACGCGACATACAGATTTATATTAACAGTCCGGGTGGTTCAGTATATGCAGGTCTTGGAATTTATGATACAATGCAATACATCAATCCGAATGTTGCAACCATTTGCACGGGAATGGCAGCTTCTATGGCCGCTGTACTTTTATGTGCAGGAGGAAAGGGAAGCCGTACAGGTTTGAAACATTGTCGTGTAATGATTCACCAACCAATGGGTGGTGCCGAAGGACAAGCCAGCGATATTGAAATTATGGCAAAAGAAATCATGAAGACGAAACGTGAGTTGTATGAGATCATCGCATTGCACACTGGTCAGTCAGTTGAAAAAGTGGAAAAGGATTCCGACCGTGACTATTGGATGAAAGCCGAAGAAGCAAAGGAATATGGAATGATTGATGAGGTGTTGATCAGGACGAAGGATAAGAAGGAGGGGAAGAAGTAAGTCGTTGGCCATTAGTCATCAGACTTTAGTGATGCAACTTAATAGAAGATTTATTTCTCTAAATAACTTGAGTAATTGAAAGAAACCAATATGAAGAAACCGGCCGAAAAATGTTCGTTTTGCGGTAAGCGCAAAGAAGATACACTCATCCTTATTTCCGGACAGGATGCTTATATCTGCGAAAGTTGTGTGGAACAGGCACTCACAATTATTGAAGAAGAATTGGGTGAACGCAAGCAGTCCGCTGCACATACTTCAGCGCCGGAATACAAAACACCGGAGGAGATCAAAGGATTTCTCGATCAGTATATCATCGGACAGGATGACGCGAAAAAGGTGCTCGCCGTTGCCGTGTACAATCACTATAAAAGATTAAATCATGTTGGAAAGGATGAGGTAGAGATTGAAAAGTCAAATATCATGATGGTGGGTGATACCGGTACGGGGAAAACATTGTTGGCCCGTACCATTGCACGTTTTTTAAATGTGCCTTTTGCCATTGTGGATGCTACAGTTTTTACGGAAGCAGGTTATGTTGGCGAAGATGTAGAAAGTATTCTTACCCGTTTGCTTCAAGTTTGTGATTACAACATACAGGCCGCTGAGAAAGGAATTATTTACATTGATGAGATTGATAAGATTGCACGAAAGAATGATAATCCATCTATCACACGTGATGTTTCCGGTGAAGGAGTACAGCAAGGATTGCTGAAGTTGCTGGAAGGAACGGATGTGCTGGTTCCTCCACAGGGTGGAAGAAAACATCCGGAACAAAAGATGGTAAAAATGAACACCACGCACATCTTGTTTATCTGCGGTGGTGCATTTGAAGGCATTGATAAAATTATTGCCAAACGTAACAAAACACACGCGATTGGTTATAAGCTGGATAAAGAACGTGACAAGCTGGATCGTGGTAATTTGATTCAGTATGTAACGCCTCAGGATGTAAAAGGCTTTGGATTGATTCCTGAATTGGTTGGCCGTGTTCCGATTGTTACTTACCTGGAACCGCTGGATAAAGAATCATTACTGCGTATTCTCACCGAACCCAAAAATGCTTTGGTGAAACAATATAAAAAGTTGTTTGAGCTGGAAGGTGTTCAATTGACTTTTGATAATGATGCACTTGAATTTATTGTAGAGAAAGCTATCGAATACAAGCTTGGTGCGCGTGGATTGCGCTCAATCTGTGAAGCTATAATGACGGATGTTATGTTTACAATTCCTTCGAAAAAGGATATCAAAGAATTTACTGTCACGCTTGAATTGGCGCAGGAAAAGATTGACAAATCTAAGTTGCGACACCTAAAGGTTGCGTGAGAATTTGTCATTTGGTCATGAGTCATTAAGTCATTGGTTTGTTGCGGATAATCAGTTGCATGATGAAGTTGCTTTTCATCACTTTTATTTTTTGCTCTTTTATCGCTGCGGCGCAAACGCAGACCAATATTGGTTCGCTTATTCCTAAGGAAGCTTATGAAAACATATCATCGCAACTATT